>NZ_BAABWT010000011.1:0-153668 GCF_040365955.1 Phaeobacter sp. NW0010-22
TTCTCCCATTTATCCAATTCTTGTTCCTGTCGCGACGTCGCGCTTGTAAGGGACTGATGTCTTTGCCACTCTTTCCTAACTTGGAGGCAAGATGCATGTGGCAAAATTGGGCTGGAAACCAACAATCGTCTCTGACAGCAAGTGTACCTAGAACTCTTGATGAATTGCGACGTGATTTGCAGAGCGGCAACGTCTTGCGGGCCGTGGGATCGGGCCATTCCTTTACACCCTTGATCGCCGGAGCGGATGGCATTCTGGATATGAGTGGTTTGGATGAGAGGGTTGTTTTGCAGCCGTTTGAATCCTCTGCTTGGGTCAATATGAATGTTTCGCTTCGACAGTTGTCACCAGCGCTCGGGGAACATGGCCTGGCGTTTCGGAATCTGGGAGACATAAACACGCAAACTCTAGCGGGGGCGGTTTCGACGGCGACACACGGGACAGGGGCGACGTTGCCTTGCCTGTCTGCAGAGTTGCTTGCGGCCCGTTTCATGACTGTTGCGGGCGATGTTGTTGAGACGGGCTCACATGAAACGCCGGGCCTTTTGGAAGCCGTGCAAGTCTCGCTTGGAACGATTGGTCTTTTGCTAGAGGCCCATGTCTCTCTTGTTCCAAAATACAATCTGCACAGGCAAGTCAGGCTTGCATCGGTGACGGACACATTGAACGGCATGATGCAGCATTGGGAGGACAATCGAAACTTTGAATTCTTCTACATACCACACACGGGCAAAGCCGTTGAGATTCGTCATAATTTAACTGATCTGACAGAAACCAAACCCCCTATAGATTTGGACAACTTAGCTGTCAAAGCATTGCGTCTTGCGCGTTCACTGGGGCGATTGCATCCTTCGCTACGTTCCCTGCTGCTTAAGCTACTGACACTGGCGCAATCGGACGAAGACTATGTCGGTGAAAGTTGGAAGGTTTTGTGTAGTCAACGTGATGTTCGCTTTATTGAGATGGAATACCATCTTCCCATTGAAGTCGCGCAAGACGCGCTGAACGAAGTCATCTCGAGGACCGAGGCCAAGTATCCAGACATCTTTTTCCCAATTGAGATCCGCCGTTCTGCAGGGGACAGGGCATATCTGTCTCCTTTTCAAGGCGAGGGTCGCATCTCGATCGCTATTCACTCTGTCCCAGAGGAGCCGCAAGAGGCCTTTTTTGAGGACATAGAAACGATCTTCAAAGCCGCTGGGGGACGTCCACACTGGGGAAAGCTGCATTCGCTGACTCAAAATGATCTGGTAGATCTTTACCCAGATTTTGAGAAATTTGCATACATTCGTCAGACGTTTGATCCAACCGGCAGGTTGCTATCTCCTGCTGTGGCGCGACTCTTGGATGGAACGGCGGGCGCATGACACACGATCCGTTTCTAAGCCAGCTTTCAGAGGGTCTTAAATCCCAAGGAGTCGATGCTGCAACGGTTGTTGTGGATCTGGATAGACTTGATGCCAATATCGAAGCCATTCAGAGACATGCCGACCCTGCATTAAACTGGCGTTTGGTGGCAAAATCGCTGCCTTGCTTTCCATTGCTCCAGTACGTGCAGCGGGCTTTGCCCATCAACAGCTATATGACGTTTTCCGAACCGATGATGGCTGCATTGCTAAGTGCGGATGTTGAGGCGGACCATTTGGTGGGCCGCCCTTTTTTGGTGTCAGCAGCACGGCGTATCCTGTCGGACTTTATCGCGGACGCACCTCGCATTCAGTGGTTGGTGGACAGTGAAACGCGTGTGGCGGAGTATTCCGCCCTTGCGCAAGAGTTCGGTGTGCGTTTGCGTCTTTCGTTCGAGGTGGATGTCGGGCTCCATCGGGGTGGTTTTGATCCTGCGTCTGTGCACGAAGCTATGGAGCAGGCGCGGTCGCTACCGGGTTTAGAGGTGAGTGGCGTGATGTGTTATGAGGCGCATCTCCCCAAACTGCCGTCGGTACTGAAAGCACGTGCTTCAGCGGCTTGTGATTCCAGAATTACCCGTGCCTCGTCGTTTGTTAGGGATGGGTGCGTTAACGCAGGCGGGAGTTTGACCTTTGACCGGTATCGTGCGGGTGGGGACGTCAACGATATCTCGTTCGGTTCGATTTTAGTGCAACCAACAGACTTTATGTCGAAAAATCGCGATGATTTTAAACCCGCGTTGTTCATCGCAACACCGGTGCTGAAAGTTATGCACAAAAATCCGATTCCGGGTTTAGAGTTTTTACCCGACAGGTGGTCTAAGACTTTCGATCTTGCGATCCAGGGCGGGTATTACAAAGCACGCCCGGTATTCCCGCCTCAGGCAACCTATTCCAAGATATTTGGTCGCTCCTCTAACCAAGAGGTATGGTCCTGCCCCTCTGGATGGGATGTGGTGGCGGGCGACATTGCCCTATTACACCCCAGTCAAAGCGAAGCCGTCTTGTCGCAATTCGGCACTGTCACCACTGTTCGCGAGGGACAAATCGTGGATGTTTGGCCGTGTCTACCGGGCTAAAGGGGCGATTGGGGAACAAGCAGGTCAGACAGGGTTTCCAAAGCATAACCCGCATTCATATGTGTGAAGTCGGACGCCTCAGGCTTTGTAGAAAGATCATTCGCCCTGGCGAATTGAGCAAGAGATAAAAATGGGGCTGCAATCATCCGGGACGGGACCGGAGCATAGTTAAGATTTGATTGCTTCAACTCTTCGGACACAATCGTGTTGAACAGTGCCATCAGGCGATCCGCGTCAGGTTGCTGAGCTGTGCCCGCAATATCTGGTATATTCTGTACAGATTGCTGCGCGGGAAATGGCATTTGAACGATCACAAATCGGCTGTCGGGGTTGTAGAACTGTTGCAATTTCTTGCGGTAAGCCGTGGTTCGCAGTTGCATAGCCTTGGTCAAAGCCGCAAGCGATATGGATTTCGAATGGCCTGCCGTTGTGAGGTCGAGAACATCATGTGTTGCTAAGATGGAATAGTATGAAGGCAGGTAGAAACCATGCGACGCAAGTAAGACACGATCAAACGCGCTTAGGTCTAATTCCACCGGACCTTTTATATCAATCATACCACCGGATTGCGCATCTTCTTGGGATCGCACCCGCAACGGGTCAGAATGACCTAGGGATTTGGCGTGAAAGTCCGCATTGTTGACGCCGTATAGGGTCACGACCGCATCAGGAAACTTGCTTTTGATCAGCGGCAGCGCAGCTTTGTAGGCGGCAATGTGAGAGTTTCCCAAAATCGCGATACGGGTCATTTTCGGAATGTCTCCAGCAGGATCTCTTCGCATTGGACATCTTCGGAAGATTTCTGCTGTTCTGGCACTGCTTTTGATTGAACTAAAGGTGGGTCTGCCCCTTCGTAGGCCAGGGAAAATACCCCGAAAACAGTATCTACCCCCTCGGATGAGGGGTCCCTTAGATTGCGGGCAAAGAACGGCCCTCCTACAACCGGTGTTGTGATGATTTCGTACGAGGGGAAATAGTCAAAATCAGGGTCGCTGTCTTGTAGGGTACCACAGACAGCACGCAGTACGGATTTTGAGTATGTAGAAGCAGGCCCGACATGATGTCCGGACGCCGTGGCCACCAGTGGAACCGGAGAAACCGTGAGCAAGATTTGAATGTCCAAGTTCTGATGCTTTAGGATGCTCTGGGTTTGTTTTAGATCTTCCAGAATTTCGGGGTAAGAAAAGTTGTGAAAGGTCGCCGGGTTGGTCTCTATGGTGCCAGCTATGGTTCCGGGTGCCGTCGGCAATGCGCGGCCTGTGGCATTGTCCAGCCATGCCTCGGTCAACCCGAGAGTGAACACCATGACCTTGGTTTGGTTGAGTAATCCTCGTACCGACTGCAGGTGATCCTGACGGCTACGTTTGACATCGGATGCGAATTTCAAACCATCTGGTTCGACTGCTGGTCGCAAGGCATCAAAAAAACGACCTTCACGTTCCCAAATCAAAGGCTCAGAAGGGGTTTCTGCAAAGGCATCCGCGATTAACTCTCTGAGCTGTCGCGCAGTATAGATATTCCCGTATCGTGCGGAAAACTGATCATAGCCGTATTGTTGGCGCACTGACTTAGGGATTTGATCTGGTAAGCGCTCAACTTGCAGTACATTCCAACCAGACTTGGTTAAGCGCCGATGGATATGTTGTGCAAAGCAACTGCCGGCCGTCATGATAGCCGTGTCTGGCGACAGGTCAAATTTAGGTTTGTGCAAGTGATCCAAAGTTTCTGGTCGTTGTTCGACAACGGCGCTGCGCCAGAAACCGTGAGCGGGAATGTCTTGATATGGGGACAATCGAGCCATGGATCTGAAATACCTCGTTGGGTGACTGCTGGAAACGGGTGTCTGGGGGAACTGAACCACAGCTGGGGACTGCGGTGCGAGGTAAATCTGTTCGAGGTCTGAATTGAAGACAGGGCTTTGGTGCGAAAGCTACACTTTGTGCTGAATTTCCAGATCAGTTGCTGCGCGAGATCTAATAAAAGCCACAGACTTAGATGGCTGAGCCAAGAGGCCTAAAAATGTGGTCCTAAACCTTAAGGAACAAGATTGACTTTGAAGCGCTTGGATTGCCTGTTGCTTAGGCAGATAAAAGGGATCCGAACGATGGCTGACATTTCAACAAAAACCCTCTCGCTGGATGAGATCCGGAATTTGGCCAAGACGGTTCTGGTTTCGGCTGGGATGGATGGTGTGGGCAGTGACATCTTGGCGGATCTTGTTATGCAATCTGAACGGGATGGGCCGCGTAGTCATGGGTTGGCTATGTTGCCGCGCTATGTGCAGAGCTTTCAATCGGGATATGCCAACGGTGCTGCAAAGCCCAAAATCGAACGTCTGGCCGCTGGGGTGCTGCGCGGGGATGGGGACAATGGATTTTTTCAGATCGCATCAGAGCTGGCCCGTCCTCAACTGATTGAAATGGCCCGCGACGCGGGGATTGCGGGGTTCACCTGCGCCAATACGCATCATCTCGCGGCTTTGCGGTTTGAAACCGAAGCCTTGGCGCGCCAAGGGCTTATTGCGATTTGCGTGGTAAATTCATTGGCCTTGATAGTCCCGCATGGGGGGAAGACACCTGTTTTTGGTACAAACCCAATGTCCTTTGCCTGTCCACGTGAGGGGGCTGAACCGATTGTCTGGGATCAGGCGTCATCCGTTGTTGCGTTAATGGACATTAAATTGGCAGCCGCTGAAGGGCATGATTTACCTTATCCGGGGGGCTTGGATCGAGCAGGAAACGTGACAACGGATGCCTCAGAAATCAATGAAACGCTGAGTTTGTTGCCCTTTGCCGAACATAAAGGCACCGGAATCGCATTGATGGTCGAGATTCTGGCAGCCGCTCTGGCGGGGGGGTGTTTGTCCGTTGAAACCGAGGAAAAACAAGCGTTTGGAGCGCTGAATATCAAGCCAGGTGTCACACTCATTGCGATTGACCCCGCCAAATGGGGCAACCCCAGTTTTCTGGCGCAGGTATCCCAAATCGTTGGACAGATTGATGCGGAACCGGGCGCACGCGTGCCAGGTGATGGGCGTCTGAAGATGCGAGCCAAGGCGCAATCCGAAGGGGTGGCCGTTAACCTGGCGCTTCTGGAAGAACTCGAGCGCAGCGACTAAGACCGACAATCAAGAATGCGGCGGAACGCACTCCTTTCAAACTGAACAGAATCGAGAGTTCTGAACGAAGTTTTGCAATCTGTGCCTCGGCTGTTTTGGGGTGGAACCCCCTTGTTTTAAGCGTTTACGTGAATTATAGCGGCAGAACCTCGGGGTGCCTGCTTGGCTGAGATGCGTCTTGTGAACCCGTTGAACCTGAACCGGCTAGAACCGGCGGAGGGAAGGTCTGCATCGCGTTCGGTGCGCCAACTCCGCCCACAACCTATGGAGATCGCCATGAAGGCCCTTCCTTTTGTTGCGGGTCTGATGCTTGCCAGCGCGGCAGCGGCAGAGACACCCGTCCTGACAGTTTATGCACCTGACTATTTTGCCTCTGAGTGGGGCCCTGGTCCCGGCATCGAGGCTGCGTTTGAAGAACGCTGTGGCTGCGATCTGGAATACAAAACCGGCGAGTTGTTGCCGCGTTTGTTGTTAGAGGGCGCCAATACCGAAGCGGACGTCGCCATTGGTTTTAACTCGGACATCACCAAAAAGGCCCGTGAAAGCGGACTATTCGCCCCACACGGCTTGGACACTTCGGCTTTGACTTTGCCGATTGAGTGGAACGATGACACCTTTGTGCCGTTCAACTACAGCCACACCGCATTCATCTATGACAACACCAAGATCACAGATGCTCCGACCAGTTTTGATGCTCTGCTGAATGCACCCGACGATTTGCGCCTGGTGCTTCAGGATCCACGCAGCTCGATCTCGGGCTTGGCGTTGGTTCTGTGGGTGCAGCAAGTGTATGGCGAGAAATCGGAAGAGGCATGGGCCAAATTGGCACCCAAGATCGTCACAGTGACCAAAGGCTGGTCGGAAAGCTATGGCATGTTCACCGATGGTGAGGCGGACATGGTGCTTAGCTATACGACTTCTCCAGCGTACCACATCATCGCAGAAGAGGACCTGACCAAATCGGCAGCGATCTTTGATGAAGGTCACTATTTCATGGTGGAATCTGCGGCAAAATTGAAAAATTCGGATCAATCCGATCTGGCGGACCAGTTCATGGCGTTCATTCTGAGCGAAGAGTTCCAGACCATGATCCCTACGTCAAACTGGTCTTTCCCAGCGGCTTTGGCCGACGACAAATGGCCCGAAGGGTTCAAAGCGCTGCCAGTGCCGGAAAAGGTTCTGTTCTATAGCGAAGACGAAGCCGCAGCAGTTCGCAATGAGGCGATCGAGGCATGGCGTCGCGCGCTGTCTCAGTAAGCGCGGCACTGGTTGTTGCGGGGATGGTTCTGATCCCCGTTACGGCTGTGCTCTGGCGTGGGGGCGGATTCGGGGGACTTGGTCCTGCTGATTGGGCCGCCCTGCGCTTTACGCTTTGGCAGGCGGCTTTGTCTGCGTTGCTAAGCGTGGTTCTCGCTATTCCGGTTGCGCGTGCGCTGGCGCGTCGCGCTTTTCCCGGACGCAGTGCCCTGATTGCGCTGATGGGTGCACCCTTTATTCTGCCTGTGATCGTTGCCATCCTTGGTCTGTTGTCGGTGTTCGGTGGCAAGGGAGTGATCAATCAACTGATTGTGCCACTGGGTCTGACCCGCTTGGATATCTACGGATATCATGGGGTGATACTGGCGCACGTCTTTTTCAATCTGCCTCTTGCTGTGCGGCTTTTGCTGCAAGGGTGGTTGTCGATACCCGCAGAACGGTTTCGTCTTGCGGCGACCCTGAATGCCCCAGTTTGGCAGGTGTTAGAATGGCCCATGCTGCGCAGGCTATGCCCTGGTGCGTTTGTGGTGATCTTTGTGATTTGCCTTGGGTCGTTTGCGGTGGCTCTGACCCTTGGGGGCGGGCCACGTGCGACCACTGTCGAGCTGGCTATTTATCAAGCGTTCCGATTTGATTTTGATCTTAGTAAGGCCGCAACGCTTGCCATGATGCAGCTGCTCCTTGGGCTGGCTGCCGGACTGGTTGCCTTGCGGCTTGCCCCGCGTGACGGGTTCGGCGCGGGGTTGGATCGGCAGGTGGCCCGTTGGGATGGCATATCCCGCTCGGCAAAGGTCGCAGACACGGGTTGGATTACTCTGGCTGCTGGCTTTTTGTTGCTGCCGTTGGCCTCCGTCGCTTGGGCCGGGGTTCCTGGGTTATTTACATTGCCGCCCGAGGTTTGGCTTGCCGCTGGTCGGTCAGTTCTGTTGGCACTTGGCGCGACGGCGTTAACGTTGACCTTGGCGCTACCGTTGCTGTCCCGAGCAGGAGAGGCGGCCGCATTGTTGGGCGTCTCTGTGTCGGGGCTGGTATTGGGCACAGGCTTCTTTTTGTTGCTGCAACCGTTTGTGCGCCCGGCGAGCGTGGCCTTGGTCGTGACGATGTTGGTCAATGCGCTGATGGCGTTGCCGTTTGTTCTGCGCATCCTCAGACCGGGGTTGGACGGGGCTAAAGCTGATTTTGCGCGCCTCAGCGCCTCTCTGGGGCTGTCTGGCTGGGCGCTGTGGCGTATTGTGTATCTACCGCGTCTCAGACGCCCCTTGGGGTTTGCAGCTGGCCTGACGGCGGCGCTTTCCATGGGTGATCTTGGTGTTATCACACTGTTTGCCGATGGCGACACCGCCACACTGCCTTTGCAGATCTATAGGTTGATGGGAAGCTATCAGATGGAGTCCGCAAGAGGGGCTGCTTTGCTGCTGTTGGCCCTGAGCCTTGGGGCATTTTGGCTGTTTGATAAAGGAGGGCGGGTGAATGCTGACACTTGACCAGATCACGTTGGCACAAGGCCCCTTTTCTTTGGCGGCGGATGTGTCTTTTAATGACCCTATAACGGCATTGATCGGGCCATCGGGGGCTGGCAAATCCACCCTGTTAAACCTGATCGCAGGGTTCGTCGCGCCGTCGCAGGGATGTGTTTTGTGGAACGGGCGCGATATTTCAAAACTGCCCCCATCACAACGCCCCGTGAGCATGCTGTTTCAGGACAATAACCTGTTCCCACACTTGACGGTGTGGGAAAATCTGGCGCTGGCGTTGACGCACCGGCGGCCAAATGCCAAGCAAAGCGCGCAGATGAAACAGGCTTTGTCGCGTGTTGGTTTGGTTGGATACGAAACGCGCAAACCCGGCGCTTTGTCTGGGGGCCAACAGAGCCGGGTGGCCTTGGCGCGGGTCTTGTTGCAAGCGCGTCCTTTGATGCTGTTGGATGAGCCTTTTGCAGCCCTTGGTCCTGCCTTGAAACAAGAAATGTTGGACTTGGTTGCCGAGATTAGCGCCGAAACGGGAATGCATGTGGTGATGGTCAGTCATGACCCCCAAGACGCCGCACGTATCGCGACTGGGACCGCTGTTGTGGACGAGGGGCGAGTGAGCGCCCCGATGCCCACACGGGCGCTGTTGGAGAACCCACCCGCCGGGCTAAAGGCATATTTGGGCGCGACACAGGCGCCCTGACGGGGAGGGCGGACAGGCCTATGCTATTGCAGAAACTCCAACACCCGAATGCTTTGGGCAATCGTGTTCGTAGATCACAAACACATATCAAATTCATAAGAGAGGAAGTGGTTTGGTGGAGCCTAGGGGAGTCGAACCCCTGACCTCTTGCATGCCATGCAAGCGCTCTCCCAACTGAGCTAAGGCCCCTAAACCAGAGTACCGCGTCTGCGGTGAGCGGACATTTATGAAACGCCGCGCTGGATGGCAAGCCAAAAAGTTTGTTCAAATGAAAAATCTTTTTGGGCATCCATTCCCTTACAAATCTCTTTGCAAGGCAGTGGTTCCGAGAGCAGTTTTCAGGCCGCTCTCGGAGCAATCTTAGGAATCGTCATCTTCCGATGCGACGTCAGCAATTTCTTCCAAAGGAACGGTATCGCTGTCATCATCGTCGTCCAGAACATCATCGCCCAGATCGACGTCAACGGTGTCATCGTCATCATCCAGCACGACGTCATCTTCGTCGATGTTCTGTTTTGCTTTCAGCGTTGCGGCATCCTCTGCGTCAGCAGCGATCATCCGGCTCTTGCCGAGATTCATTTCCACGATCTCGCCGGTATAGGGGCTGACGATCGGGTCTTTGTTCAGGTCGTAAAAACGCTTGCCGGTGGTGGGGCAAACGCGCTTTACACCCCATTCTTCCTTGGGCATGTGAAACCCCCTTGATATCTGGTGAGTCGTATCGACGATTCAGGTCACGTGCCATATGACGTGGGAACTGTCAAAGCCTTTAGCGTACAGGAGCCGTA
The DNA here is from genome assembly GCF_040365955.1 of Phaeobacter sp. NW0010-22. Classification (NCBI taxonomy): domain Bacteria; kingdom Pseudomonadati; phylum Pseudomonadota; class Alphaproteobacteria; order Rhodobacterales; family Roseobacteraceae; genus Phaeobacter; species Phaeobacter sp. NW0010-22. The sequence continues at coordinate 9,821 of NZ_BAABWT010000011.1, forward strand.
AAGATGGGGCAATACGACCTACCAGGGCAACCTTCGGTGCCTTTGACGCTGCGACGTTCCGCGCGCGCGTTACGGATCAGTTTGCGTGTGTCGCAGCTGGATGGGCGCGTAACCCTGACCGTGCCCAAAGGAGTCTCTGAAAGCGAAGCCCTGAAATTTGCGCATGAGAAAGCGGATTGGATCAGATCGCATTTGCAGAATCAGGTTAGCAGCTTTGTTGTGGCACTTGGGAGCGAGATTCCGATTGAGGGGCATCTGCGCCATGTTGTTCCGGCGCAGGGGCGGCGGGTTGTTTTAGATGTGGACGAGGTTGCCGTTCCCGAAGATGCCGTTGCGCGCCGTCTCGAACGGTTCCTGAAAGAGCGCGCCAGAGATCGTCTTGTAGATGCAGCGGATCATTACGCTGATGTGTTAGGCAAATCGTACACCAAGGTCACTCTGCGCGATACCAGATCCCGGTGGGGGTCCTGTTCATCGCAGGGTGCGCTGATGTTTTCCTGGCGGTTGATCCTCGCACCGCCAGGGGTGTTGCAGTATGTGGCCGCGCATGAGGTCGCGCATCTGGCCGAAATGAACCATTCTGAGAAATTTTGGGCACAGGTTGAGCGGATCCACGGCCCGTATTCTGGTCCAAGACGCTGGTTACGAAGTCAGGGCAGTACGTTGCATCAGTACAGGTTCGAATAAAGGGTCTGTTGACGGCTTCCCTTTTTGTGATCACAAGGAAGTATGCTCAATTCTCGCTCAGCAGATCAAACCACAGCAGCCCATGATCGGGTGTATCGCACTCTTCGAACTCGGATCATGCATGGTGAAATTGCACCGGGTGCCGCGCTAACGTTACGTGGGATTGGTAAAGAATTTGACGTCTCGATGACCCCTGCGCGCGAAGCCGTGCGCCGTTTGGTTGCCGAAGGGGCGCTGTTTCTATCCTCGTCCGGGCGGGTTTCGACGCCAGAGTTGTCCAATGACCGGATCGAAGAACTGGCTGCTTTGCGCGCGTTGCTTGAGGTCGAACTATCCAGCCGGGCTTTGCCACGGGCCCATATGGCCTTGATCGACAGGTTGCAAACGATCAACATGAACGTGGCTGAAATGGTGACTAAGCGGGACGCAGTGGGATACATTCGTACAAATCTTGAGTTCCATCGTACACTTTACCTGAGGGCCCAAGCCCCGGCGATGCTGGCCATGGCGGAAACGGTTTGGTTGCAATTGGGCCCGACCATGCGTGCCCTTTACGGGCGCTTGCGCCGGACGGAACCGCCGCATTACCACAAGTTGATTATCGCCGCGCTCAAGGCCGGTGATGAGCCGGGGCTGCGGCTGGCAGTGCGCTCGGATGTGACGCAGGGTTTGCGGTTGTTGGTAAGCTAGGGGATCGAAGCCCTGAGACCGCACAAAGCGGGGGCGAACGCTTAAACGCCAATTCCGGCATTGCGTCGGGAAAAAACAAAGTCTTAATGTGATACGGAAATTTGACGGGGAGAGATATCATGAACACCTTTACACGACGCGGCGCGTTGGGACTGGTTGGCGGCGCAGCAGCATTACCGATGTTGGGCTCACCTGCATTGGCCAATGAAAAGATGACTGTTGGCGCATTGCGGTTTACCAGCCACGCCGCATCCTTTGTGGCGTTTGAGCGCGGGTATTTCGCAGCCGAAGGGTTGGATGTTGAATTCAAGTTTTTCCAAGCCGCCCAACCGATGGCTGTTGCGATCGCATCGGGTGATGCAGATTATGCAGTCACCGCGATATCGGGCGGGCTGGTCAGCTTGGCCGAAAAGGGTGCCACTAAAGTAATCGGCGGTGCGCTGAGCGAAGAGAAAGGCATTGATGGCCAAAAAATTCTCGCCTCAAACGCTGCTTTTGAAGCAGGCCTGACAAGCCCAGCGGCCTTGGCGGGGAAAAACTATGCCGTCACGCAGGTTGGGTCGTCGTTCCATTACATGGGCTCAAAGATTGCCGAAGCCGAAGGCGTCGCAGTCAAGTACAAGCCGCTGCAAAAAGTGGGTGCGATTATCGGCGCGTTGAAATCCGGGCAAGTGGATGCTTGGTCGATTGTCCCCCATATTGCTAAAGGTTTGGCAGGGGCTGGTGCGGTTCAGATCATCGGTAATGTTGCGGACTACATCCCGAACTATCAGGTCACCACAGTCTTTACCTCGGCGGCCAATGCCGCCAACGAACGAGCCAAAACCGAAGCTTTCCTGCGGGCCTTTTCCAAAGGTGCCGATGATTTCAATGCGGCACTGGTGGACAAAACAGCCGGGGATGACGGTGCGACCGAGATGGTTAAGCTGATCCACAAATACGTTTATGCAGACAGGCCATACGAAAAGGCCGAGAAATCCATTCGCAATGGCGCGATGCGGATCAACAAGAATGCTGGCCTCAACATGGAGTCGGTCCAAGATCAGCTGGGCTGGATGAAGTCAGAGGGTTTGATCAAGGACAGCATTACCAGCGATGTTCTGGTCGATCCATCTTATGCGCCGGTGATCTAGGTCACCTATGGACCTGTCTCTTAACAAAATCACGCACCGGTATGGCGACATGCTGGTGCTGGATGATATTTCTTTGCATATTCCTGACGGAGAGATCCTGTGCGTGATCGGGCCGTCAGGATGTGGAAAATCGACCCTATTGCGGATGATCGGTGGGTTGGAACGCCCGGATCAGGGCCAGGTCACGCAGGTTGGCGAGGTGCCCCAAGGGTGCCTCAACCCGCTGACGTTTGTCTTTCAGGATTTCGCATTGTTGCCATGGCGGACCGTCGCGGGAAATATCTCGCTGGTGCTCGAAGATCATGGGCTCAAGGGCAGTGAAATTGACCGTATCATAACTGATGTACTGGCGCGGACAAAGCTGAGCGACTTTCGCGATGCTTTGCCACGGCAACTGTCAGGCGGGATGAAACAGCGGGTTGCCATCGCGCGGGCTTTAGCGGTGAACCCGGCGGTAATGTTGTTGGATGAACCCTTGTCGGCATTAGATGCGCAAACGCGCGAATTGCTGATGGATGACTTGGTTGGGCTATGGGTGCGCCAGCCTTTTACTGGAGTCTACGTTACCCACAATTTGGCCGAGGCTGTGCGGTTGGGGCATCGGATCGCGGTTCTGTCTCGTCGTCCGGGTTGCATTCGAGAGGTCATTGAAATTGATCGCCCACTTACAGAACGCCGCACCGGAGATCCCCAACTGGAGGCCTTGCAAAAACGCCTATGGGATCTGATGCGCGAGGAGGCCTTGGCCGCAGATCAGGAGCTGTTGAATGTCTGAGCAACTGGTCCGGTTTCGAGGAGGCGGATTCAGACCCGAGGCCAAGCGTGGCGCGGGGCTGGTGGTGTTCGTGGTGTTGTTGCTCGTAATTGAGTGGGGCACGCGGGCTGGGTGGATATCTAACCTGACGTTGCCGCGGCCGTCTGATGTGGGGGCGACACTGGCTGGCTTAGCTCAGTCTGGGATGTTGTGGACCCATTTGGTTCCGTCGCTGACCCGGCTTGTTGTCGGTGCAGCGCTAGGAATAAGCGTTGGTATAGGCGTTGGGGTCATGATCGGCCTGTTTTCATACGTGCGCGCAGGATTGGTTCCGTTAGTCGCTGCTATGTTCCCGATCCCCAAAATTGCATTGCTACCTTTATTCGTGATCTGGTTTGGGATCGATGAAGGGTCGAAATATGCCCTGATCGCGCTTGGCACCTTTACGCCGACGGTTGTGTCAACCTATGGCGCTGTGGACAATGTGGATCGTGGATTGATCCGTATGGGGCAGAGCTTTAACCTCAGCTGGTGGTCGATCGTACGAAAGATTGTGCTGCCTGGGGCATTGCCTGGTATCTTGTCTGGTCTTCGTGTGTCGCTGGCAATCGGTATCATCTTGCTGGTCGCTGCCGAGATGTTGGGCGCTGAATACGGGATCGGTGCATACATTCTGCAGGCGGGGTCACTGTATGATCTTGAGCGGTTGTTTGCCGGTGTCGTGGTTTTGTCAGCCTTGGGCGTGCTGATCAGCTGGATCGTAGGGCAAATGGAGAAACGTCTTCTGGTTTGGCGCGGCTGATCGCGGTATCCTACCTGCAAAACAATGAGCAGGTGATTTCGTTATGATTGACAGACGTGGATTTTCAGTCGGGCTAAGTGCATTGATGTTGTCGGCCTGTGGCGGAGGCAGCGCCCCCGTATCAGCGCCCAAGCCGCGCGTGCAGGCCGTACCCAATTCCGGGTGGGATACTTGGGTTGCAGGGTTCAAAACACGTGCCGTTGGGCAGGGGATTTCACAATCCACAATTGATCGCGCCTTTCGCGGGGCTGGATACCTGCCGATTGTGATCAAGCGGGACGGCAACCAGACCGAGTTCAAACGCACGCTCGAAGACTATCTTGCGATTGCCGCGTCGGATGAACGGATCGCGACGGGCAAACAGATGTTGCAGAAATACGGTTCTTTGTTGTCGCGGATCGAAGCTGAGTATGGTGTTCCAAAGCAGATCGTTCTGGCCATTTGGGGTTTGGAAAGCCGTTATGGCGCGCGACGCGGCGATATTCCGGTGATTTCTGCCCTTTCGACACTTGCGTATGACGGGCGGCGCGGCGTGTTTTTTGAGAAACAGCTCATTGCGGCGCTGAAGATCTTACAAAACGGGGATACCACACCGGCCAATATGACTGGCAGTTGGGCCGGGGCGATGGGGCACACCCAGTTTATTCCGACTTCGTATCTTGCTTATGCAGTCGATTTCACGGGCGATGGACGGCGTGATATCTGGTCTGATGATCCAACGGATGCATTGGCGTCGGCAGCCGCATATTTGAAGCGGTCCGGCTGGGTGCGAGGACAAACATGGGGCGGCGAGGTCGGGTCGGCCGCAGCAAGCTCTGCAACGCCTGTTTCGGTTCTTCAACCACAGGTGCCAGGACCAAAGTTTGCTGTGTTCCGTAATTTCCAGGTGATTAAGCGGTACAATAACTCAGACAGCTATGCGCTGGGCGTCGGGCATTTGGCGGATCGTATCGCAGGTGGCGGGCCGCTCAAAACGCCCTTTGGCCCCGACAAAAATGGCCTGACGCTGAATGATCGCAAGGAATTGCAAGAGCGGCTGACCAAAGCAGGGTTTGATACCGGTGGAGCAGACGGTGTTATTGGCCCCAAGTCCATCGGTGCAATCAGCGGGTATGAGCGCAGCCAAGGTTTGCCTGTAACCGGCACGCCATCACAAGCTTTGTTACAGCGCTTGCGGTGATGTAGAGGTTTGGAGAGCGGGGCGTGAAGACACGCCCCGTTTTCGTATTAGGCCGTCAGACCCTTGGTGCCGAGATCCAGGAATTTCTGACGCCGGTCATTGATTAGACTTTTGGCATCGAGATCTTTCAGGTCATCCAGCATTTCTGCGAACGCTTTGCCAACTGATGCAATGGTTGCCTCAGTGTCCCGGTGGGCGCCGCCCTTGGGTTCTGGGATAACACGATCTACGACGCCCAGTTTGTGAACATCTTGGGCCGTCAGGCGCAGTGCTTCGGCGGCTTCGCGCATTTTTCCTGAATCTTTCCACAGGATCGAAGCGCAGCCTTCGGGAGAGATCACGGAATAAACCGAATGTTCCAGCATTGCGATCCGGTTGGAGGATGCAAAAGCCACAGCGCCACCAGATCCGCCTTCACCAATGATCACCGACACGACTGGGACGCCAATCTGCAGAGACATTTCTGTGGACCGGGCAATTGCTTCGGATTGACCGCGCTCTTCGGCCCCTTTGCCAGCATAGGCGCCAGTGGTGTCCACAATGGTGAGAACGGGAAGGCCAAAACGGCCGGCCATTTCCATCAGGCGTACGCCTTTGCGATACCCTTCGGGGCGCGCCATGCCGAAATTATGGCGGATGCGCGACTTTGTATCGCTACCTTTTTCATGACCAATCACCATGACAGGTTCACCGTTGAACCTCGCCAAACCGCCCATGACGGCCAGATCGTCAGCGAAGTTCCGATCCCCGGCGAGCGGGGTGTATTCGGTGAACAACGCCTTGATGTAATCTTTGCAATGCGGGCGCTCTGGGTGACGGGCTACTTGGCATTTGCGCCATGGGGTCAGATCTTTGTAGAGATCGTCCAGCAGAGTTGCTGCCTTGGCATCAAGAGCGGCGGCTTCATCAGCCACATCCATCTCTTCGTTGGCCCGCGCGAGTGCGCGCAGCTCTTCTGCCTTGCCTTCAATCTCGGCCAGCGGTTTTTCGAAATCCAGATACTGAGTCATGACGCCTCTCAAAGCGGTGTTTGGGGGTTATATGACCTCAGGTTGCGCCAGATGCAACTCAGCAAGATTTGTGCATTGTGATCATGCCATCTCTGAAGGTGTGAAATTGACAGGGTTAAGGACCGATGACGACCAATTACGAAGACCGTCTTTTGCGTGTGCTGAGTTACATTCACGACAACCCGGCTGGGGATTTATCACTGGATCGGCTTGCGGATGAGGCGGCGATGTCCCGATTCCATTGGCACCGGGTGTTTCGGGCGATGACAGGGGAAACCTGCGCCCAAACAGTGCGGCGCATGCGTTTGAACCGTGCTGCGGTGTGGTTGGTTCAAACGGATTGGCCACTGGACCAAGTCGCCCTTAAATGTGGGTATCCAAATGTTGGCAGTTTTTCCCGCGCCTTTGGCGAAGGGTATGGCCAACGCCCTGATCCGTTTCGCAAAGCTGGGCGTCTGCGTGCGCCTCTACTCAAACCTGATCAAGAGAGTTTTCCGATGCACCCGATTGAAGTTAGAGTTGAACCCAAACGAAGCCTTGCCGTGCTGCGCCACAAGGGGCCGTATTATGAAATTGGCCAGAGTTTTGAAAAATTCGGCGCTATGTGCCAATCTCGCGGGTTGTGGCCCCAAGTGGGGAATGTGATCGGAGTGTATCTTGATAACCCAGAAGTGACCCCCGAAGCCGATTTGACCAGTTTCGCTGGCGCAGAATGGCGTGGCGAACAGATTCCCGAAGGAATGGACCTGTTCGAGATCGAAGGGGGGCGGACCGCCGTTATGACCTACAAAGGCCCCTATGCTGGTATCGCGGCCGCCTATGGAACTTTGTTTGGTCAGTGGCTACCCGCGTCGGGGGAGGAGCCAGCAGACAGGCCATGTTACGAAATCAGTCTGAACAACCCTCGTGACACGGCACCTGATGAATTGATCACTGAGCTCTGCTTGCCGTTGGCCTAAGGTGTGTTTCTGATCTATTTCGGCCAGAGAATGGGATAGAGAGACAGGACTAAAAGTGTTGCCATGGTCCAATTGAACAGAACCATGCGGCGCGGGTTCGTGAGGATCCGCGCCATTTGCTGCCCCAGTACCGTCCAAACGCTGACTGAGGGCAAATTCACAGCACCAAACACCAAGGCAACAAGCAAAATGCCTGAATAGCTTTGGTTTGGCGCATAAGCCGAGATAGCTGTCAGCGCCATCGTCCAGGCCTTTGGGTTCACCCATTGGAACGCTGCCGCCTGCAAAAAGGTCATCGGGGTGCCTGTGGCATCCTGTTCGTGAACGGGGGCTGCGTTGGCAATTTTCCAGGCCAGATACAGCAAGTAGACCACAGATGCGGTTTTTAGTGCGGTGTAGGTGATGGGGAAGGCGTTGAAAATCTGGATAAGCCCGGCACCTACCACCAGCGCCATGAAAGTGAAGCCCAGCCCGATTCCCAACATATGCGGAACGGTCCGGCGAAAGCCGAAATTAGCGCCCGAAGCCATAAGCATCAGGTTATTCGGCCCCGGCGTGATCGAGGACACAAAGGCGAAAGTTATGAGGGCGGGTAAGGTGCTTAGTATCATGATGTTATTAATCGTTGTCTGAGTACCAAATGAAATTGCATTTTTTTGCAAAATAGATATTTTCCTGCAACATATGGCGAAGATGGATGGAATAAACCGCCGGATATTGCGCGAGTTAACCCGTGATGGCCGGATCAGCAATTTGGACCTTGCCGAACGGGTGGGTCTGTCCCCCTCGGCCTGTTTGCGTCGGGTTCAGGAATTAGAACGCCACGGAGTGATCAGTGGCTATCGGGCTGTGTTGGACCCCGTCGCAAACGGGGTTGGATTTGTAGCCTATCTTGGGGTTGGGCTAGGGGAACACAGCAAGGCGGCGCAGGAGGGGTTTGAACGGGCATTGCAGCAATCTTCGGAGGTTGTGGAGTGTCACAACACCACGGGGACCATCGAATATCTGTTGCGGGTCGAATGTGCGGATCTGCAAAGTTATAAGATTTTTCACACCGAAGTGTTGGGGACATTGCCGCATGTCAACTCGATCACCTCGTACGTTGTGCTGGGCTCGCCAAAGGATTTGCGGGCGTAACAGGGAAAAAGTGAACGTCTTGACCCTTGTAGCATAGAGTTTTGCTGCCTAAGCTTGTCGCGATTTCGTCGCAAAAGATTGGCACAAGCCGACAGTGACGCCAAAAACAGGGAGATAAAGATGAAAGCCATCTGGACTGGAGCGCTTGTCGGTTTGTCGTTGTTGTGTGCAACGGCGGTGGCGGCTGCACCGTTGAAATTGAAACCGGCCAGCCCGCAACCTTCGAGCCCCAAAGCGGGCCTGTCGGTTAAATATGCTTGGGGCGGTGAGCCGCCTGCCAAAATTCAATCGCTTGATTCAGCCAAGCAGATGTTGTCTGGCACCAAGCGAGGTAAGCCGTTGCGCGGGCTTGATTATCGGGAAACGGATAAGGGTCAGCCTGTGTTGACCTATCCAAAGCCCTATAATGTGGTTGCGGACATTCGCGGGTATATCCGGTTTGATCAAGCTGGGGTTTATCAGATCGAAACCTGGTCGAACGATGGCATTGATGCCCGGATTAGCGGACAGTCTGTCGGCTATTTTACGGGGCGCCAAGGGTGTGACGCCAACCAACGGATTGAGGTCGAAGTGCCCAAAGCAGGCTGGTATGATCTGAAAATGATCTATTTCCAAAAATATGGTGGCTCTTGTCTGATGATGAAGGTTGGCAAAAAAGGGTCCAAGCTAAGATGGGCGCCGAACAACATTTTTGGTCACTAACTGATGTGAAAGACGGGGCCGCGAGGCCCCGCTTTTATTTGAGCGGCAGGCCTAGCCCCGCGCGCAGGGCCAGTTCCGGCGAAGATAGAACCCGAACATTGGCTGTTGTGTGTTGCGCCGCAGCGGCCATTGATGCTTGAGCCAGTACCACACAGGTTACAGTGGGGTGCTGCTCAACCGCTGCGTCTATCCGCTGGGCAATCTGCTGTGCAAACTGATCCGTTTGACCCGAAGCAAAAAGCGGCCACAGGTCCGTCAGGGGCAGCGGCTGGATTGCTGCGGGTTTGTCCGCCGCTGTGAAGGCTTGGGTCAACAAAGCGCGGGACGGCTCTAACGTGCTATCCAAACAATAGGCCATCAGGACGGGCCCGCCGGTGCTTGCCGCCAAATCCATCATTGGCTGATCAATGCGCAAAGCACCGGCCAATGCGGCTTCTTCCCCAATGGTCGTGCAGCTGCAAAGCGCGTTGGGGGATTGTGCGATAAGGTGCTGAATTTCGGCGGACAACGTTGCATCTATTCCGCCTTGCGCGCGCTCTAACCAATCAGGGCGCACCACATGTGTGAGTTGCACCCCCGGAGCGATGCGGGCAGCGATTCTAGTGAATGTGGTGCGATGCACGGATGCGGTGTGAAACAAAGTCAGATCATCAGTCATGAGATACCTATAACGCAAAAGGGGCGCCCGAAGGACGCCCCTTTATTTTGAAATGAGTCAGGGGCGTCAGCCTGCAGCGATCAGTTCAGATTGCGCAACGATGACTTCGGCCTGTTTGATGGAGGCGATGTCGACCAGGCGACCTTTGTAAACAGTTGCACCTTCGCCGTTGGCTTTGGCAGTTTCCATCGCTGCAAGGATTTCGCGCGCTTCGGCTACGGCCTCTTCGGAAGGGGTGAAAACTGTGTTTGCCAGCGCGATCTGCGTGGGGTGGATGGCCCATTTGCCGACCATGCCCAATGTCGCAGAGCGCTTGGCTTGTGCGATGTAGCCTTCGTCATCAGAGAAGTCGCCAAAAGGACCATCAACGGGCAGAACGCCGTGAGTCCGGCACGCTGCCACGATTGCAGCTTGAGCCCAATGCCATGGGTCGGACCAGTGCTTTTCACCGTCGCGCAGCATGTAGTAGTTTTCCTGCGTGCCGCCGATGCCGGTGGTTTGCATACCCATTGAGGCTGCAAAGTCAGCCGCACCCAAGCTCATGGCCTGCATGCGGGGCGATGATGCTGCGATTTCTTCGACATGCGCCAACCCGGCTGCGGATTCGATGATGACTTCGAACGAGATCGGCTTGGTGCGGCCTTTGGCGCGCTCAATTGCGGTGACAAGCGCGTCAACGGCATAGACATCCGCGGCACAGCCAACTTTTGGGATCATGATCTGGTCAATGCGGTCACCCGCCTGCTCAAGAACATCAACAACGTCGCGGTACCAGTAAGGGGTATCCAGTCCGTTGATCCGGACAGACATGTATTTATTGCCCCAGTCGATGGTGTTTAGCGCCTCGATGATATTGGCGCGCGCGCTGTCTTTATCCGAAGGTGCGACAGAGTCCTCAAGATCAAGGTTGATCACATCCGCTGCAGAAGCTGCCATTTTCGGGAACAGTTTTGTGTTCGATCCTGGGCCAAACAATTGGCAGCGGTTGGGACGGGCCGGGGCGGCGGGCTGGATACGAAAGCTCATGCGGGCACCTTTCAAGGGTAATGAAATTGCGATTTTCCTAGGGAATGAGGTATTAAATTACGCGCGCCAGCGCAAGGTGGATTTGCACATGCAGCATTGCCGGTGCAGCATTTTCGGCAAGTCCACCTGTTCACGCAAAGAACCACGAACTTGAGGGGAATGCCGGGAAATATTTGCGTCAAGTTACCAATTTTCAGTGATTTCTTGTGTCGCGCGATGATTCTTGAGCTGAAAATGAGAAACGCTCGTCTTGATGCTGCAATAATGTACGCCGGAATCAAGTATAGGAGTGCATTGCTATGATCGAGACACCGTATCTGTTGTTCCTGGGCGATGCGCCCGACCAACTCGCAGCCAAAGTGGCACAGGGCATCAAAGACTGGCGTCCAGAAAATGCCGTGGGCCAGTTCCGCATGGACAATTGCAAGGCCGATCTGGGTCTTAAGGACATGGGATTGGTTGAAGCGCGTGAAGCTGGTGCAAAAACGCTGGTGATTGGCGTTGCCAACCGTGGCGGCGTGATCAGTCAAGAGTGGAAGAAAGTGCTCGTGATGGCACTAGAAGAAGGTTTTGACCTAGCTTCTGGCCTGCATAATCTGCTGCGCGATGAGCCCGATCTGGTTGCTGTGGCCGAAGCCACTGGGCAGAAACTGCACGATGTGCGTGTCCCCGAAGTCGACTACCCGATCGCCAATGGCGTTAAGCGCAAAGGCAAGCGGTGCTTGGCTGTTGGAACCGACTGTTCGGTGGGCAAGATGTATACTGCATTGGCCATGGACGCAGAGATGCGGGATCGCGGAATGAAGTCGACCTTCCGTGCGACGGGTCAAACCGGCATCCTGATCACCGGCGATGGTGTGCCTCTGGATGCGGTAATTGCGGACTTCATGGCGGGTTCGGTCGAATGGCTGACACCTGACAATGACGAAGATCACTGGGACTTGATCGAAGGTCAGGGCTCGTTGTTCCATGTGTCGTATTCCGGTGTGACCATGGCGCTGATTCACGGCGGGCAGCCGGATGCGCTGATCCTGAGCCATGAACCCACGCGCGACCATATGCGTGGCCTGCCGGGTTATCAGCAGCCTTCGCTTGAAGCGCTGCGCGATACCGCACTGAATCTGGCCAAAGTTGCAAACCCTGCGTGTCAGGTGGTTGGTGTATCGGTGAACACACAGCACATGGGCGAAGACGAAGCCAAGGCCTACTTGGCTAAAGTCGAGGCGGACATGGGTCTGCCCGCAACTGATCCGTTCCGGTTTGGCTCGGCCAAGCTGGTGGATGCGCTGGCTGCAATGTGATCTAAGCGGCACGCCGAAGGAGGGCTTCCCACCTTCGGCGGCCGTAACTGTGATAAGAAAAGGATGGGGCGCGTGCAGGTAGAAGTCACTCGGGATGTTTTTAAACTGGCGCAGGTGTTCACCATCTCGCGCGGATCGCGGACCGAAGCCAAAGTGCTGACGGTGCGGATTACGGATGGCGAATATCAGGGGTGGGGCGAATGTGTGCCCTATGCGCGATACCATGAAACGCTCGAATCGGTTGAGGCAGAAATCAATGCTCTGCCCGAGGCTTTTGATCGCGATACATTGATGGATTTGCTGCCTGCAGGGGCAGCCCGCAATGCCGTGGATTGTGCATTGTGGGATCTAGAGGCCAAGCGGGCAGGTAAATCAGTCTGGGAGCTGGCCGGGCTGGACTCACCAGGGCCGGAAATCACCGCATATACCCTGTCACTGGATACACCGGAAAAGATGCAGGCGCAGGCCGCGGAGAACGCGTTTCGACCCTTGTTGAAAATTAAACTGGGTACTGCGGATGATATGCCCCGGCTTGAGGCCGTGCGTGCAGGTGCACCAGATTCAACCATCATCGTAGACGCAAACGAGGGGTGGTCCGCGGCGGTTTACGCCGATCTGGCGCCGCATCTGGTGCGTCTGGGTGTGACGTTGGTGGAACAACCCTTGCCTGCGGGCGAGGACGAAGCTTTGCTGGGGATGGATCGTCCAGTGCCCGTCTGCGCCGACGAAAGTTGCCATGACCGCACCAGCTTGCCCAAGCTCAAAGGTAAATACGATGTGGTCAATATCAAGCTGGACAAAACGGGTGGCTTGACCGAGGCGCTGCGCCTGCGGGATGCGGCTCTGGCCGAAGGTTATGACGTGATGGTCGGTTGCATGGTCGGGTCGTCTTTGGCGATGGCCCCCGCGACTTTGGTGGCGCAGGGTGCGTCGGTGGTGGATCTTGACGGGCCGCTGTTGTTGGCCGAAGACCGCGACAACGCTTTGACATTTGATGACAAGGGTGTGCATCCGCCGGTTGCAGCCCTTTGGGGATAGGAGACGCACAATGCGCACAGTTTATGTAAACGGCCAATACCTGCCGGAAACCGAAGCCACCGTTTCGATCTTTGACCGTGGGTTTTTGATGGCCGACGGCGTCTACGAAGTGACCTCGGTACTGGACGGCAAGCTGATTGATTTTGATGGCCACGCTGTTCGTTTGGAGCGCTCGTTGACTGAGTTGGACATGCGTGCCGCCTGCACCAAAGAAGAGTTGCTTGAAATCCACCGCGAATTGGTGCGTGTGAACGAGATTACGGAAGGTTTGATTTATCTTCAGATCACACGCGGGTCCGATGGCGACCGTGATTTCATCTTCCCGGACCCTGAGACCACCAAGCCGACCATCGTGATGTTCACTCAGAACAAGCCGGGCTTGGCTGATAGTCCCGCCGCGAAAAAGGGCGCCAAGATCATCTCGATCGAGGACATTCGCTGGGGTCGTCGCGACATCAAAACGGTGCAGCTGCTTTATCCATCCATGGGTAAGATGATGGCCAAAGCGGCCGGAGCAGATGATGCGTGGTTGATCGAAGATGGTCACGTGACCGAAGGCACCAGCAACAATGCCTATTTCGTCAAGAACGGCAAAATCGTCACTCGCCCGCTGTCCACCGATATTTTGCATGGCATCACCCGCAAGGCGGTTTTGCGCATGGCGGAAGAGGCGCAGATGGAAGTTGAAGAGCGCCTGTTCACAATTGATGAAGCCAAAGAAGCAGACGAAGCCTTTACCACTTCGGCGTCTGCCTTTGTGATGCCGGTGGTGGAGATTGATGGCGTTGTGCTGGGCGATGGTACGCCGGGCCCAATTGCCACGCGTCTGCGCGAAATTTATCTGGATGAAAGCCTCAAGGCTGCCATCTAATTCATACTTATGATTTTCATGACGTGGGGCGTGCCGTTTGGCGCGCCCCAAGTTTTTCTGGCACTGCTGCGATGTAGTTTCGCCGGAAATTCCAACCCAACAAAACCGACCTCAGTTTGACGATATCAGACCATCACACTTGGCCTGCATGAATAGAGTTCCCTGAGGGAGGACGTTTCATGCAACCATTCGAAGGCTTGCGGGTCTTAGATCTAACTCATGTTTTTGCCGGTCCGTTTTGTGCTTATCAGCTTGGCGTGCTTGGGGCTGAAGTGATCAAGATAGAACCTGTGGATCGCCCTGATATGACACGCATTGAGGGCGCCGATGCAGATCTGAATGCGGCTGGCATGGGCTTGTCTTTTCAAGCTTAGGGGGGTGGAAAAAAGACACTCGCATTGGATCTGAAATCCGAAGAGGGCCGTGCCTTGTTTGACCGGCTCATCGCTACGGCGGATGTGTTGGTTCAAAATTATACCGCGCAGGCGGTCGAGGCATTGGGTTTGGATTATGAACGGCTTTCTGCTTTGAAGCCCGATCTGATTTATTGTGCCATCAGCGGATTTGGTCAGGTAAGCCCTAAAGCCGCGCATCCTGCCTATGACAACGTTATTCAAGCCTTTAGTGGGATTATGTCGACCAATGGGGATGTGGGGCAGGGCCCGCTCCGGATTGGGCCCGCGGTCATTGATTATGGCACAGGTGTGCAGGCTGCGCTGGCAATCTCGGCAGCCTTGTTTGGGCGGGCTCAGACGGGGTTGGGACGGCGCGTTGATGTGGCAATGGCCGATGCGGCCTTGATGCTGATGAACTCGTACACTGCTGCGACCCTCGCGACAGGGGACGTGCCAAGGTCGGATGGTAACCATGATTTGGAATTGGCCGGATATCGCACATTTGAGACATCAGATGGTCAACTGATGATCGGCGCGTTCACCAATGCACAGATGGCGAACTTGATGGCTGCCGTGGGGGACGACGCGACCGCCGCAGAGATTCTGGCAACACCGCGCGCGGAAGTTGGTTCGAGGAGGATGGCTGATGCTGCACGTTTGGAGCGTGTTATGCTGAACCGCACCGCTGCAGAATGGGAGGACCACCTGAACGCGCATCATGTACCGGCTGCGCGTGTGCGAGGCATAGATGAGGCACTGCAAGAGCCGCATTATCAAGCGCGCAAGGTGGTTCAGACCGTTGGTGAGGAGCGGTTTGCAGTGGCCGGGTTCACCTATGATCATGGTGGGCCAGAGTTGAAAACGCTACCGCGGGCGCATGGGGCTGACAGCCGATCTGTACTGGCGGAATTGGGTGTGGATGCGGCCAAATTTGCAAATCTGGCCGCCAAAGGCGTGGTGTTCAGCCCTTCTTAGTCACGTTTTCCTCAAAAGCGACCTTGAAGGCTGCTTGTTTTTCCGGGCTTGCATCGGTTTGATAGTTTGCCTTCCACTCATCCATGGTCATGCCATAATAGGCTTCGCGAGCTTGGTTTTTGTTCATCTCAATGCCGCGTTCGTTTGCGGCCTCTTGATACCAGCGGGCCAGACAGTTCCGGCAAAACCCGGCCAAGTTCATCATGTCAATGTTCTGTGCGTCTGTGCGATCTTCCATCAGGTGCTTTTGCAAGCGGCGAAAAGCGGCGGCCTGAATTTCGATTTCGGTTTGCTGATCCATGCGTCTGGCTCCGGAAAAAGTGTTATGCGTCCCTCTCGCTAGGTACCAAGCCCCGCCTGCAGTTACAATGAAACGAGGGAAATTGCGGCTGCGAGGGGCGCATCTTCCTTGAACGCTAGATCAGCTTCAAAGCCAAATATGGGATCACGGCAAAAACCAAAGTGACGATTTTGTAGTTGGCCAAGAAGCGGTAATGTTCTGCCCTCACCGCCTCTGGTTCAAGTTTGAACCAGTTGGCATGGATGCCAACCACCCAATTCTGCATGAAAAAGAGAACTGCAGTGGCCAGCATTAAGTAACCGAGATTCAATACCGCCATCCAACCAAAGACAGTAGTCAGAGTTTCAACAGTCATGACATGCTCCTTTCAAGGGTAGGTTTCTGTCATGACTAACATGGGGTTCTGGGCACGTTCCTGCAAGATTTCCGCAGCGAAACTAAGGGGATTCAAGACGAAATGTTAAGGTCTTGTCAAACCCCAGAAGTCGCCAACGAATCTTGCAAAATTGGCGCAAGTCTTTCGGCCCAGGCCCTTTGTCCGGGGGTGTCCGCGATAAGATCATTGCGGATTTCGATCAAGGCATTTGGGCGCCCGTGGTTGGTGCAATGAGTGTCGATCGCATCCCCAGGCAGAACGCCTGTATAGGGTTCATTTTCACCAACGCAGAGGCCACTTTCGGCGTTCAGCCGGTCAATCAGGGGACGGGAAAACCGCTCGTCTGGGGTGAACAAAATACCAATTTCCCACGGACGCGGGGGGCGCCCCCGGAGTTGCCTTGTGAAGCTGTGCATCGAAATCACCACGGTATGGGGTAACGCCGTCATGCGGGCCAATTGTTCGTGGTAGGGGCGATAGCATTGTTGCAATCGCTTTTCGCGTTCGATCGCATCGGCGGTGCGATTGCCGGGAATGATGGTGCCGTCGTAGAGCTTCATCAACAATGTTGGATCATCTTCGCCCCGGTTCGGATCGATCACAAGGCGCGAAAAGTTGGACGCCACGACGGGCGCATTCAAAACTTCGCCAAGATGTTGCGCGACACCATAAGCGCCGACATCGTATGCAATGTGGCGTTCCATGTCTTCGCGCGGCAAGCCAAGATCGCCATTGTTCACAAAGGGGGGAACCATATTGGTCGCATGATCACAAGTGATCAGCCAGCGGGCAGGGCGGTTTTCGCCATGAATGAAAAATGGGTTATAAGTCATGTGCCTGTCATCTCTTTGTTCATAGGTGTAAGGCAGTTATCGAGGAATGGGAATTACGAGTGTTCGCTCGCGGATCATTTCTAGGTAACAAGAACAAATTTCAGGAGAGCAGAGCCATGCGGCGTCTTCGCAAAGTCAAGATTGTGGCCACCTTGGGTCCCGCGTCAGAAACCTATGACATGATCCGCGCGTTGCACGAAGCAGGGGCCGATGTCTTCCGGTTGAATATGAGCCATGGATCGCAGGATGAAATCCGCGAAAAGCACCGTATCATCCGTCAGGTTGAAAAAGATATGGATAGCCCGATTGCCATCCTTGCGGATTTACAGGGGCCAAAGTTGCGGGTCGGGGTCTTTGCCAATGAAGTAGAAGATTTGGTCGAAGGTGCAAAATTTCGGCTGGATTTGGATCCAACCCCCGGAGATGTTGCGCGCGTTTGCCTGCCTCATCCTGAGATTTTTCAGGCTCTAGAGGTTGGCTCACGTCTATTGGTCAATGATGGTAAGATCCGGCTTGAGGTTGAAGCCTGTGGTGAAGATTTCGCGGAATGCCGTGTGGAAATCGGTGGGGCAATATCCAATCGCAAAGGCGTGAATGTTCCGGATGTTGTTTTGCCTTTGGCCGCGTTGTCTGAAAAAGACCGCTCGGATCTGGAGTTTGTGTGTCAGTTGGGTGTCGATTGGCTGGCCTTGTCCTTTGTGCAGCGGGCTAAGGATGTCTTTGAAGCGCGTGCGTTGGCTGACGGGCGTGCGGCGATCCTGTCAAAAATCGAAAAACCTTCGGCGGTTGATGCGTTCGAGGATATTTTGGACGCATCGGATGGCATTATGGTTGCGCGAGGAGATCTGGGTGTTGAGTTGCCGGTCTCTGCGGTGCCGCCGATCCAAAAGCGGTTGGTGCGTAAGTGCCGGGCGGCTGCCAAGCCTGTTATAGTCGCGACGCAAATGCTCGAGAGCATGATCGAAAGCCCGATGCCGACCCGTGCAGAGGTGTCAGATGTCGCCACCGCGATCTATGAGGGAACAGATGCCATCATGCTGAGCGCGGAATCTGCGGCGGGCAGCTACCCTCTGGAAGCCGTGGGAACAATGAATCAGGTTGCGATCGAAGTCGAAGCCGATCCGACGTATGCCCAGATCATCGCCGCATCGCGCACCGCAAAAGGGACCACAATCGCCGATGGGATCGTCGCAGCCGCACGTGAAATTGCAGAAAAGACAGATATCAAAGCGATTTGTTGCTTTACGCAAAGCGGCATCACGGCCCTGTTGACCGCGCGGGAACGTCCGGGGGTGCCGATTATCGCGATGACGTCCTTGACCGGAACCGCCCGGCGGTTGTGCCTGAGTTGGGGGTGCCATTGTGTGATGACGCCAGAATTAACCCGCTTTAAAGGCGCGGTTGTGAATGCAGCACGCGCTGCGCGCGCGGATGGCTTCGCCACGGAAACCGATCAGATCGTGATCACCGCCGGTGTACCGTTCAATGTGCCGGGGACGACCAATATCCTGCGGATTGCGCCTTGTGATGAGCGTTTGATTTATAACACTGATCCGGGATAAGCTAATCTCTGACAGATAGGGGTAAGTGGGTATGGATACTGATATCGCTCTGATTGTGGGGCTTGTTCTGGTCTTGCTATCCATACCTTCTATGCTGGCTGCATTTAGTACTGATCGTGCGCCCAGGGCATCCATTCTTACGCTGTTGATTGCCGGTGGATTGATAATTTATGCAGTCCAGACAAACCCCGGTGGGTATCAGTTAGCTGAAGTGCCTGACGTTTTTTTTAACGTTGTGGCACGAATTATTCGCTAACCCCCTTGCCAGTATTCCCAGTTATGCGTAAACGGCGCTTCTGATTGCGCGACCGGCCGAAGTGGCATGCCGAGTCGCGTCCCGTACCGAACCCGAAATAAGGAGACGGAAATGCCCAAGATGAAGACAAAATCGAGTGCTAAAAAGCGCTTCAAAATTACTGCGACAGGTAAGGTCCTTGGTGGCCAGGCCGGCAAACGTCACGGCATGATTAAACGGACGAAGAAATTCATCCGTGATGCACGTGGAACCACTACCCTTTCCGCCCCCGACGCTAAAATCGTCAAGGGCTTCATGCCCTACGACCGTTAAGAGGAGATACCAGTATGTCCCGCGTTAAAGGTGGTGTGGTTACCCACGCCCGTCACAAGAAAATCATCAAAGCCGCCAAAGGTTACTACGGCCGCCGCAAGAGCACCTTCAAGGTCGCGACGCAGGCCGTTGACAAAGCGAACCAGTACGCGACCCGTGACCGGAAGCAGCGTAAGCGGAATTTCCGCGCGTTGTGGATCCAGCGGATCAACGCTGCTGTGCGTTCGCACGACGAAGCACTGACATACAGCCGTTTCATCAATGGTCTGACCTTGGCCGGTATTGAAGTGGACCGTAAGGTTCTGGCTGACCTTGCTGTACACGAGCCCGACGCGTTCGGTGCGATCGTTGCACAGGCACAGGCTGCTCTGGCGGCCTAAGCCCTCTCACCCGAGAGTCAGAGAATAGAGAAACCGCTCGGATTTTCCGGGCGGTTTTTTTGTGGATCATCTATCTGTTAGGGGGCGTTGTGAAATAGCACAAACAGCACCAATCATTAACAAGGCAGAGGCCGCTAGCAGGCTGTTGCCAATATCCCCGGTCCAATCGCCGAACCAACCTGCCCCGATTGGGCCAATGGTCTGTGAAATTGAAAAAACCACGGTGTAAAAGCTGATGACACTGGTCCAGCTGCTCTGCGGCAAGTTCTGTCGGGTGAAATTTGTGACCGCACCCGGCGCCATGAAAACGGACAGTCCAAAAATCAGCGCAGAGAGCATCAGGCCAAACGTGTTGGGGATCAAGATAGGCAGGGCAGACCCCGTGGCGATGCCTGTCAGGATCATGGCCAAAGGCAGGCCAGAGGCAAAGCGGGCAAAGATGTTGCGCCATACAAAGGGAGACACCGTGATGCTGATCCCCAAGGCCACCCAGGTGAGTGAAATCATAGCCACGCTTGCATCGCGTTCCTTCATCCAGGCCACAAGGAATGTCAGATACACAATATAGCCCAAGCCAAACCCAGCGTAGCCGCCAATTTCCCCCAGCATCCGAGCAATCGGTGTCCGCGCCTTTGGCGGCGCCTTACCGGTCGGTGGGCGGAGTTGTTCGGCAGCCCAGACGCTTAGTGGGCAAAAAGAGAAACTGACCAGTCCAATGCCTATCCAAGCCCATGTCCAACTTTGCGGCCCCAAAAGATCCAGCATCATTGGAATCGTCGCGCCGCATAGAATGATACCTAATCCGCCGCCGGCGCCGAAATAAAATGCAATCGCCAAGGCATTGTGATGTGGGCGATCCTGAAACAATGAGGCCGCCAGTGCCCCGCCCGTGACAAAGGACATCGCACCAAACAGCCCCGCCAAAATCCGCCATAGGCTTTGGGCGACCAAACTTTCGTCCAGGCCTGTTGCAAACAGGCTGATCGATGTTGTCAGAACGCCGATACTGAACAAGCGCGAAGGAGATACCCGGCGTATCAACGCCATGGTCATCACGGCACCTGCAACATAGCCAAGGGCGTTGGCCGTGTTTAGCCAGCCGGCTTGGGCATAGCTCCAATTTAGCGTTTCTTTCATCGCGGGTAGAATTAGCCCGTAAGCAAATCGTGCAAACCCGTTGGTAACGCACACGCCTAACGCCAATCCGATAAGAACCAGCCAGGGGCGCGATGGGGCAGTCGGAGACATTCGCTGATCCTTATGTGTGTCACGCGTGAACCTGCAGCAGGGGGTAAGGGCTTGCAAGCCCTGTACCGGCTGATCTGCCTGATTGATGGTCCATCGGTTCCACAATTTGAACATGTTTTAAGGCGACACAGGTTTTCTCAAAACGGTAAGGTTTAGGTGCGTTTATGGCCCGTATCAGCGAACTTCATTATTCAAATGCTTATGCCAACAGCTCTGGTGTGTCTGAATTCCTTGAGGTGTCTCTGGGGCCATCAGATGACCCGGCCAATTTCACGGTTTCGTTCTATCAGGCCAATGGCAACGTCGGGATAGAGGTCACGTTGGACCACCCTTGGGTTCAGGTGACTGTTGATCCTGATAATGGTGAGGTGAATTATGTGATCTCGGCTGATTTTTTTGACATTCGGCTAACAGATCCTGATGGCGGTGGCAGCAATAATTACGAAGCCTATGCATTGACCAATACGGCAACCAATACCGTTGAAGATTTCTATGACATTGGCGGTGGGACGCAGAACATCGTTGCGGTAGGTGGAGCCGCCGATGGGGCAACATCAGTCAACCTTCCGGTGCTGGTCGGGCCCAATTCGACCACGACAACTCTGCAATTTAATCAACCCAACCCAACCGAACTTACGTATGGAACGGTCTCGCCGGGGGACACTGGCGTTGCTTGTTTTACGGCGGGGACCTTGATTGATACCGTTTCAGGTCCGCGCAGAGTCGAAGGTTTATCGCCCGGAGATTTGGTTCTAACTCAAGACAATGGACCGCAACCTGTGCGTTGGGTTGGGTCCCGCGCCGTAAAGGGGCGGGGACAGTTCACGCCCGTGCGGATCAACGAAGGAACGCTGGGCGCGCATTGCGACCTGCTTGTTTCACCGCTCCATCGCGTTTTGGTTCAAGGGTGGCAGGCTGAGCTGTTGTTTGGAGAGCCAGAAGTGTTGGTTCCGGCCAAATCACTTATCAATCACCGCACCATTTGCGCGGCGCCCATGGATACGCTGCGCTATGTGCATGTTCTCTTTGACGCGCATCAGATCGTACATACCCAAGGGGTGGCGAGTGAGAGCTTTTACCCCGGGGCAGAAGCGCTGAGCCATATGGAGCAAGAAACAGCGGATGAAATATTTGCACTGTTTCCTGAGTTGTGCCACGCATCGGGTACCTATGGGGCAGCGGTGCGGCCGGTGTACGGTGGATACGCAGCCGGGTTGCTGAACGTCGCCTAAGAGGCACAGTCTGCGGCATAGGTGTCGCGGTTGGCCTCTGCAATGCGGTGCGCCCCTTGCTTTCGCGTGGCGCTGTGATAGCAGGGCGGGAACACGTGATCAGGGGACCGTCATGGACGATCTTAAGGTAAAATATCTGGGTCAAATCGCCGATGCAGGCGATGAATCTGCGCTCGAGGCGATCCGCCTTGCGGCCGTAGGTAAAAAGGGTGAGGTCGCGCTGAAGATGCGGGAACTCGGCAAAATGACCCCCGAAGAGCGGCAGGTTGCCGGTCCGGCGCTGAACGCGCTGAAAGATGAAATCAATTCTGCACTTGCAGCGAAAAAAGCCGGTCTTGCAGATGCGGCGCTGGACGAGCGTCTGCGCACTGAATGGCTAGATGTCACGCTGCCGACGCGGCCCAGCCGTCAGGGCTCTCTGCACCCGATCAGTCAGGCCAGCGAAGAGCTGACCGCGATCTTTGCCGAACTGGGGTTTTCGGTGGCCGAAGGACCGCGGATTGATACCGATTGGTACAACTTCGACGCGCTGAACATTCCCGGCCACCACCCCGCGCGGGCGGAAATGGACACATTCTATATGCACCGTGCCGAGGGCGACGATCGTCCACCGCACGTGCTGCGCACCCACACCTCGCCGGTTCAGATCCGGTCGATGGAAAAGATGGGCGCCCCGATCCGCATTATCTGTCCGGGCGGCGTGTACCGAGCCGACTATGATCAGACCCACACGCCGATGTTCCATCAGGTCGAAGGTCTGGCGCTGGACAAGAACATCTCGATGGCGAACCTGAAATGGGTGCTGGAAGAGTTTGTAAAAGCGTTCTTTGAGGTTGATGATGTTGAGCTCCGGTTCCGCGCCTCGCATTTCCCCTTCACCGAGCCGTCGGCCGAAGTCGACATTCGCTGTTCGTGGGAGGGTGGTACGCTCAAGATCGGTGAAGGCGACGATTGGCTCGAAATCCTCGGCTCTGGCATGGTGCACCCCAAGGTGATTGCTGCTGGTGGCATCGATCCGGATGTGTATCAGGGCTTTGCCTTTGGCATCGGTATCGACCGCCTGGCGATGCTGAAATACGGCATCCCCGATCTGCGCGCCTTCTTTGACAGCGACCTGCGCTGGTTGCGTCATTACGGGTTCCAATCGCTGGATATGCCAAACCTGCACGGTGGCTTGTCGCGTTGAATGGCTCTGAAATGATCACGGCATGCGAGAATATTTGCCGTGATTATAAGGCTCTGTCTGCGATTGTGTCAGCTATTGAACCACTTTTCCCTCTGCTAGCAGCAGGTATTGGTGCCTTTGCAGCGTACAAAATCGCAACGGTAGCCTACGCGAAGCAAAAGAATCTGGATCGAAAAGCGGAGCAAATAAGAGAACAGCGCCATGCCTGTGTAAACTTCGTCAATTTGACGCTAGAAGTGGGGGAGAAATTGCGACCTCTCAAGACTCGTAGCGCTAATGAAGTAAACAAAGATATCGACGAAATATTCTCAGCTAAAAGGCAAATTCAAAAAGCGTTTGCAGAACTGGCTTTGCTGGTGCCCGAGTCTATCCTAATCGAAGCTCAGGACATGAAGGAATATGTTTGGGCGTATTTTCCGGAGTTAATAATGGCTTTGAAAGGCCGTGATAAACACGGCGACGTAATAGTTTCAGACCTGGCGGAAGCGATGAATCGAGTGATGTCCAAAAGAGAAGCAGGACTAAAGCAGCAACAGCAAAAACTCATTAATGCAATTCGATCGCAGCAGTTTTAGTTAGGTGAACTGAATTTTGCTCTCGAAAGCTGAGAGTCTTGGGAAGGCTATCGCCAGACCTCCCGCACCGGCTGGTGATTTTGATACGGCATATTCTCCATCTTATGACAGACTGACTTGGCAGGCATAAAGCACTTCGTGCGACTGTTGGATCGCCATCCCGCGGCCCGACGATGGTGCCGCTTTGACTGTTGGGGCGCGGCCGGGCATCTTTTCGAAAATCTTTCATGCTCTGAGGTACTACATTGAAATATTTGCTTGCCGCCGTTCTGATTGCCCTCGTTTCCACGGCCCACGCCAAAGACACCTATCCGCCGGTGGATGTCCTGCTGCAAACCAGCACGTCGATCCTTGGCGAGCCGCTGGAATACGCCACAGGCACGCCGCAGATCACCATGGCAATTGTGACGATGCAGCCGGGGCAGGTGACGGGATTGCATGAACACGACGTCCCACTGATGGCATATATCCTCGACGGGGAAATCACGGTGGATTACGGCGCGGCGGGTTCTAAGACCTATCGCAAAGGCGATGCGTTGGTCGAGGCGTTTCGCTCACCCCATAGCGGGACCAACACGGGCGATGGTATCGTACGCATTCTTGCGGTTTTCGCTGGGGCTGAGGGTGTGAAAAACACTGTGGTCACGGAGGATTAACTTCACGCATCCCCACAGGAATGTGAGGTGACATCAAGGGCGATGTGGCTAGGGTCAGGCCCATGATTCAATCTGTGATATCCGTTTTTGTGGCCTTCCTGTGGGCGTCCTCTGTTGCGGCAATGGGGCCGTGGAAATCGGGGAATTGCCATAATCAAACCGCGTGTGAGTTGGGCGATCGGTCTTATCATGTACTCGAACCCGATGATTGGGACGGGACAACACCGCTGCCAGTACTGTTGCATTTCCATGGATGGGCGCGGCAGGGCGATCTTGTTGTGCGCCACGAACGGATTGCGGGGGCGTCGCGGTCGCGTGGGGTTCTGTTGGTAGCGCCAAATGGGCTGGGCAAAAGCTGGAATTTTTGGAGCTCGGACACCGACGATGTGGCCTTTGCCAACGCGGTTTTGGCCGATGTGGCGGCGCGGTACCCGATTGATCCGAGCCGTGTCTTCGTGTCGGGCTATTCGTATGGCGGTGCGATGGCGTGGCGGTATGTCTGCGAAAGCGGGCAGCATGTGGCGGCCTTGTTGGCGATCTCTGGCACGTTGCGGCAATCGGAAAACTGCGCGCAAGCCCCTCGCGAAGTACGCCATGTGCACGGTCTGGACGATACGGTGATGGATTTCCCATTTGGGCCAAGCGGCGACCCGACCTATCCGGTTTCCTTGTGGCGTCAGAAATATGGGTGCACTACCGCCAGTCCGCTTGGAGATTGGAGCGTGGTGCCCTTTTTGACGCTGTCCCGTATAGAATGGACCGGCTGCGCACAGGGACAAGTTACCCTTGATACGCATCCGGGTGGCCATTTTATTCCGCATGGTTGGATTGGCTGGCAATTGGATGAGCTCGCTGGGCGCAAACCGCAGTATCCTTAGAGGTGCGGGCGCGCGCGCGTTCCGAGAAGGACACAGAAGCCCGGTATTTCTACAGCAAAGGGTGAGCGCCCTTTCCTCGGCGCGCCTGATCCGCTAAAGCCTCCTTTGACCAAAGATCAAGCGGCGGACTTTACGCAATGAAATTCACCCTCTCCTGGCTGAAAGATCACCTCGACACTGATGCATCGGTGGATGAGATCGCCGAGACCCTGACCGATCTGGGCCTCGAAGTCGAAGAAATTTCGAACCCGGCTGACCGTCTCAAGGATTTTACCTTGGGCTATGTCAAGCATGCCGAGAAACACCCCGATGCGGACAAGCTGCGGGTGTGCAAGGTGGACACGGATGAAGGCGAAATGCAGATCATCTGTGGTGCGCCAAATGCCCGCGAAGGGATCACCGTCGTTGTGTGCAAGCCGGGCATGTATGTTCCTGGACTGGATATCACCATCGGTGTCGGCAAAATCCGGGGCGTCGAAAGCTATGGCATGATGGCGTCCGAGCGTGAGCTGGAGCTGTCCGAAGAACATGATGGGATCATCGAACTGCCGTCAGGTGAGGTCGGGGATCGGTTTGTGGACTGGCTGGTGGAAAATGACCCGGCCAAAGTCGACACCATGATTGACATCGCGATCACGCCAAATCGCCCTGACGCATTGGGTGTGCAGGGGATCGCGCGGGATCTGGCCGCCCGGGGTTTGGGGGTTCTCAAAGACCGGGATTACACCCCGGTGCAGGGTGAATTCGAAAGCCCAATCAAAGTGTCGATTGACGAAGATACGCTTGATGGCTGCCCACATTTCACGGGTCGTGTGATCCGGGGTGTTCGCAATGGTCCCAGCCCGCAGTGGCTGCAGGATCAGTTGATGGCGATTGGGCTGCGTCCGATTTCTGCGTTGGTGGATATCACCAACTACATGACCTATGATCACAACCGGCCTTTGCATGTGTTTGATGCGGACAAGGTGGCCGGAAATCTGCGGGTTCATCGCGCGACAGGGGGTGAAACCCTGACGGCGCTGGATGACAAAGAATACACTTTGCAGCCCGGCATGATGGTGATTTCGGATGACAGCGGTGCGGAGAGCATCGCGGGTATCATGGGTGGAACAGACACCGGCTGTACCGAGGAAACGGTCAACGTGTTCCTTGAAAGTGCATTCTGGGACAATGTTCAGATCGCGTTCGCCGGTCGTACGCTCAAGATCAATTCGGATGCACGCTATCGGTTTGAGCGGGGCGTAGATCCGCAATACACGCTTGAAGGGCTTGAGCAGGCCACTCAGATGATCTTGGATATTTGTGGCGGTGAAGCCTCTGCAGTTGTCGAGGCTGGCAAAGCGCCTGACCATGCCCGTGCGTTCAAGTTGGACGCCGAGCGGGTGCGGTCTCTGGTCGGGATGGATATCCCCGAAAGCGAGCAGCGTCAGACGCTGACACGCCTTGGCTTCCGTCTGGAAGGGAACATGGCGCATGTGCCCAGCTGGCGTCCTGATGTTATGGGTGAGGCCGATCTGGTTGAAGAGGTTGCGCGCATTGCATCCCTGACCAAGCTGGAAGGTAAACCGCTGCCGCGCTTGACAGATGGTATTCCAAAGCCAGTGATGACCCCGCAGCAGCGTCGTCATGTGTCTGCGCGTCGGACCTGTGCCGCGTTGGGTTATAATGAATGCGTCACGTATTCCTTCATTGATCAGACCAGCGCTGCTTTGTTCGGTGGTGGGGATGACGCGACAATGCTGGCAAACCCGATCAGTTCGGACATGTCACATATGCGCCCGGCTTTGCTGCCCGGATTGTTGCAGGCTGCGGCCCGGAATCAGGCGCGTGGCTATATGGATCTGGCTCTGTTCGAGGTTGGCCCTGCATTCCACGGTGGTGAGCCCGGTGAGCAGCATAACCTGATCTCGGGCCTGTTGGTTGGTCGGACTGGACCCAAGGATGTGCATGGTGCATCGCGGCCCGTTGATCTCTATGATGCCAAAGCTGATGCCGAGGCCGTTCTGGCGGCGATTGGTGCCCCTGCCAAAGTGCAGATCTTGCGCGGTGCGCAGGATTGGTGGCATCCGGGACGTCATGGCAAGATCTGCCTTGGCCCAAAAAAGGTGATGGGTGTCTTTGGTGAACTGCACCCCCGCGTGCTGAGCGCAATGGATATCAAAGGCCCGGCTATGGCCTTTACCATTTGGCCGGACGAGGTTCCTATGCCGCGTAAATCCGGGGCGTCGCGTGGCGCGCTTGAATTGCGTGACTTGCAAGCCGTTGAACGGGATTTCGCCTTTGTTGTCGATGCGAAGGTCGATGCGTTGACCTTGATCAATGCCGCTGTTGGGGCGGACAAAGCTTTGATCGAAAACGTGCGTGTTTTCGATGAATTCATTGGGGGCAGCCTTGGCGAAGACAAGAAATCGCTGGCCATCACCGTACGTCTGCAACCAACGGACAAAACGTTGAAAGAAAAAGACATCGAAGCCGTTAGCGCAAAGATCGTTGAAAAAGTCGCCAAAGCCACTGGCGGCGTTCTGCGCGGCTAATGTTATGAGTGTGATCCTCCGCCGTGCTGTTTTGGATGACGCGGCGGGGATCGTTCGCTGTATCGACGCGGCCTATGCCCCGTATCTGAGCGCAGGGTTGAAATTGCCTGCTGTTTCTGAGGGCGTCGGCGATGATATTCAGAACAATCTTGTTTGGGTTTTGGAATCGAGTCAGCGCATTGTTGGCTGTTTGATTGTTGTTGCTGCAGATGACATTTGGCATTTGGCCAATGTCGCGGTGCATCCAGGTTTCTCAGGGCTAGGTTTGGGCAAGCGTTTGATCGGGACCTGTGTGGACGCTGCAAAGCTTGCTGGCGCGCACCACATTCGACTTGCCACCCATGCTGCTATGCCCTCAAATGTGGCGCTTTACACCCGATTGGGGTGGGTCGTGACCCAGCAGGATGATATCCGGATACAAATGTCTCGTCCCATCAGCATCACGGATACGTAAGAGAGGAAAAGTGCAATGACACTCAAAGTATATCTGTCAGGAGAAATCCACTCAGACTGGCGTGAGCAGATCGTTGAAGGGGCCAAAGAGTTGGATGTGTCGTTCAACAGCCCGGTTACAGATCATGATGCGAGCGACGATTGCGGAGTGAACATCCTTGGGCAAGAGCCGAACAAATACTGGCATGACCACAAAGGGGCGATGGTCAATGCGATCCGCACCCGCAAAGGTTTGACCGATGCGGATGTCGTGGTTGTTCGATTTGGCGAAAAGTACAAGCAGTGGAACGCAGCTTTTGATGCGGGATATGCCGCAGCCTTGGGTAAATCAATTATCGTGCTGAATCCACCTGAGCATCAACATGCGCTGAAAGAGGTGCATGCCGCGGCACTGGCAGTCGCCGAAGAGCCGCGGCAGGTCGTGGAAATCTTGCGATACGTTTTGACTGGCGCGCTTCCGGGTTAATCGCGCGCTGGAATCGTCAGGCCACGTTGAACGGCAGGGCGTGCGAGAAAGCGATCAAGATATGCAATGACGTTGGGGTGGTTGTCCCACCCCAGCACATCTTGTGCACCATAGAAGTCGATACCGCGCAGCCAAGGGCCGATGGCAATATCGGC
This sequence comes from Phaeobacter sp. NW0010-22, assembly GCF_040365955.1. NCBI lineage: Bacteria > Pseudomonadati > Pseudomonadota > Alphaproteobacteria > Rhodobacterales > Roseobacteraceae > Phaeobacter > Phaeobacter sp. NW0010-22. The sequence goes on from NZ_BAABWT010000011.1 coordinate 38,542, forward strand.
AATGGAGTATTCTCCGGCGATCCAGTCACGATCTGCCAGTTGCCCTTCAAGAACAGCGAGCAATCGCTTTGCTTCGCCAATGTAGCGATCACGCGGGCGGGGGTCTTCAATCTCAGCACCTGCGAATTTGTAGAAAAACCCGAGTTGGCCCAGCATGGGGCCCAATCCGCCCATTTGGAACATCAACCATTGGGTGATTTCGGTTTTTTCCCGTGCTGTTGTGCCGATCAACTGTCCGGATTTTTCGCCCAAATAGAGCAGAATAGCGCCACTTTCGAATATCCCGATGGGGGCTCCATCCGGTCCATTGGGGTCGATAATCGCGGGGATCTTATTGTTGGGGTTCAGGGATAGGAATTCGGGGCTTTTCACATCGACATCTGACAGAGTGACCTTGTGGGCCTCATAGGGCAGGCCGACTTCTTCCAGCATGATTGACGCCTTTACCCCATTTGGCGTGGGGAATGAGTACAGTTGGAGAACGCTGGGGTCGTTTGCGGGCCATCTGCGTGAAATCGGAAATTGTGATAAATCGGTCATTGCGCGTTCCTTTGATTGGGCTGAACTCAAGGTAAGGAATTGCTGATCAGTTCATAGGGGGGAGCCTGTGCGCGGTTTAAGCAGGGCCTGTGTTTTGATGAACAGTCCGGGGAACAGTCGCGACACTAAAACCTAGACCAAAGGGCGGATTTGCACGATGGTTTCGGCTAGGCAGATGCGCTGGCACAGCGCAGCTTACCATTCAGTGTGAAATAGGAGACGCGCGTGGACGAACTTATGATGGAGACTGGAGCAATGGCCCCGGTCTTGATGAACGCAATCAAAGCCTTGGTGGTATTGATTGTTGGTTGGATCGCTGCAGGCATGATTGGTGGATTGGTGCGGCGACGGATCAATGCCACCCCACAGATAGACCCGACGCTGGGGAACTTTTTGGCCAGCATGGTCAAATGGGTTGTCTTGGCGATTGTGTTGGTCGCGGTGTTGGGGATTTTCGGAATTCAAGCGACAAGCATCGTGGCAATTCTGGGTGCGGCATCGCTGGCGATTGGTTTGGCGTTACAAGGTACGCTGAGTGATCTGGCAGCTGGTGTCATGTTGGTTGTCTTCCGCCCGTATAAATTGGGACAATTTGTTGATATTGGCGGCACATCGGGCACGGTAAAGGATCTCAACCTGTTTACGACTGAACTGGTAACGCCAGACAATGTGCAGATTATTGTCCCCAACGGGCAGTCTTGGGGCTCGATCATCACCAACTATTCTGCGCATGAAACCCGTCGTGTCGATCTGGTTTTTGGTATTGACTATGGTGACAGCGCGGATGCTGCGATGGCCGTTATTCTGGAGATCGCTGCAGCAGATGAGCGGGTCCACAAAGACCCGGAACCCTGGGTGCGCGTCACTAATCTTGGTGACAGCTCTGTCGATCTCACCGCACGGCTCTGGTGTGCTGCCGCTGACTATTGGGATCTGAAGTTCGAAATGACCAAGGCGGTCAAAGAAGCCTTTGATGCAAAAGGTATTTCGATCCCCTATCCGCATTCGGTGGAAATCCACAAAGAAGGGTAAGCCTCCCGTCCAAAGAGAAAGCACCCAAGGTGCTCTTTCTTTCGTTGGGCCAAGCGCCGCGCGTTCCGCGCGGCGCTGTTGCGTTCTAGTAGCAACGTTTGCGAGATGCGGTGCCGCGCCGCGTGTCCCACGCGGCGCTATGCCCAACACTGATGCACATCCGCGTCGCGGGTGTGCGTTCTGGGGCGGGAGGGCCCTGCTGTAGCTATGCGTTTACGAGAGCTTCAGCTGAGACTGTGTCCAGGCCAAGCGCAACGCCAACGGCTTCGTAGGTCAATTGGCCGGCATGAACATTCAGACCAGCAAGCAAATGCGGGTCATCTTGGCAGGCCTTCTTCCACCCTTTGTCAGCCAAAGCCAACAGGAACGGCATGGTGGCATTGCCCAATGCGATGGTCGACGTGCGCGCAACGGCGCCAGGCATGTTGGCAACACAATAGTGCATGATACCATCTACGTCATAGATCGGGTCCTGATGTGTGGTGGCGTGCGAGGTTTCAAAGCAACCACCTTGGTCAATGGCTACATCAACGATTGCAGCGCCGGGCTTCATCGTGGAGAGCTGATCGCGGGTCACCAATTTAGGAGCTGCAGCGCCAGGGATGAGAACCGCGCCAATAACCATGTCCGCTTCGGTGACCAGTTCAGCTGTGTTGCCGGCACTTGCATAAGATGTTTTGAAAACACTGCCAAAAACATCATCCAAATAGCGCATGCGTGATAGAGAACGGTCCAAAACTGTGACGTCTGCGCCCATACCAGCCGCAACGCGGGCAGCGTGAGTCCCAACGACACCGCCGCCAATCACAGCGACTTTGGCTGGAGAAACACCGGGTACACCGCCCATCAGAACGCCGCGGCCACCGTTGGCTTTTTGCAAGGTCCAAGCACCGACTTGTGGTGCGAGGCGACCGGCGACTTCGGACATGGGGGCCAGTAGGGGCAGGCCGCCGTTGCGGTCGGTGACGGTTTCATAGGCGATGGCTGTACAGCCGGAGGCCAGCAGATCGTGGGTTTGATCAGGGTCGGGTGCCAGGTGCAAATAGGTGAACAACAGCTGGCCTTCGCGCAGCATTTTACGCTCGCCCGCCTGGGGTTCTTTGACCTTTACGATCATGTCGGCCGTTGCAAATACCTCGGCTGCGGTTGCGATGATTTGCGCACCTGCGTCCGTATAAGCGGTGTCGTCGAAGCCGGATCCTGACCCGGCGTTGGTTTCGATGATGACCTCATGCCCATGCGCGATCGCTTCGCGCGCTGCGTTGGGGGTCATGCCGACCCGGAATTCCTGGGGTTTGATTTCCTTGGGGCAACCGATTTTCATTGCGCGTCCTCCGTTCACAATCTGCCTAAATTATGAGCAGATGCTGGTCGCAATTAATGTGAAACCCCCCTCGCCATTCTGTACTTTATTGGGATAATATTCGAAGAAATTGAAAATTCTTGCAAAGGATGTGCGCCCATGGCGTTGGATGCAACGGATCGTCGGATATTGGCTGCCCTGCAAAAAACGGGTCGAATGTCCAATGCGGACCTGTCTGAAAAGGCGAATCTATCACCCTCGGCCTGCCATCGACGGGTTCAGCGATTAGAGGCGGATGGCTACATTCGCGACTATGTTGCGCTGCTGGATGCGCGCAAGATGGGGGTGCCAACAACGGTGTTTGTTGAGATCACACTGCAGGGGCAGGCGGACGAAGTTTTAGACGCTTTTGAACGTGCAGTGGCGCGGATTCCAGATGTTTTGGAATGCCATCTGATGGCGGGAACCGCGGACTATATTCTGAAGGTAGTCGCGGAAAACACCGAAGATTTCGCACGCATTCACCGGCAGCATTTGGCACGGTTGCCGGGGGTGGCGCAGATGCAGAGCTCGTTTGCATTGCGCACCGTTTTCAAAACCACCGCCCTGCCGGTCTAAGGCAAAAGTTAACGCCCCGGGTGAGACCCCCGAAGGATCGTGAAATCTGTTGATCAGGGTCAATGTTTTCAGAACGCTGGCGTGCGATGAAAAGGCGGTTGTGCTGGTGTCGTTTGCGTACCATCATACGTGGTCTCTGGGGCCGCACAGAATGGGTGCGTATTTGAGGTCCGAGGCAGAAATTGATCTGCCCTATCCGTCGTATTTCGGCGCTGGCTGACCGCCCAAAGCAGATGTCACCTCATTTCAGGCTGACATCAAACGTTTACACAGGCCCGGTAACGGGTAGACGCATTTGACGAGAAGGAACGCGCACTTGACCTATGACTCCGACGCACCGAGCAAAGATTGGCTGGAAGCCGAACTGGAAGACACGCTGGACGAGGATTTCGAGATTGAGTTCAGCGAGCCGATGTTGTCGATGGAGATCCGCAAGATCTATCGCGGGCAGCACCCCGAAATGTTGGATCGCAAGGTCTATTTCCGCAATTTGCTGCGGCTGCAGGCCGAGCTGATCAAGCTACAGGATTGGGTGCAGCACACCGGCCAAAAGGTCGTGATCCTGATGGAGGGGCGCGATTCAGCGGGCAAGGGTGGCGTGATCAAACGGATCACCCAGCGGCTCAATCCCCGGATTGCGCGTGTGGTTGCCCTGCCAGCACCATCGCGGCGGGAGCAGAGCCAGTGGTATTTTCAACGCTATGTGCCTTACCTTCCTGCGGGGGGGGAAATCGTTTTGTTTGATCGGTCTTGGTACAACCGCGCCGGAGTTGAGCGGGTGATGGGTTTTGCGACCGAGGATCAGGTTGAATCGTTTTTCCGAGATGTGCCGGAATTTGAGCGGATGCTGGTGCGCTCGGGCACGATCGTTTTGAAATACTGGTTCTCGATCACCGACGAAGAGCAGCAGTTGCGATTCCTGATGCGTATTCACGATCCGATGAAGCAGTGGAAGCTGTCACCGATGGATCTGGAGAGCCGCATTCGCTGGGAGCAGTACACCAAAGCCAAGGAAGAGATGTTTGCGCGCACCAACATCCCTGAGGCCCCGTGGTATATTGTTGAGGGCAACGACAAGAAACGCGAGCGGTTGAATTGCATCGAACACTTGTTGTCGCAAATCCCGTATGAGGACGTGCCCAGCGAGAAGGTTTCGTTGCCTGATCGGAATTATAACCCCGAATACGAGCGTCAGGTTCTGCCCGATGAGCTGTATGTGCCCAAGATCTATTGATCTGAGGCATTGAGCGTTTCCAGGTTTTCAAGGAAGCGGCGCAGGTAGCCGGTAAAGGCTTCGACCTCGGATGGGTCGAAGCCCGACAACAAGTGGCGTTGGCGCTCCAATGCCCGCTCAAGGATGCGGGCGTGCAGGTCATGACCGAAGGGTGTCAGCGTCCAATCCTTGCGCCGGTCATCTTTCAGCAGGGTTTCGGATGTGACCAGCCCGGCCTTTTTCATGCGTTGCAAGGCACGGCTGACGGCGGCCTTGTCTATGCCCATGGTTTGAGCCGCGTGCGAGACCGAGCTGCCGGGTTCGCGGGTCAGCATGACCAACACACGCCAGTCCATTACACCGATCCCGAACTTTTCCAGATAATCCTTGGTCGCGCTGCGGGTGAAGCGGTTGCCGGCAAAGGTCAGCAGAACCGTGGGCGTGCGAGTAAAGTCGAGCGTGGGTGCCGCGGGGCTGGTGGTGCTGTCGTTGGGATGGATCAGGAACAGGTCATCGGTGAGGTCGGTCATGGGGGGCCTCTGGCGCAGGTTTGGTACAGCGTAACTGCAGCGTGTTGACATGACAACACAGCCTGTGATTACGTGTTGTCATGTCAACACGTAAGGAGGCATGAAATGTCGGATGCCATGGTTTACGAGATCGACCCACAGGTGTTCTGGCGCGATCCCTACCCTGATCTCAAGCGGATGCGGGCGATGGCGCCGGTGGTGTTTGTGCCGCAATTGGGGGCGACCCTGATTGTGCGGCGGCAGGATATTTTTGAGCAGGAAAAGAAGACCGAGGTGTTTTCCTCGGACCAGCCCGGTGGGTTGATGACCGTGTTGATGGGGCAGAACATGATGCGCAAAGATGGCGCGGACCATCTGGCTGAGCGTAAGGCGATCTTTCCCACCGTGTCGCCGAAGACGGTGCAGCGGGTTTGGACGGACCAGTTTCGCGCCGCGACGGAGCAGGTGTTGGCGGGGCTCATTGGGCAGGGCCGTTGCGATCTGGTGCGGGACTATGCGTTGCCGGTGTCGGCTGAGGCATTGAAGGCGATGACGGGTTTGACGCAGATGTCGGCGGTAGAAATGGATCGGGTCAGTCAGGGTATGATTGATGGCTGTGCGAATTACGCAGGTGATCCTGAGGTCGAAGCCCGGTGCCATGATTGCACCGCGTCGATTGATCGTCACATTGATGAGATGATCCTGTTTGTGGATGCGGCGCCGGATCAGTCGTTGTTGTCGGTGCAGCGGCAGGAAGGCATGGAAGACGCGCAGGTGCGGGCAAATATTAAGCTGGCGATTTCGGGCGGGCAGAATGAGCCGCGAGACGCGATAGCCGGAACGGTCTGGGCCTTGTTGCAAAATCCGGATCAATTGGAGTTAGTGCGGGCCGGGCAGGCAACGTGGCGGCAAGCGTTTGAGGAATACGCGCGGTGGATGTCTCCGATTGGGATGTCACCGCGACGGGTGGCGCAACAGTATGAGTTGCACGGCGTTACGTTGAAACCTGAGGAGCGGGTGTTTCTGATGTTCGGGTCGGGCAATCGGGATGAAGCGGTGTTTGCGAACCCCGATGCCTTTGATTTGATGCAAGACAGTTCGGCGGCGATTTCCTTTGGCGCTGGGCCGCATTTCTGTGCGGGGGCGTGGGCGGCCAAGGCGTTGATCGGGGATGTGGCGTTGCCGCTGTTGTTTGAGCGGTTTCCTGATTTGCGGCTGGATGGCGCGGCTGAATTTGGCGGTTGGGCGTTCCGGGGTCCGTTGCAGATGCCGGTGCGTTGGGGTTAATTCGCTGGATTGAGGAGCAACACGCGCTGGGCGCATGTGATCAGCGCCGGGGCGGCGGCGCGGGGGTCCTCAGTGCTGCGCCCAGAGAGCCATGCGCGGCAATAGATTTGTGCGGGGCCGATAAGTTGAGCGAAAAACATAGGGCTGGGCATGGGGTGCAGGTGACCCGCCGCGATTAGGGGCGCGCGCCATGTTTCGATGTGCTGGGCCAGTTTGGCGTTTTCGACCACTTGCGCGTCCCGGATGGTGCTGAGCCATTCGGAGCGCGCGTGTTCAAACAGGAACCGTCCTTGGGGGCCTGAGGTTGCGACCCATTCCAGATGTGCAGTGACCAGGGTGGCGATGCCGTCAGCAGCCGTATCGGGCAGGCGGTGCAGCAGGGCGGCGTGATAACTGTACAGGCTAGTCAGGAATAGATCGGCACAGAGGGCATCGCGGTTTTTATAGGCGTGAAAGAAGCTGCCGTTTGATACCCCCGCCTGAGTTCTGATTTGCGCCACCGACGTGCTGCTGACCCCGTTTTCATCAAATAACGTCAGGGCAGTCTGTCTGATGAGGTCCTTGGTGGTCGCGGTCATGGCTAGGCGTCCTGATGTTTTGAATCTAGAGTAATGCTCTAGAGTTAATCTCTAGAGTGTTTTATGCCATCAGGAGCCCGCCGTTACCATGATTATTGATGCTTGGGGTCAACACCCCACTTTGCGCCATGCCCAAGACCCGATGTTTGACTCGTTGCGCCGTTGGACCAAAACACCGGCCCCGACCGAAGATTTGCCTGTATCGACCACGGTGGCGTTGATGGATCAGGCAGGCGTGGACAAGATGCTGATCAGCGCGTGGGAAGCGCCGCGCAATTCGATGATCTCAAATGCTGAGGTTGAGGGCTTTGTCGCCGAGGCGCCGGATCGGTTTGTCGGGGTAGGGTCCGTAGACATATCCAAACCGATGGAGGCGGTGCGCGAGGTGCGGCGGTGTGTTCAAGACCGCGGTTTCAAAGCAATCCGGGTGTTGCCTTGGTTGTGGGAGGTGCCGCCGACGGATCGCCGGTTCTATCCGGTGTTTACCGCTTGTGTTGAGGAAGGCGTGCCGTTTTGCACCCAGATCGGCCATACCGGTCCATTGATGCCATCCGAGGTAGGGCGGCCCCTGTATCTGGATCAAGTGGCGTTGGATTTCCCCGAACTGGTGATTGTGGGCGGGCATATTGGCTATCCGTGGACCGAAGAGGCGGTGGCCGTCGCGACCAAACACGAGAACGTCCATATCGATACCTCGGCTTATACGGCGGGGCGGTATCCGCCAGAGTTGGTCCGGTTCATGAAGGGGCACGGCGCGGCCAAGGTGCTGTTTGGCACCAACTATCCAATGATGCCGCCTGCACAGGCGCTGAAGGGGTTGGATAAGTTGGAGTTGGCCGAGGACAAACAAGCGCTGTTTCTTGGCGGCAATGCGCAGCGGGTGTTTGGGCTGTAGCAATCGGGAGAGAGGCCAAGCGCGAGGGCGCGCTTGGCTGATGGTGTGTGAGTGGAGTTGCGGCTTAGAAACAGAAGGCTTCGAACGTGGTGTCTTGGAGCGGTTGGCAGATGAACATGCCGTCCATTGCTGCGGTGTCGACCCATTCTGTTGGGGTCGTGGGGGCGGTGTCCTGTGGCCCACGAGCATTCTGGAAGAAGACGGCAAAATCAGTAGGGGATGACCAAGGATTGGTGTTTTGATCTGTTGAGACGGTGCTGGTCCATTCAAAGGTGAATTGTTCGTCCTCCCAACAGGTAAAGAGGTCTTGAATATTAGGGCCTGTCGTTGGCGGCTCTTCTGGTGTTGGATCTGGCTCTGGTGTTGCTGTGTTATCGGCCGGCTGCGGGGCGACGACAGGTGTGACGGCAGGTGTTTCAGGGCGCGTGGTATCGGGCGTTTCCGGCGGGGTGGAGTTGTCGCTGGTTTCGGGCAGTTCTGTTGGGGCGGTTGGCGGTGTCGCGCCTTGATCCAATTGCAGGGGCGCGCTGGTGCGGGCAAAGTTTTGCGTGACCATCACCGCCTCGTACCCTTGGTAATCGCCGGTTTCGATGCCGATCCCAATCACGGTGACATCGGGGTTGAGAATGTTGGCCCGGTGGCCGGGGCTGTCCATCAACCCGTTGTGCAGGTCGATTACATCATCCTCAAGACCCGGCGCGCCGCGTTCGCTTTGCCATGCGATGTTTTCGGCCCAAGTTGCATTGCCCGAAAACTCAAACTGAGCTTGCTCTATCCGCTCGCCGGGGTTTGATCCGTTTTCACCGGTGTGAGAGAACACATCCTGTTGCAGCATCCATTGGCTGTGATCCTCGGACGCGTCGTTCAATCGCAATTCCAATTGGACCGGTTCAAGACCCCGTGATGTGCGTTCATTGTTAATTAATTCAAGCATTTGCTGTTCGAGTGCGCTGGCTTGTGACATGTGCGTCTCCTGTAGGATGAGCGGTTGGAAAAATCCGTTCGTTCGGCATAGAGGGGGCGGGGGGACAACGAGAATAGCGCGTAAGTTTAGGTGTGTATTCGGGCAGGCCGTCGCCTGTTGGTTGCGTTTGCGTAAGCGGGAATCAGTACCGGAAAACGGCGAACCTGCCACGTGGCTGGAAAGAGCCGAGCGGCATTGGGCAAATCAGCAAGATCTGTCCGGGTGGCGATGTCAGGACGGGGAGTTGGGAATCGGGACACCCCAGAAACGACAAACCCCCGCGGCTGGGCCTCGGGGGTCGTCAAATAGCGTCTGAAAACAGCTACGGTTTGCTTAGAGCATACCTTCGCGCTGTGCTTTCTTACGTGCGAGCTTACGGGCACGACGGATCGCTTCAGCTTTCTCACGCGCTTTTTTCTCGGACGGCTTCTCGAAATGTTGCTTGAGCTTCATTTCGCGGAACACGCCTTCGCGCTGCAGCTTTTTCTTCAGGGCACGGAGCGCCTGATCGACATTGTTGTCACGAACACTAACCTGCATGTGGTTTTCACCACCTTTCTAGATAGAGTTGCAAGGATTTGCAGGAAGTGGCCATATAGCAAAGCGTCTGGAACTTGTCTAGTACAGGACAGAGCAGTCGGGAGTAGAGAAAATGACCCAAGGATTCATGGATGCAAAGGCGCAGCTGGTCGAGGCGGCGTGTCTGCATGTGCCCTTTGATGGCTGGTCTGAGGCGACGTTTGACGCGGCAGTGGCTGATTCTGGGCTCGACCCGGTGATGGCGCGTGCGATCTGTCCGCGCGGTGGGGTGGATCTGGCGTTGGCTTATCATCTGGCGGGGGATCAAAAGATGTTGGGCCGGTTGGCGGATACGGATCTGAGCGCACTGCGCTATAGCGAGCGAATCGCGGCGGCGGTGCGGTTCCGGCTGGAGACGATTGAGGACAAAGAACTGGTGCGGCGGGGCACGACTCTGTTTGCGTTGCCAACCTATGCGGCGGATGGGGCCAAAGCGATCTGGGGCACGTGCGATGCCATCTGGGAGGCGCTAGGCGATACGTCGCGAGACGGCAATTGGTATTCCAAGCGGGCGACCTTGGCCGGGGTGTATTCCTCAACCGTGCTGTATTGGTTGGGCGATGACAGCCCGGATCATGCGGCGACGTGGGAGTTTCTGGACCGGCGTATTGAAAACGTGATGGCGTTTGAGAAGTTCAAAGCGCAGGCGCGTGAGAACCCTTTGCTGAAGCCGTTGATGGCTGGGCCTGCGTTCCTGATGGAGCGGCTCAAGGCACCCGAGCGGCGGTCTGATATGCCGGGGTCGTTTGGCGCACGGCGCTAAAGTTTAAGTTATTTTTGCAAGGCCGCTGGGCGGCTGAATGGTCTGGAGAACCCTGATGAGTGAAAAGATGCGCGCTGTTGAGATCAGCGAGCCGGGCGGCCCTGAGGTTTTGCGTCTGTGTGAGCGCCCTGTTCCACAGGCGGGACATGGTCAGGTTGTGCTGAAGGTGGCCTATGCCGGGGTGAATCGTCCGGATGCGTTACAGCGTGCCGGGGCCTATGATCCGCCCCCCGGTGCCAGCGATCTGCCGGGGTTGGAATGCTCGGGCGAGGTTGTGGCGATTGGCGCGGGTGTCGATAATCTGGTCGTGGGCGACAGGGTCTGCGCTTTGTTGCCGGGTGGGGGATATGCGGATTACGTGATGACCCCTGCGGCGCATTGCTTGCCGGTGCCTGCGGGCATTGGGATGAAAGAAGCGGCCTGCTTGCCAGAGACGTTCTTTACGGTCTGGTCGAATGTGTTCACGCGCGGTGGGTTGAAAGCGGGCGAGCGGTTCCTGGTCCATGGAGGATCTAGTGGGATCGGGACGACAGCGATTCAACTTGCGCATGCTTTTGGGGCGCGGGTATTTGTGACCGCTGGGTCGGATGAAAAATGCCAGGCCTGTCTGGGCTTGGGGGCTGAGCGCGCGATCAACTACCGGGACGAGGATTTCGTTAAGGTGATGAAGGGCGAAGGCGGGGCCGATCTTATCCTGGATATGGTGGGTGGGGATTACATTCCGCGCAACATCAAGACCCTGAATTTGGATGGTCGGCTGGTGCAAATCGCGTTCCTGCAGGGGCCGGTGGTCGAGGTGAACTTTGCCATGATGATGGTCAAGCGGTTAACCCTGACGGGCAGCACGCTGCGTCCGCAGAGTGATCTGGCGAAAGCGGCGATTGCGCAGGACTTGCTTGAGGCGGTCTGGCCCTTGGTTGAAGCGGGCAAGGTTACGCCAGTGATGGACAGTGAATTTGATCTGTCTGAGGCGGCAGCGGCGCACGCGCGGATGGAACGCTCGGCCCATATTGGCAAGATCGTGATGAAGGTGAACGGCTAATTCAGATCGCAGGCGCGCGCCGACCCATACAGGGCCGACGCGCGCGGACGTGGCAAGAGCCAAAGGGTTACGCGATCGCGCGACGGTAGAGGTGCCAAGTTGCGTGACCAAGCACCGGCATCACAACGATGAGACCGAGCAGCATGGGAATGGCCCCGAGAACAAGCAGTCCGGCGACCATGGCCCCCCATGTCAAAATGACCATCGGGTTGTGACGCAGAACGCGGATCGATGTGACCACTGCGACGGGCACACCGACCTGTCTATCCAATAGAAGTGGGAAGCTGATCACGCTGATGGCCAGTGCGATCAGGGCAAACAGCCCGCCCACAGCCGTGCCGACAATGATCATTGTCCAGCCTTCAGGGGTGGTCAGAGTTTGGGTGACGAAGCTGCTGAATGACGCTGGCGTTTCGGGCCCAAGGGTCTGCATGAACAGATTGTGCGCGGTCATCATCCACACAAGGAACAGCGCTGTCAGATAGAACCCAAGGGCGAGGATCGCGCCGTACGATGGCGCGCGGAAGACGCCGAAAGCGTGCAGCCAGTGGACGTCTTGTCCTTGTTCGAGGCGGCGGCTGATCTCATATAGCCCCACCGCGGCAACTGGGCCAATGAGGGCAAAGCCCATCATCAGAGGGGCCAGCAAGGGGGCCATCTCCATCCGGCTGCCAAGGCTGAACAGGACAAGGCCAGCGATGGGGTAGATCAAGGCGATAAAGATCGCATCGGCGCGCGAGGCCAGAAAGTCCTGATACCCGGCGCGCAGGGCGGCGAACAGGTCATCGATCGTGAGCGTTTGAATGTGTGGAAGCTCTCGGACGGTGTCGCTGCCCAGATGCGTGACGGACTCGCTGATGTGGTCGCTGGAGGCCTCGATATTCTGGGCGACCCAGCTGAGCGGATTTCCGATCGTTTTTGCCATGTCTTTCCCCTTCGCTGACGGCTGTGTGCGTCGCAGGTCGGGGTCCGGCGAGGGGGTGTGCGGCCAGACCGGCCTGCAACACATGTATAAGTATAGCACAAAATGTCGGTTTTCGGGATCACAGCTTTGCGATGACCCCGAATAGGGCTTAGTCCCGTGGCTTTTCCAGTTGCCATTGCAGGTTGGCCTGCACGGTTGGCCATTCGCTGGCAATGATGGAATAGACGGCTGTATCGCGAATGGTGCCATTGCCCATGATCATGTGCGATCGCAGGACACCATCGAGTTTTGCACCCAGCCGTTCAATAGCCCTACGGCTTTGGTGGTTGATGAAATGGGTGCGGAATTCAACAGAAATCGCATCTAGAGTTTCAAAGGCATGGCGTAGCAACAGCAGTTTGCATTCGGTGTTGAGGGGCGTGCGTTGTGCTGATTTCCCGTACCAAGTGGAGCCAATCTCCAACCGGCGGTTGGCGTGGTCTATGTTCATATATGTGGTCATACCAACCGGGCGCCCGGAGGCGTCGCAAGCGGTAAAGGGAATCATGCTGCCGGTTTCTTGCAGTGACAGGCGCCGATCGATTTCGGCTTCGACCTGATCAGGGGCTGGGATGCTTGTGTACCAGAGGCGGTGCAAGTCACCGCTGGCAGAGGCCGCGCTCAAGCCATCAGCATGATTGTGCGAGAGGGGCAAGAGAGAGCAATGTTGCCCAGACAGGGAAACGGGAGTGGCCCACATTGGTTGGTCCTTTCGGTTTGATGTTTTACCCGGTTATCGGCGAGAACTTGAACCTCATAAAGGTCCGGTTTTTATCTTTTTGAACAGTCCAATCTGACCGCACCGTCCGCTGTAAGAGGCATTCAAACAGTGCGGTTCAATGATTGAGGGGCTTAGCCTTTGATTATTTAAGTCTTTCACGAAACGGGCAGACATCTTTTTGGAAGGGAACATATCTGCGTCGGAATGAGGTGCCTTCGACCATTTCAGGGAGGCTGACCCGATCCATTCGAAAGTGTCGAAAATCATCGCGTGCTGGATCCCAGGCAACCAGATACCAAAGGGGGGACAGGATCAGCATGGCCTGAGGTTCGATCTGACGGCTAGTTTGTGCGCCTTTCGCGTCGCGGTATTGAAACCGCAGGTGGTGCTGTTGCAAGAATGCGGTTTCGAATGCAGGCAGGAGGGCCGGATCAATCGGTCCGAGATCTGAAATGTCCTGATGTGGTGAGAGTTGCCCAATGTGCAGGCAATCAAGGAAGCGGCGCAGGTCGCGTACTTTGTCTGAGGGCAACGCCTTTTCAATCTTGGCCAGCCCGGCGTCAGCGAGATCAGAAAAGGGGAGGTTCTGGGCTGCGCGCATGGCGGACACGCTGATCAGAAGGGCAAACACCTCGGCCACGGACAAGCGTGCCGTGGTTTGGACCGATTGGGGATCAAGATGCAGGCCGCCGCCGCGTCCGCTTTCTGAGTGGATCACGAACCCCTGATCACGTAGAGCGCTGATATCGCGCAGGATTGTGCGTCTGGATACGCCGACCTCTTGGGCGAGTTCATCAATTGTGGACGTTCCATTGCGGCGCAGGGTGCGTGCGATGGCATCATGACGGAGACGAATATTCATCTGTTCAGCGTAGCATATACGGTGCCAAATTTTGGCACCTTTTTAAGTTAAGCGGTCTGTAGCTATCTCAACAAGGAGGCGAGACAATGCAACGTACAGCCGTAAACCCATGGGATTGGTCCCAGAAACTTGGCTATAATCAGGCTGAAATCATCGAAGGGGCGACGCGGCAATTGATCTGTGCGGGTCAAACCGCGGTTGATGGGAAAGGGCTTCCGCAGCATCCCGGTGATATGCGCGCCCAGATCTGCCTTGCCCTTGATAATCTGGAGGCTGTGCTGGCTGGCGCGGACATGACACTGCGCAATGTTATCCGGCTTGGGATCTTTGTGACCGATGTGGATGAGGCGCTGAAACACTTTGAAGTGCTTGGAGTGCGGTTCGGGCCGTTTCAAGCAGCGCCTCCAATGACTTTGCTGGGTGTGGACCGATTGGCGATTCCCGGGTTGTTGTTCGAAATCGAAGCCACCGCAGCGATGTGATTTAGAACAAAAAAGACCGGCGCGGTGGGCGCGCCGGTCTTGAGTATACACCCACCTTGCCGGGGAGAGGCAGAGGGTGGGCGTAATCGGTTAGCCGAACACGCGACCCAGCGCACCATCAACAGCATCGGTGATCTGGTCGATGTCGTCTGCGGTGGCGATCAGAGCAGGTGAGAAACACAGGGTGTTGTTCTTGCCCGGAATCGACCGGTTGGTCACACCAATAATGACGCCCTGGTTCATACAGTCGGCAACAACCGCCTGCGCCAGTTTTTCGTCAACGGGTTCTTTGGTGGACCGGTCTGCGACCAGTTCGGCACCGAGGAACAAGCCTTTGCCGCGCACATCGCCGACAACTTTGTGCTTTTCCATCAGCGCGTGGAGGTTGCCCATCATGTGCTCGCCCATGGCGTTACAGTTATCAAGCAGGTTTTCGTCCTGAATGATGCGCATGTTCTCGATCGCAGCAGCGGGACCTGCGGTGCAACCACCAAAGGTCGAGATGTCGCGGAAGTAGTTCAGCGGGTCATCGGTATTGTCTTTGAACAGGTCAAAGACTGCATCGGTGGTGACCATGCAGGCAATCGCGGCATACCCAGAGGCTACACCTTTGGCCATGGTCACGAAATCCGGCTTGATGCCGTACTGCTGATAGCCAAACCAAGTGCCGGTGCGGCCAACGCCACAAACAACTTCGTCGATGTGAAGCAGGACGTCGTACTTTTTACAGATTTCCTGAACACGTTCCCAATAGCCGGTGGGGGCTTCGATCACACCACCGCCTGCGGTGACCGGTTCGAGGCACAGCGCGCCAACGGTTTCCGGACCTTCGCGCAGAATCACCTCTTCGATGGCGTCTGCAGCAGCGTGACCAAAGGCTTCGCCGGACAGATCTTCGTGACCCAGCTCGTGTTTGCGGTATTCCATGCAGTGCGGAACGCGGATGAATCCGGGCGCAAAGGGACCGTATTGTGCGTTACGCTCGTCCTGACCACCGGCTGACATGGTTGCCAGAGTCGAGCCGTGATAATCGCGATCCCGATATAGGATCTTGGTTTTCTTGCCGCCATAGCGCTTGTGCGCGATCTGACGAACCAGTTTGAACACCTTCTCGTTCGCCTCGGACCCAGAGTTTGTGTAATAGACGCGGTTCATGCCCGGCATCTTGTCGATCAGCATTTCCGCAAAGATCGAGCCGGGGATCGAGCCCGCCGATTGAGCGAAATAGTTCATTTTAATCAGCTGGTTATAGACCGCCTTGGCGATTGATTCGCGGCCGTAGCCAACGTTAACGGTCCAGACACCGCCGGACACAGCATCCAGGTGCTCTTTGCCCTTTTGGTCCCAGACGCGCATGCCTTTGCCTTCGACGATGATGCGGGGATCATTGGCTTCAAGGGGCTTATGCTGCAACAGGTGGTGCCAGATATGGGCGCGGTCTGCTTCGACTACGCGTGAGATATCATTTTCATTGAACGTGCCGTCCATGACAGGTCCTTTCTGGTTGGAATGGGGCGCTTTGGCTCGGATTGCACATACCTCAACCTGAACCTGCTTCTAATGTCCAGAAGGGCTGAAAAATAGTGCACTCGGATAGGGCCAGTTATGGATCGACATATAGCCAGAGATAATCTGAGCAAATTCTGCGACGGGTCCTTTGAAGCATTATTTGCCTGAAAAACCTCGGAAAAGTAATGTTTGGGTTTTTGAAAGATTCAGTTCACCATCTTCAAGTTTTGGCGAAAGTGAAGAAAAACCGTTGATTGATAAGGGAATATCGGCTCGGATCAGAGTCGGGCGCTGACTCCTCACGGC
This sequence comes from Phaeobacter sp. NW0010-22, assembly GCF_040365955.1. NCBI lineage: Bacteria > Pseudomonadati > Pseudomonadota > Alphaproteobacteria > Rhodobacterales > Roseobacteraceae > Phaeobacter > Phaeobacter sp. NW0010-22. Next base: position 54,709 of record NZ_BAABWT010000011.1, read on the forward strand.
GGCGCTTGCGAAAATCATACCAGAGGCGGACGACCGCCCAATACATCCGATCCGCTGAAAACCGGCGGGCAACAGGGAGACTACGAATGACAATTAAATCAAAGCTGATGGGTGCCGTCGCTGGCGTGGCCATGATCGCGGGCGCTGCGCCGGCAATGGCTGCGGATGGCGAAATCACCGTTGCCTATTTCCTCGAATGGCCGATGCCATTTGAATACGCAAAGGTAAAAGGCACCTATGACAAGGAAATGGGCGTCAAGGTGAACTGGGTCAGCTTTGACACCGGCACAGCCATGAGCGCGGCGATGGCGTCGGGCGATGTTCAGATTTCCGTCAGTCAGGGCATTCCACCGTTTGTTGTTGCGGCAAGTGCCGGACAGGACATTCAAGTGGTTGATGTCGCTGTGAGCTATTCCGAGAACGACAACTGCGTTGTTAGCAGCGCGCTGGAAATCGACAAAGAATCAGCCGGTGAACTGGCGGGTAAAAAGGTCGCTGTTCCGCTGGGTACAGCGGCGCATTACGGTTTCCTGGGTCAGATGGCGCATTTCGGTGTAGATCTGGGTAGCCTGGAAATCGTTGACATGGCACCAGCCGAAAGTGCCGCGGCATTGGCGCAGGGCTCCATCGATATGGCCTGTGGTTGGGGTGGCGCACTGCGTCGCATGAAAGAGCACGGCAACATCCTGTTGACTGGCGCAGAAAAAGAAGAGCTGGGTCTGCTGGTGTTTGATGCCACAACGGCCCCTGCTGCGTTTGTCGCTGAAGAAGGCGAATTGCTGGCGAAATTCCTGAAAGTCACCGCAGACGCAAATGCGATGTGGAACAGTGGCGACCACATGGACGAAATGCTGCCGGTTATTGCCAAAGACGCTGGTATGGATCTGGAAGATGCCAAAGCCACGATCGCGACCTTTGGGTTCCCAAGCATTGATGAACAGCTGTCGGCCAAATGGCTCGGCGGTGGCACGCAGGGCTTCATGAAAGGTGTTGCGGATGTGTTCGTCGAAGCGGGCAGCATCGATTCTGCACTGGACAGCTATGAAAATGCGGTAAGCACCGCGCCGCTCATGGCCGCCAAAGGTATGTAATCCAGGACTTAAACGCAGCGGCGGGCAGATGAAACTGCCCGCCACATAACCTGTTTTCCGGCCCCGAAATGGGGCTGTTTTTGCCGATAGAGGCCAAACGAAAAGCAGGACCTATCTGGAAGGGGAATCATGTCCGGATTATCTATCGAGAGCATCTCTATGCGCTTTGACCTGCCAAATGGTGGATCAGTTCAAGCGTTGAAAGATGTTTCACTGCACCTGAAAGAAGGTGAGCTGTTGAGCGTGCTGGGGCCTTCGGGCTGTGGGAAAACCACGCTTTTGAATATTTTGGCAGGCTTTTTAGCCCCCACCGAGGGGCAGATCGTGATGAACGGACATACGGTTCAGGGCCCGGATGCGGAACGCGGAATGGTGTTCCAGCAGGGCGCGTTGTTCGAATGGATGAGTGTGCGCGACAACGTTGGCTTTGGCCCCAAGATGAAGGGTATGCCAAACGCGGAAAAAGCCGAAATCGTCGACCATCTGTTGGATGTTGTCGGCTTGCAGGACTTTAAGGAAAAGGCGGTTTATGAGCTGTCTGGCGGGATGCAGCAGCGTGTTGCGCTGGCGCGGTGTCTGGCCAATGACCCGGACGTCATCTTGATGGATGAGCCGTTGGGGGCCTTGGACGCGCTGACCCGTGAAAAGATGCAATCTCTGGTGCTGAAGCTGTGGAAAGAGACGGGTAAGACCATCATCTTGATCACACACTCGGTCGAAGAAGCATTGTTGTTGGGCGAACGCCTGATCGTTATGGCGCCCCGTCCGGGCCGCATTCACAAAGAATACCGACTGCCGTTCGCGGACATGGGCGTTGGCGCAGATCTGCGTGAGGTCAAGAAACACCCTGATTATGCTCCGACCCGTGAAGAGATCCTGAACATGATCTGGAACATGGAAGAAGAGATCATGGGCCGCACGGAGGACGCATCATGACCAGCCTGATCCCATTTTTCGTATATATCGCGATCTTTGTCGGCGCCTTTTATACAGTGCGATTCATCGCGCAAAAGACGGCGGTTCAGGACTATACATCGCTCAAGACGGTGACGTTCGGCGACGAAAGTGCGGTTCAATCGAACCGGGCGGCGTCAATCGTTTCGATCGTCACTATTTTTGTTCTGTGGGGGGCCTTTACCGGATCCAGCCTGATGCCAAGCTTCATGCACGCGCCGGGGCCGTTTATCGGAGACACCACGTTCACCTACACTGCGCAGGCGCCGGATGGCACCAAGGATGACGCCACGGTGCACGTGCGTGTGCATCCCGCAGATGAGAAACCGGATGCGATCGAGGCCGCGTTGGGTGATGGATTTGCCAAAGACGATGCGCTGAACATGATAGCGTGGCGAAGCAAGTTGATCCCTGTCGACAAGAACGACGAAATCACCAAAAAAGACGGCGCTAAAATCGTTGCGATTGACGGTCAGCCGATTGCGCCGGGTGATTCTGTTTCGGTTGGCGATGGCAAGGTGACTTTGTCCGACAAAGGGACGCCAAACTTTGTGCCAAACAAAGGCTGGCAGATGGAGCCGATCTGGTTGCCGTCTCCCGAAGCGGTGGTCAAGCGGACCATTGAAATTGCCAATCAAGGTTATCAGGGGTCGACCCTGTGGGAACACCTTGGTTACTCGCTCATGCGTGTGATTGTCGGGTTCTTCTTTGGTGCGCTGGTGGGTATTCCACTGGGCTATGCCATGGGCTTGAGCGATTGGGCACGCGGCTGGTTTGATCCGATCGTGGAATTCATGCGTCCTGTACCGCCACTTGCTTTGATCCCGCTGGTGATCATTTGGGCCGGTATCGGTGAAAGCGGCAAGATCATCCTGCTGTTCCTTGCGGCGCTCTGGATTATGGCGATCGCCTCTCGGTCAGGGGTGTCAGGTGTCAAGATCTCGAAGGTGCACGCGGCCTACTCATTGGGCGCGAACAAGCGCCAGATCATGCGGTATGTCATCGTTCCGAACTCATTGCCCGAGATCTTTACCGGTGCACGTGTTGCGATGGGCGTCTGTTGGGGCACGGTTGTGGCTGCGGAACTTGTGGCGGCTGAAAAGGGCGCAGGTAAGATGATCGTAACGGCCTCCAAGTTCCAGAACACGGATATCGTGATCATGGGGATCATCCTGATCGGGATCATTGGCTTTAGCATCGACATGCTGATGCGCTGGGCTGAAAAATTCCTGGTGCCATGGAAAGGCAAAGGTTGATCCAGACATAAGATAAAAAGACCACCACTCACGAAAGACTTGCCGGGGCGTTCGCGTCCCGGATTTTTTTGTGGTGAGATGTGTGTTTGGGGCTGAATTGTCCCTTTTGGGTGCTGGACATTGCCTTTGACCTTGGAGGGCTGCTAAGGCACGTTTCCAAATGCGCCCCTCTCAAGAGACCTAGGGCATTGGTGCAGAGTACGCGGCGTTTCAGCTGATGTGCTGATTGCGCAATGTTGGGGCACGGACAGGGGGCAATTGTCGTGAGCGAACCGCTTTTTACTTTGGCTGTGATTGCAGACACGCATATGCGCGCGCCTGACGGGGATCTGTCTTCGCCGTATTCTGTGAATGCAAAAGCCAATGATCGGGCTGCGGTTGCGGTTGATCTGATACATGCGCAAAACCCGGTTTTGACGATCCATCTGGGCGACATGGTGCATGCGTTGCCGCATATGGAAGAGTATGACGCTGCCTGTGAAGAGGCGCAGCGGATCTTGTCGGGGTTGCATCCTACGTTACATTTTGTTCCCGGAAATCACGATATTGGCGACAAACCGTTAGAGGCCTCGCCTGCCAACGTGGTGACGCAGCAAACTGCGGCGCGGTATTCGGACCACTTTGGTGCCCAGTGGCATCATGTGGATCATGGCGACTGCCGGTTTGTGATGATCAACGCGTCGATCGTGAATTCGGGTTTGCCGGCCGAAGAAGAACAGTTCGCATGGTTGGAAAAGATCGTGCAGACTGAACAGCGCGTTTTTCTGTTCACCCATTATCCGCCGTTCATTGATACGCCGGATGAAGACGAACATTACGACAATTATGGCGAACCGGGGCGGTCGCGGGTGATTGAAATTGCACGCATACATAAGATCGAGGCGGTGCTGTCCGGGCACGTGCATCAGTTCTTTTTCAACCGGGTGGAAGATACGAAATATTACTGCCTGCCATCGACCAGCTTTGTGCGACAGGACTACTCAGAGCTTTATAACGTTGCACCGGACACGGATTTCGGACGCAATGATCTGGGCAAATTCGGCGTCACGTTGATTGATGTTTACGAGGATGGGCACAAGCTGCGGTTTTTACCCACCGGTGGGGCGGAATCCTCGGCCGTTGTGGATCTAAGCCTGCGTAAGCCTGCGGCCAAAACCGAGCTGACGCCATTTATGCGCCATGCTTGGTATCAGAGCCGGGATTTGCCCTACAGCGGGGCGAAAGAGGAATTTGGGCGCAAGCGGGCGCGTAACGATTATCCGTTGTTGCGGTTGTGGCAGATGGGGATTGAGACCGTGCGCACGCCCTTGGTGGATCTGGCCCATGCGGAAGGCCGTCGTCGGGTGCAGGATTTTGCCAGCACGGGCATTAGGTTCCATATGTTCACCACCTCGATGCCCTCGGCGGCAGTATTGCAACTGATTGCAGACAATGCGCATGTGTTGTCGGCGCTTGAGATTGTTCAAGTGGACGAGGACCTGACCCGCGTCAAAGCCATCGCCAAAGCGTTTCTAAAGGTTACGGATGTGCCGATTTATGTCAGCCGTCCCGGATCGTCGGCGGATGAGGTGATTGTGGGGCGGATGTTCTCGCACAATGTTTGGACCGGCTATCGCTATGCCAATCGCGCTGAAGTACTGGATGCGCTTGCGGATACCGCCTTGCCGTTGCGACCCATTTTTGCGGTGGCGTGGCGGGCAGACTGGGTAGGCAAAATTGGCGGAATGCAGGCTGAATTTGCCAAGCGCGGTATTCAGGGCGCGGCGGCTGTTCAATTGATGACGGGCAACCCTGAAACCGCCAATTTTGACGAGGAATACATCGAAGAGGGCGTGCTAGAATTGATGCGCAACCGAGATGCGTTTCCATTGGTTTCGTTGATGTTGGACACCTTTGAGACCTTTGACCGGGGTTTCAACCCGCGAGCGGGATTGATTGATCGGGTTGGGAATCTGACAGCGGCGGGGCGAGCGCTGACAAAACTTTAGGCGCTTGAGGCCGGGGGTGCGATAATTGCGCCGGACATCATCTTTGTCTTTTCTCGGCGTTTGGTTCTGGCCATTATCCCCGTCAACGCGACAGAAAAGGGATAGCGATGACAACGCCGGGAATCTACGAACAGCATCTCGACCAGACACGAGCCAATCATACCGCGCTGTCACCGCTCAGCTATCTTGAACGGGCTGCTGCGGTTTATCCCGACTACCCTTCGGTGGTGTATGGCACGCGCCGGTATACATGGGGTGAAACCTATGCGCGGTGCCGTCAGTTAGCGAGTGCGCTAGCGGGACATGGTGTGGGGCGGGGCGATACCGTGTCGATCATCGCGGCCAATATTCCCGAACTCTACGAGGCCCACTTTGGGATTCCGATGCTTGGTGCGGTGCTGAACGCGATAAACACCCGGCTGGATGCGCCGATCATTGCCTTTATTCTGCAACATGCCGAAGCCAAGGTCTTGTTGGTAGATCCTGAGTTTTCCAGCGTTGTGCGCGAGGCGCTGACACAGGTGGATCGCCCGGACTTGCTGGTGATCGACATTGTCGATCCCAGTTTTGATGGCGGGGATCCGGTGGGGTCGCTGACTTATGACGCGCTGCTAGAGGCGGGGGATCCTGACTATCATTGGTCACTGCCCGTTGATGAGTGGGATGCGATTACACTGAACTATACCTCGGGGACGACAGGGAATCCCAAGGGGGTGGTGTATCACCATCGGGGGGCGGCCTTGAATGCGACCTCGAATATCCTGACATGGGGGATGCCGCAGCATTCCACCTATCTGTGGACCTTGCCGATGTTCCATTGCAACGGCTGGTGTTTCCCTTGGGCCATGGCGGCGAATGCGGGGGTGTCGGTGTGTTTGCGTGCGGTACGGGCCGAACCGATTTATCAGGCGTTTCGCGACGAGAAGGTCACCCATTTTTGTGGCGCCCCGATTGTGTTGAACATGTTGGCCAATGCGCCTGATGAGCTGAAGGATTTTGATCACGAAATCAAGGTCATGACCGCGGGTGCACCGCCTCCGGCTGCGGTGATCGAGAACATGGAATCCATGGGGATCGAGGTCACGCATGTCTATGGGTTGACCGAAACTTATGGTCCCTCGGTTGTCTGTGCCTGGAAGGATGAGTGGAACGACAAGGGGCCCGAAGATCGCGCGGCGCTGAAGGTGCGTCAGGGTGTGAAATACGTGGCCCTGTCCGGTCTGATGGTCGCCGATCCTGAAACGTTAGAACCTGTTCCGTCGGATGGCGAAACCATGGGCGAGATTTTCATGCAGGGCAATATCGTGATGAAGGGGTATCTGAAAAATCCCGAAGCCACGGATAAGGCGTTTAAGGGCGGATGGTTTGCCAGTGGTGATTTGGGGGTTATGCACCCGGATGGCTATATCGCGCTCAAGGATCGGTCCAAGGATATCATCATTTCGGGGGGTGAAAATATCTCGTCTGTTGAGATCGAAGATGTCCTGTACAAACACCCCTCCGTGATGGAGGCGGCGGTTGTAGCACGCCCGGATGACAAATGGGGCGAAACACCTTGTGCCTTTGTCGAACTAAAGCCGGGAAAAGACGCGACCGAGGCAGAGATGATTGCGTTTTGCCGCGATCACATGGCCCACTTCAAGGCACCCAGAACGGTTGTGTTTGGCAGTCTCCCCAAGACATCGACCGGCAAGATCCAGAAGTTTGTTCTGCGCGATCAGGCACGCGCACTTTAATCGGCAAATGGCCCCGCTGTGGGCTGGGGCCATGACGCTTGGGGTTATGGTGATCAAGATCCAGGACGGCGATGACCTCGATCTTGATCACCAGACCTTTGCGTTCCAGGTGGGGGACGGGGATGCCTGTCGTCGCAGGACCGGGCGCGGTATAGGAGTTTGAGCGCACCAGCAGGTTTTCATGCAAGGCCTCTGCCGAGGCGTTCCCTTGGTAAAAGGTTGTGACTTTGACCACGTCATCCAGTGTTGCATCGTATTGGGCAAGGATTTGCGCAATGTTGGCCATCGCGGTGCGGGTCTGTGCGACCATATCATCGGGTGTTAGAACTTTGGATGTTTCGCTGCGAGCCACCTGACCGCCAATATGGATTACATCGCCGGTGCAGGTGCCATGGGCATAGGGCATGGATTGCGACCACGTCCAATGGCCATCCGGGCTGGTATGGCGCGCGGGCTCTGACCCTAATATGGCGGTGGCAGCGAGTTTGGTTGCTTGACCGGGCGCTGGGCTTTGGGCCAATGGCAGATCGGTCACCACAGGGCTGTTGCGTGTAAAGCGGTCGGCGCGCAGGGCGGCGGCCGTTGCCCAGCCCTTGATTGTTTCATCGCCGGTGGTGCAGGTCGTCAGTTTCACCACATCATCCAGTCCAGCGCCGGAGAGTGCGAGAACCTGTTCCAGCCGATCCATCGTAAGCTGAGTTTTGGGCGGCAGGATCGTTGGGATGGGCCACGGTGCCATCTGAATTGCGCGCTGAGATATCGCTGGTAAAGATCATATCTCCAGCCTGAACCAGATGCGAAAACGCGGCTGGTAGCGGGGGCAGGTCGGGTAGGGTGCGGCACTGTCTTTCGAAGACGTCCCCGTTGGAGGATCGCACGGCGACGCCTTCGATTTCGGTTAGCATGTCGGGATAGCAGAGCTCAGGCATCGGGATCATATTGATCACCGGGCGGGCCGTGGGGCCGATGATCTGGGCCAGCAGATCCAACAGAAAGGCCTCGTCTTGCGCATCCCCAACGAAATAGACCACGAGGCGCACCAGATCGTTGAAATCAACGCCGAGATCATCGAACAGCCGCTCCATATAGACCATGGAATTTTGACATTGGGTTTCGAGATCCCCGATGTTGCGCACGGTGCCCTTTGGATCAAGATCCACCTGACCGCCGGTAAAGATCAGGTTGCCTGCGCGCACGGCATGGTGATGGGTAAGTTTGACGGGCCAATCCCAGTGGTTGTTGGGAAAGCTGTACTGTCTGGCCAAGGCGTGGTCTCCGATCCTGAAAGGCAGCGTTGGGCATAGGTTAGGCACAGTATTTTCTGTGTGCCAACGCAACCTGCGACATCAGGGTCGGAATTTGACCGGGGAGGTTAGGCGTCGTTGAAAATGGACAGTTCAAGTTCTAACAGCTCACCCATCCATAGCGCGCGATCCCGATGATCTTGCAGGTGTTCGCCGGTGTCGGGATGGGTAAAGATGGTAAGCCCCTGACGGTTCATCATCAGCCAGGGGATCACTTGATCAAAGACCTCGGGGGCAAAACCCAACTGGCAGCTCCAACGGGGGTGCGGACCGACATTGCGTTCGTGGACGCGCCCCATTGTGACATCGAACAGGCGCGCGGACTCGGCGCAAACTGTACGGGCGGTTTCAACGGTTTCGGCATCAAAATAGACATGGGCGTGATAGCCGCGGATCTCGGGCATTTCGGGGTCTCCTGTCATACCGGGTGAAGCTATCACGAAGCACACTAGAACCAAGTCCCCATAGTTTCACAGCTGATGTGCGCTGCTACAAAATGGCATATGGCCTCTATTTAAGTCACTTTAAGGTTGAGAAAGCGCATTGATAAATTTAGGAAATAGACCGCTGATAGCATTCAAGTAATACAATCCGTAGCACATGGTATTTGCGGAAAATGGGAAGTGAATGAAAATCGTAAAAGTTGTGTCGTCGGCAGTTTCACTGGCAGCGCTGTTAGGTGTAGGGGCGCTGAACGCAGAGCCAGCGCAGTTGATTGATGGCAGCTTTAAGATCGAAGGCAAAGGGAAACCTACTAAGGTTGGCGGAGTTGAGTTTTACAACGTTGTCACTGCCCACAGTGTTTTTGAGAAAAACGGGCGGACTGTTGTCTGTGCGGCCTATTTTGGGCGATTGGGCCACTCTGGTTTCAAGCACCATGCAAAAGTCAAAGCCGGTTCCCGTACGATCAAGGGCGGGTTGGGCGCTATGCCACGCTTGCAAAACATTAACACAGCGGAAGCAAAGCGGTTGCGCGCAAAGTTCAAAGCACCGCTGTTTCGGACGTATTACCCGGCGGATCTGAAAGTTCTGAAGGGCGTTCAGGTCCCGTGTTGGGCGACGAATAATAAATGGCGCCCCGAATTCGAGACGAGCAAGACGACCATTAAGTTCCCGAATAAAATTCGCGTGACGGATGCCGAGAATCGGACTTACGGGACGGAATAAGCAACCTGCTGTTAAAAGCTCAGGATTTGCAAAGCCCCCGCACAGTAAGATCTGCGCGGGGGTACGAATTAATACAGAGCGACCGGGTTGATGATCATCTGCACGGTGCCGCGGATACGGGCCTGACCGAGGACGAACATGAATTCGTTCACACCTTCGGCCACCAGCGGACCAGTGTTCATGGTTTCCAGCAGGTAAATGCCGTTTTCTTTCAAAAAGATCACGTGACCATAGAACACGCCGTCCCCTTCGGCGGCGGGGACGGGTTCAACCCCCCAAGTGTCTGCGCCAACGGCCATCGGATTGAGCGAGGCGATGTAACGGGACCCTTCGTTGTTGATGCCGGGCTCGCCGGACACCCATGCCTTGGGATCATCTTTCAACATCGCGTCTGTCCAGCCGGTGTGGAACAGGATGATGTCGCCTTCGCCCATGGTGACGCCTTGGGCCTCAGCAGCGGCCTTGATATCAGCTTCGCCAAAGTGTTCACCAGCAGCAAGCGCGGGTTTTCCGAAGTGTTTCGCCATGTCGAGGATCACAGCGCGGCCAACCAGAGGGGGCACGTTATGAACACCCAGCTTGGTCAGGCCGGTGATTGCAGAGATCTCTTTCTCATCTGAGCAGTTGTAATAGAAACCCTTTTCACCCAGATGCCCGAGGCCGTCGATCTGGCTGCCGATGCCGACCCATGTTTGCAGCAGGTCATCGTTGTAGTTGCCGGGATAGCCAAACGCATTGAGTTTTTGACCGCCTTGCTGGCTGGGCTGGACCACTTGCAGGCTTAAAGAACGCGGTGGAAAGGCGGGTGTATTGGAGTCAATCACGATGCCCAGTGGCATGGATTTGCCCTGTTTGATCAACTGCGCAGCCTTGAGCGTGTTTTCAGGGCTGATCAAGTTTGCGGACCCGATTTCATCATCGGCGCCCCATTTGGATGTGTTACAATCGGCAGCCCAGCCGCTGGTGGCAAAGCTGATGGCGCAGGCGAGGCCTGTCAATAATGCTGTCTTCAATGTTTTCTCCTCCCAATGGTCCAGCAAAAGAGAGCCGGAGCAGGGAGGAGCGTAGCATGCGTTTGCTATCGCCAGAGAGGAGCTTTGGCGGTGATCTTAACGATTTGGGTGAAGTTCCCCAACGTTACGTAGGGGTAGGTTGGCATTGATCCGGGTGCGCGGCGGCAAAGGCAGGATGGGCAGCACAGGCTGATTCCACTGCCAGTACGCGGGGTAAATCGCTGATATCAGCACCCCAACGACGGGCATTGTAGATCTGTGGCATCAGGCAAATGTCGGCCAGTCCAGGGGCGTTTCCAGTGCAAAATGGGGTCTGATCATAGGCACCCAACAGCGTCTCAAACGCCTGCATGCCGGGGCGGATAAAGTGGGTCATCCAGTCGCCGGGCATCCCATCTGCGCCGCCGCTGATTTGGGTGGCGTGTTTGGCGACCTGCAGGTTGCAGACCGGGTGCAGGTCAACCGCGATGGCATGGGCCAAAGCTTGGGCTTGGACGCGTGCGGCGGGGTCATTGGGCAGCAGGTTCAGATCACGGGTTTGATCCAGATAGTCGAGGATGGCCAGAGATTGGGTCAGGCGCAATCCGTCAATTTCCAGCACCGGAACGAACCCTTGGGGATTGCGGGCCAAATGCTCGGGCGACTTCTGGTCCCCTTTGACCAAATCCACGTTGATAGATTGATACGCAACCCCGGCCATATTAAGCGCGATGCGCAGCCGGTAACTGGCCGAAGACCGCCAGTAATCAAATAGGATCGTTTCGCTCATTAGGGGCTCCGTTCAAATAAAAAGCAACCGACCTACGCCGGTTGCTTGAAGGGTCTCAGGTGCAACTATGCACCGGGTTGGGATCAGACGTCACTCAGTTCTTTTGAGTGCATCCATTCTGCATGCTTTGGGGCCTTTTTGGTACGAGACCATTCTTCGAGCATGTCCCACTTCACGGCGTCGAGCTTGGCCAACATCGCCTCTTCTTTTGGATCGGGGCAGGCCAGTTCTACGCGGTGGCCATTGGGATCAAAGAAATAAATCGAGTGGAAGATCGAGTGATCGGTGACGCCCAGCACTTCGACGCCATTAGCCTCGAGGTGCTCTTTGAATTCAATCAGGGTGTCGCGATCTTTGACCTTGAACGCAATATGCTGAACCCAGATCGGAGTGTTGAGGTCGCGGCCCATCTCTGGTTTGGTGGGCAGTTCAAAGAACGCCAATACGTTGCCGTTGCCCGCGTCCATAAAGATATGCATGTAGGGATCGGGTTCGTGGGTCGAGGGCACGTGGTCCTCGGCGATGGCCAGAACAAAGTCCATCTTGAGCATCTGGTTGTACCACTCGACCGTCTCTTTCGCATCCTTGCAGCGATAAGCAACGTGGTGGATTTGTTCGATTTTCATCTTTTAGTTCTCCTCTTTTGGCGTGACAGCTGTCAGCGCCTGGGTCAGGATCGCGCGGTCTCCAATGTGGTTGGCCAGCACCAAAATGAGGCGCGCGTTCAGCGCCTGGCTGTCCGCATCGGACAGGCCCTCGTGGGTGGCAATCAGTTCGGCATAAAAATCATCTACGCCATTAATGTTCGGGGTCAGGATCAAGTCGGACATTGCTCTTATTCCTTGCCTGTGGCGCGGCGAATTGCAGCGCGGATTTGGTTCTCATCAAAGTTGGGACGACGTGCGGCGACGTGCTGATCCGGACGGATCAGGTAAACGCCGGTTTCGGCCTCGCCTAGGTAACGCTCTTTCAGCAACAGCGTGGGGTCGTCTTTTGTTGACAGGGCCAGACGTTTAACGGTGATCCCGGCTTCTTCGATTTCGTCGGGTGCGTCGACATCGATTGTCAGCAAAATGAAGTCGTTGCCGAGTTTCGAGAGCAGAAATTCATCACCCAGAGGCACGTCGGGACAAGGCGAACCCGGACGGGTACGGGCCGGCGCATCCAGGGCGTCCGCAGAATTCAGCGATGATCCATCATAGCAACAGGGCACCGACAGACGGCCGGAATTCACCATTGGACGGGCGAATTCGTAATGTTCGGACAGCGCCAGAACCGAGTCTCGCAGCAAGCGGGACATGGGCGATTTTGGCGTGATGAAATCGGTCGACCGGGTCGAATTCATGATGTTTTCATCGGCACCGTGGACGCGTTCGGTATTGTAGGTGTCCAGCAAGCTGTCAGGGGCTTTGCCATTGATCACAAGGCCCAGTTTCCAGCCCAGATTGTCGATGTCCTGCATGCCCGAGTTGGCCCCACGTGCACCAAATGGCGAAACCTGATGTGCGGCGTCGCCTGCAAAGAACACGCGCCCATGGCGGAAGTTTTCCATGCGCTTGCATTGGAAGGTGTAGATTGAGGACCAAACCATGTCGTAGTCGACATCTTTGCCCAAGAAGGCATCCAGACGGGCCCGGATGTTTTCCTCTTTCATTTCTTCCTTGCGATCCACATCCCACCCGATCTGGAAATCGACACGCCAGACGTCATCGGGCTGTTTGTGCAGCAGGGTGGATGCACCTTGGCCATGGGTGGGTTCGAACCAGAACCAACGCTCGGTTGGGAATTGGCTGTCGCCCTTCATCTTGATGTCTGCAATCAGGAAGCTGTCCTGAAACACTTTGCCAGTGAATTCGAGATCCATCATGGTGCGCAGCGGCGAGGATGCGCCGTCACATCCAACCAGCCAATCCGCTTCGATTGTATAGGGGCCTTCGGGGGTCGAAACGGTCAGGACAACGTGGTCGTCTTTGACTTCGACATTGTCGATACGGTTCTTGCCACGAATTTCGACCGGGGCGCCTTTGGCCTGAATCTCGCGCAGGCGTTCGATCTGGAAAGACTCGTAATAGGGTTGCTGCATGTTGATGAAGGCGGGGTATTTGTGGCCTTCTTCGGGGAGCAGATTGAATTCGAAAACTTTGTCGTCTTTGTGGAAAACCTTGCCCACGTTCCAGACCACGCCCTTGTCCAGCATGGGTTCACCGCAGCCATAACGGTCCGCGATTTCGAGACACCGTTTGGCGAAACAAATCGCCCGGCTGCCCATGCCGACGCCTTCGTGATCGTCCAGCACAACAACGGGGATGCCTTGCAGGCCAAGGTCCAGCGCTGTCGCGATGCCGATGGGACCACCGCCCATCACTACAACGGGATGGCGTACAGGGGTATCCGCGTCTTGATCTGCCGAGCGTTCGTAGGGATAGAGTTTGTAAGCCAGCGTATATCTATCGTCAAACATGGGTGATCTCCTCCAAATTTCGGGCGCACGTTTCGAAACCACTGCCTCGAGTGGTGCCCTAGAATTTCAATTTAATTCGTGGCTGAGCCTTGTGCGCTGATCTAAAACAAAGCGCACAAGGCGACCAGCGTAGCTTAACCTTGCAGGTCGGCCCACATGTCCAGATCGCGCTGAGCGGTCCAGATACGGGGATGAGCGATGCCGCGGGCTTCGTCATAGGCGCGCGCAACGTTGAAAGGCAGGCAGTGTTCGTAGATCGCGTAATCCGCAAACTTAGGGTCGCATTCTGCGCGAACGGCGTCCCAAGCTTCTTTCAGAGATCCACCACGTGCAGCCACTTTGGCAGCAGGCAGATAGGTGCTTTGAACGAAATCACGGGTGCTTTCGATGGCGCGTTCCACGGCCTCTTTGCCGATCAATGCACCGCCGCGACCGGGTGCAATTGCATCCACGTCATAGGCTTTGATATTATCCAGTGTCTGACCCCAGTCGGCAAAGTGGCCGTCGCCACAATAGCAGGCTGAGTGATCTTCGACGATATCACCTGTGAACATGACGTTTTCATCCGGCACGTGGATCACCGCGTCACCTGCCGTGTGAGCGCGACCGATCTGCTTGATGTTCACACGACGCTTGCCAAGGAAAACGGTCATCTCATCGCTAAACGTAGTGGTGGGGTATGTCAGGCCGGGGATGCTCTCATAGCCTTCGAACAGGCGGGGGAAGCGTTGGAATTCGCTGTCCCAGTCCTCTTGTCCGCGTTCCAGAACCATGTTGTAGGCCGCGTTTGACATGATGGTTTGCTGCGCCCCAAAGGCGCTGGCACCCAACACGCGCACGGCGTGGTAGTGGGTCAGAACAACGTGGCTGATGGGCTTGTCGGTGACAGACCGCACACATTCAATCACTTTGTTGGCCAGACGGGGCGTCGCCTGTGCCTCGACGATCATGACGCTGTCGTCGCCGATGATCACGCCTGAGTTGGGGTCGCCTTCGGCGGTGAAGGCATAGAGACCCTTACCGATTTCGTCGAATGTGATTTTCTTTTCGGTCATGTCCCCTTGGGACGCGAATGCTTTGGCCATGAGATCAATCCTTGATGATGTCGTAGTCGATTTGCAGAATGCCGCCCGGTTTTTGGGCCGATGCAGTGAGTGTCAGGTTGTGCTGTGCGCCGGGCGCAAAACACGGCAGGCCGTTGCCAAGTAGTGTTGGCATGACAAAGACCCGCAGCGTGTCAAACAGACCGGCGTCAATCGCCGCGCGTTGGGTTTCGCCGCCGCCCATGACCCAGATCCGGGTGTGTCCAGCGGTTTCGATCGCAGCGCGCAGGGTGTCGATGTCGCCAGCCGCAGCGATATGGTCACCAGTCAGGGTCTTGTCGCGGGTCAGGACGTAACCCGGGCGGGCCGCGTACGGCCAGCCCCAGCCCATGACCTGTTGATAGGTGGGCCGCCCCATGATCAGCGCTTCGACGGGGCCGATGAAATCGCCATATCCGCCGTCTGTGCCATCTGATGCCAAGGCTTCGTTAAATGGATCGAGCCATTCAACGCTGCCGCTGGCATCCGCGATAAAGCCATCAAGGCTCATCGCGATGTATCCGACGTATGTGGGGCGGGTGCTCATGGTATCAGTCCTTGGCGGGCCAGGTTACGGCAGGCAGGATTTTCCCGGTGCAATCACCAAAGCCGATGGTGAACCCGTCGCCACGCGCGTTGCCGCGCAGGGTCAGGGTATCGCCGTCTTCGATGAAGCCACGTGTTTCGCCTGTGTCGAGGGTAAAGGGTTCGCGACCGGCCCAGCTGAGCTCCATCAACGAGCCGTATTCAGAGCGATCCGCGCCAGAGATTGTACCCGACCCCAGTAGATCGCCGGTGGTCATTTCGCAGCCGCCAATGGCGTGGTGGCACAGCTGTTCCGCTGCCGAATAATACATCCGGTTGTAGTTGGTTTTGGATACGGATGTGGCCTTGGCTGCGCCTTCGGGCTGCATCAGCACCTCAAGTTCGATGTCATACAGACCGTCTTTGGATCCATTCAGGTAGGGCAGCAGCTCTTTTTCGCGCGGGGGTGTTGGCGCGCGGAAGGAATCCAGCGCAGCGGCAGTGACGATCCACGGGCTGATTGAGGTGCCGAACGCCTTGCCTTGGAATGGGCCGAGGGGCTGATATTCCCAGCCTTGGATGTCACGGGCGGACCAGTCGTTCAGCAGCACGTAGCCAAAGATCATCGCATCGGCTTCGTCAACGGTGATCGGCTGACCAAACTCGGATCCGGTGCCAACGATGGCGCCCATTTCCAGCTCAATGTCCAGACGCTTGGTCGGGCCAAAGGATGGCATGTCCGCATCTGGGGCCTTGGTCTGACCGTTGGGGCGGTGAATGTCAGTGCCAGACACAACCACCGAAGAGGCACGTCCGTTGTAACCGATCGGGATGTGCAGCCAGTTGGCAGGCAGATCAGGTGATCCGCGCAGGATCGCGCCCATGTTTTTGGCGTGCTGCATTCCGGCATAGAAGTCGGTGTATTCAGCGACAACCATCGGCAGGTGCAATTCTACGTCAGCAGCGGCAACCAGGAATGGCTCGACCTTGGCTTGATCCGCAGACCCATCGGCCAGCAGGGCGGTCAGACGGTCGCGCAGAGCCGCCCAGACAGCAGGGCCCTGTTCCATCATCTCGTTCCAGAACGGCACGTCGAAGAGCGGGTAGTCGGCCAGTT
Source organism: Phaeobacter sp. NW0010-22 (assembly GCF_040365955.1). Classification (NCBI taxonomy): domain Bacteria; kingdom Pseudomonadati; phylum Pseudomonadota; class Alphaproteobacteria; order Rhodobacterales; family Roseobacteraceae; genus Phaeobacter; species Phaeobacter sp. NW0010-22. The sequence continues at coordinate 71,172 of NZ_BAABWT010000011.1, forward strand.
GGACCAGACCTTCACCTTCGACGGCTTCCATATCGAGGATCATGTCACCAATCGCAACGCCACAACGTGGATCGGTGCCGTCGGTCGAAAATACGCCATAGGGCAGGTTGTTCAGCGGGAACGGGTGGTTGGCGTCGTTGGCCGAAGCCACCCAGGATTTCATCAGAGACATGCGCGTTTCCTTCGTGCGGTGCGGTGGCTCAAAACCACCCTACGAGGTTTGGGTAGGGTGGGAGTGTACCCCACCGCAACCGATTATTTCTTGCCGGGGGTTCCGTCGAATTTCTTTTCGATGTCATCCCAGCAGTCGATATAGTCATCCTGCAACGGCGCTTCATTGGCCGCGAATGCGGTTAAATGCTGCGGGAAGCGGGTTTCGAACATGAAGGACATCGTGTTGTCCAGTTTTTCAGGGCCGAGGTTGGAATTGCTTGCACCCTCGAACGCGTTTTTATCCGGGCCGTGGGGTAGCATCATGTTGTGCAGGCTCATGCCGCCGGGGATAAAGCCCTTGGGCTTGGCGTCGTATTGGCCGTAGATGTTGCCCATCAGTTCAGACATGATGTTCTTGTGATACCACGGTGGGCGGAAGGTGTCCTCGGCCACCATCCAGCGTTCGCGGAACAGCACAAAATCGATGTTGGCGGTGCCAGGTTGGCCAGAGGGGGCGGTCAGAACGGTAAAGATCGAGGGATCGGGGTGATCGAACAGGATCGCGCCGACAGGACAATAGGTGCGCAGGTCGTATTTCATCGGCGCGTAGTTGCCGTGCCATGCGACCACGTCCAGCGGCGAATGTCCGATCTTGGTCTCGTGAAACTGCCCGCACCATTTGATGGTCACGGTGGAGGGAACCTCGCGGTCTTCGAACGCCGCTACGGGCGCCTTGAAATCACGTGGATTGGCCATGCAGTTGGCCCCGATTGGGCCCCGGCCGGGCAGTTCGAATTTCTGTCCGTAGTTTTCACACACAAAGCCGCGTGCAGGCCCTTCGAGCACTTCGACACGGTAGACCAGACCCCGTGGGATTACGGCGATCTCTTGGGGTTCAACGTCGATGATACCCAATTCGGTGCAGAACCGCAGGCGGCCTTCTTGGGGGACCACCAAAAGCTCAGAGTCAGCAGAGAAGAAATAGCTGTCCACCATCGATTCAGTGACCAGGTAAATATGCGTGGCCATGCCTACCTGCGTATTTACGTCGCCGGCCGTGGTCATGGAGTACATGCCCGTCAGCCACGTCAGCGATTGGTCCGAATGGGGAACCGGATCCCAGCGATATTGGCCAAGGCTGATCACATCGGGATCAACGTTGGGCGCGGATTTCCAGTAGGGCAGGTCGATCTTGGTATAGCGGTGTGAATGCTTCACCGACGGGCGGATGCGATAGCACCATGTCCGCTCGTTCTGATGGCTGGGCGCAGTAAAGGCCGTACCGCTGAGTTGTTCGCCATACAGGCCATAGTTACATTTCTGTGGCGAGTTCATGCCTTGAGGCAGCGCTCCGGGGAGCGCTTCGGTTTCAAAGTCGTTTCCGAAACCGGGCATATAGCCGTCTGTTGTGCCAGCAATTGTGTTGGCTTGGGTGAAATTATGGGCGTCTGTCGGACGATTCATCGCGCGTTCCTCCGTTTGTTGGTTGTCGAATAATAGTTGATTTTGTAACTAACAAGGAGAGGAGACGCGAAAATGACAGAAAAAGATGATTTCGATTTGCGAAATTTCTTGCCGTTCCTGCTAAATCGGGCTGCAGAAGAGAGTTCTCTGGAGTTTCAGCAGGTCTATAAGAATCGTTATGGGATGCTGCGCAACGAGTGGCGCGTGCTGTTCCATCTGGGCAATTACGGGGAAATGACAGCAAAACAGGTTAGCGACCGGGCGCGCATTCACAAGACCAAGATCAGCCGCGCTGTTGCCAAATTGGGACAACGCCGGTTCCTGACACGCACTCGTGATGAGCAAGACCGCAGATCCGAGCGTTTGGCGTTGACCCCTGCCGGGCAGACCGCCTATCGGGAGCTTCGCGGAATTGCCGAGACTTACGACGCGCAGCTTGCAGCGCAATTTAGCGACGAAGACGCGGCGCTGTTGCGTGTAATGCTAACGCGACTTGCTGGCATGGATTAACGAACGCTGGCTGTTAGGTATCCGATCTGATCGCCCGATTGAAATGGAGAGACACATGACACACGAAACCATCGTTCATGCCCAGGCTGGGGCAACGTCGGCTGTCTTAACCTCTTGGTTGCTGGATCGGGGTCTGGAGGGGCTTGGCCAAGAAGACCTGTTGCAGGGCTATTGTGCAGAGCTGGTTAAACTGGGTGTGCCGCTTTATCGGCTCAGCGTTGCGCAAAGCGCCTTTCACCCCAAATACGGGGGCCTGGGGTTTGATTGGTATCGCTCAGAAGGCATCAGTCGCGAACAATATGCCTACAGTGAATCGCCAGACGAAGGCTGGTTAAACAGCCCGTTTCATTATCTGTTGGAAACAGATCAGCGCGAAATGCGTGTGCGGCTTCTTGATCTTGAAGCACCAAGCCGGTTTCCGATCTTGAATGCACTGAAAGAGCAGGGTGCAACGGACTATTTCGTTGCGGGCGTGGTTCTGGATGGAAAAACTCTGGATCCGTTGGATCCGACCAACGTGCCCGAAGGGGTATTGATGTCTTGGACCAGCGACGGGCCCGAAGGTTTTTCAGATACCGATCTGCGTATGATCAAAGAAACACTGCGGGCCTTGGCGCTGGCGTTAAAGGCGGCTGCAAACAGGCAGGTGGCAGGGGATCTATTGGCCGTGTATCTGGGGCGCGACGCAGGGCGGCGGGTGTTGTCCGGCGAGATCCAGCGAGGATCCTTGCAGCAGGTCGATGCGGTACTGTGCTATTTCGATCTCAAAGAATTTACCAGCCTGACCGAGCGCACACCAGGGCCAGAGCTGATCGCAATGCTGAATGATTATTTCGGCTTGGCGGTGAGTGTCATTCAGGGACACGGTGGCAATATCCTCAAATTTATGGGGGATGGGATTCTGGCCATGTTCAATCTGGCGTCTCTGTCGGAATCTGTTGCGGCTGGCTTGAATGCGATGACCGAATTGCGTCGCGAAATGGACACCAAAAACCAAGCGCGCGCGGCGCGTGGGGAAACAACAACAGGCATCACGATTGCTCTGCACGCGGGAGAGATCCTCTACGGCAACATAGGTGCGGAAAACCGGTTGGACTTTACGGTTATTGGTCCCGCGGTGAATTTAACGGTGCGTTTGTCGGGAATGCATCGCTCGGTTGGACAGAGCCTCATTCTCTCCGAGCATGTCGTGAAAATGGCAGGGGAAACCTCGCATGACTTGGTAAGCTTGGGTCGATATATGCTGCGTGGCGTTTCTGAGCCGCAAGAGCTGTTCACTGTTTATGAGGCAAACTGAACTGGTTTAGCTTTCCAAACTGCGCGGCCTTTGGCCTTGCATCCTGCGGATGGCAGGAAAGGGCGTGGCCCGGGCTTGGCAAAGCCAAGCCCGGGCCACGCCCAACAAGAGGAGATGTATTGCAAAACATCGACGATTGGCGGGAGCCTTTGGGTGCCTAAAAGTCGATCTCAACGCCGGGCAGGTTTAGCGCTTTCATCATGTCGCGCAGCTCTTGACGGGCGGCGACGTTTGAAATGTTGAGTTGTTTGACACCGATATCTTTCAGGTCCAGCAGCGTCAGGCCGCGTGGGAACAGTTCTCGAAAGATAACCCGTTCGCTGAAACCCGGGGCGATGCGGAACCCAATGCGGTTCGATAGCATTTCAATCGCACGCTGCATTTTTTCTTTGTTCACCATCCGCTGTGTACCAACGCGGTTGCGTACAACGATCCAGTCAATCGGTTTCAGTCCGGCCTGGGCCCGCAGTTGACGCGCGTTCCAGACCATTTCTGAGTACACAGAGGGGCCAAGAATTTTTTCCCCGTGGGCGTCGATCCGCGCCAGCAGGTCGAAATCCACGAAGCTGTCGTTGAGTGGCGTGATCAAGGTGTCCGCGAGAGAGTGCGCAACCTGGCTGAGACGTGTATGAGACCCAGGGCAATCGATCAGAATGAAATCGCTGTTCGTTTCCAAGGTCGAGACTGCAGCCGACAGGCGGTGGTCATAGATGTTTTCGCCCGGCTTCAGGTCGGCTGGGTCGATTTCTGGCAAATCGTGGGTGATGGGGGTTGCCAGTTGAATCCCGGCTTTGGCCAAAAAGGATGCACGGTTTTCGGAATACCGGCCCAATGTTCTTTGGCGTAAATCCAGATCGAGTGTGTTGACGCGATACCCAAGGCGCGACAACGCCGTTGCAACGTGCATCGAGACGGTGGATTTACCCGCGCCGCCCTTTTCGTTTCCGACGACAATGATATGCGCCATGTCTAGTCCCTTGTCCCGCGTACTTTGCTACGCTTTTGTTGGTGCCACTATATGTAGTGTTGCGGACTATGAAAAGCGTCCTTGACCGGGTTGGAGCGCAATCTGAGGTCAGATGCACTCCAATCTGGTCAAGAGAGAGGGATCAAGGGCGTTTGGGACGACGTGGCTTGGCATCGCCACCCGCATTCGGGTTGAAACGCTGGCTGGTGTTTGATGCGCGGGCTTTGTTCTTTTTGCTGCTGGATTTGCCTGCTGGCGGTGGTGGGCCTTTGGGCTTGCCGCCAGAAGGTTTGCCTGCTGTAGATTTACCCGCATAGGGCTTGGCACCGGGTTTTCCGGCCCGCTTTTTGTAGGGTTCCGCAACGATGTCTGGTCCTGACCCATCAGCCTGCTTTTCGCGTTTCTTGTATGGTGCGTCAGCTTTTTTCTTATACGGAGCGGCACTGCCCTTTTTGGGGCCAGTTGACTTGGGTTTTTTCTGCCGTGGTTCCGGCGCATCATTCCAGTCAATCGGAGCAGAAGAGGGCGCGGGACGTTCCGGTTTCGCATGGGACGGCTTGCGGGTGTCGTCGCGTGGGCCTTTGTCTTTCCACTCGCTGCGTTCCTTGCGGGGGCCGCGATCGCCTCGATCTTTGCGATCTCCGCGATCGGGTCGTGGGCCCCGGTCAGGGCGATCACCGCGTTTGTCTTGGAATTTCGGGCGTGGCGAGTGGCTGATTTCAGGCGCTTTGTCCAGTTGGGACAGAACGGCGCCGGGTTCCAACTCGGTCTTGCCGTCGAGATTGGCCAAAAAGCCAGCGACGGCCTCTTGCTTCAATTCGACATAGGTTTCGTTCTGCTGAACCCGGATGGCGCCGATGTCGTCTTTGGTTAGGTCGCCTGCTTTGCAGATCATGGGAAGATAGCGGCGGGGTTCTGCACCGGCAGCATGGCCGCCCGTGATCGAGAACCAGACGCTTGGCCCAAAGGCTGCCCGTGGTTTTTGTGCTTTCCCGGCATCAGCCGCGCTTAGCTCTTCAGGGGGCGAATGACGCTGATGGTAAAGACGCAGGTAGGCTGCCGCGATTTGTTCGATGCTGAACTGTTCAGTCAGCTTCTGTACGGGCGACTGTTCGGATTCGGTCACGGCCTCTTGCCATGCTGGGTCGGCCAGCATGCGGGCTTCATCGCGCTCTTTGACTTCTTCTGCCGAGGGGGCATTGCACATTTCGGCGGTCAGCTTGGCAAACCGCAAGATACGCTGGGCTTTGGAGCGTGCCTTGGGTGGCACGATCAGGGCGCTGACGCCTTTGCGACCCGCACGACCTGTCCGGCCGGATCGGTGCAGCAGGGTTTCGTGGTTCGAGGGCAATTCGGCGTGGATCACCAGATCAAGACCGGGCAAATCGATCCCACGTGCGGCCACGTCGGTGGCGACACAGATCCGGGCACGTCCATCGCGCATGGCCTGCAGGGCGTTGGTCCTTTCTGATTGGGTCAATTCACCGGACAGGGACACAACGGGGAAGCCGCGGTTGGATAGACGGGTTGTCAGGCGGGCCACCATCGCACGGGTGTTGGCAAAGACGATGGCGTTTGGCGCCTCGTAATAGCGCAGCACGTTGATGATCGCGTTTTCGGCGTCATGAGGCGCGACGCTCATCATGCGGTATTCGATATCGCTGTGCTGTTTGCTTTCAGCAACTGTGGTGACGCGTTCGGCGTCTTTCTGGTATTTCTGTGCCAGGCTAGCAATGCCGCGCGGCACGGTTGCCGAGAACATCAGAGTGCGGCGGTCTTCGGGGCATTCGCCCAGAATGTATTCCAGATCTTCGCTGAACCCGAGATCCAGCATTTCGTCGGCTTCGTCCAAAACAACGCCACGAATTTCTGACAGATCAATCGAGCCGCGCATGATGTGGTCACGTAAACGACCGGGCGTTGCGACGACAATGTGCGAACCGCGGGCCAGCGCCCGGCGCTCATCACGCATATCCATGCCACCTACGCAGGATGCAAGAAACGCACCGGCACCGGCATAAAGCCAAGCCAATTCGCGTTTCACCTGAAGGGCAAGTTCGCGCGTCGGCGCAATGATCAGAGCCAGAGGGGCGCCAGCATCGCCAAAAGTTTCATCTTCGCGCAACAGGGTTGGCGCCAACGCCAAGCCAAAAGCAACGGTCTTACCGGATCCGGTTTGCGCAGAAACCAGCAGGTCGCGTTCGACGAGGTCGGGGTTCGCAACCGCCTCTTGCACGGGGGTGAGGGTCTCATAACCGCGCTGTTGCAGCGCATCGGCAAGGGCTTGTTTCACGGGATCTGGCTTTCTCGGGTGCACCGCAGGACAGGGTGCCGGGCGGATGGGGATAAATCAAAAAAGGCTGCCTCGGCAAAGGCAGCCTTTGGTTTTTTGTTCGGCTTGGGTGATTTAGAAGCCCAGACCTTCGTATTTCTTTTTGAACTTCGATACGCGGCCACCGGCATCCATCAGACGGGTGTTGCCACCAGTCCATGCAGGGTGAACCGAGGGGTCGATGTCCAGAGCCAACTGGTCGCCTTCGGCGCCCCAGGTCGACTTCATCTCTACGATGGTACCATCGGTCATTTTGACGTTGATGGTGTGGTATTCGGGGTGGATGTCTTTTTTCATCGTGCCGATCCTTACGCCTGAGCGCCCGACTTGGGCTTGTAGTTGGTGACTTCTGCGATACGTGCGGATTTACCACGACGTGCGCGCAGATAGTACAGCTTGGCGCGACGAACGCGGCCACGACGGACAACTGTGATGCTGTCGATGTTTGTCGAGTGCAGAGGGAATACGCGCTCTACGCCTTCGCCAAACGAAATTTTGCGAACTGTGAACGAACCGGCAATGCCGTGGCCGTTCTTGCGGCTGATGCAGACGCCTTCGTAGTTCTGAACACGGGTACGTGTGCCTTCGGTTACTTTAAAGCCAACACGGATGGTGTCACCGGCTTTGAAGTCGGGGATGTCTTTCCCCAGGGCGGCAACTTGTTCCGCCTCCAGCTGTGCGATCAGGTTCATCGCCATTCTCCTAATTGTGCTCGTGGTTGGTCCACGAAGATTGAATGCGGCCGGATAGCTCTTGGTCTTCATCGGGTCCTGCAGGTGCAGCCCGCCAGAGGTCAGGTCGTCTGTTCCTTGGTGCTTGGCCCGTGCATGCGGAGTCTGAAGTCGAAGAAGACTGGAATCACGATGATGCAATAGACCAAAAGCCCGGAGCGCATAAGCGAATCCAGACTTGCGGTGATGTAGAGCGTTTGATCGCAAGGATCAAGGGTAAACCTGTGCCTTGGTGCGCACGCAGCGCCCTTATTTTTCTGGCTTACCCGCTTTGGTATAAGCATCCCACATATCCGGACGGCGGACCTTGGTAATGGCTTTGGATTGCTCCGTGCGCCAATCAGCGATCTTAGCGTGATGACCCGACATCAAGACTTCGGGAATCGGCAGTCCGTTCCAGTCTGCGGGGCGGGTGTATTGCGGATGCTCTAAGAGCCCGGAAGAAAAGCTTTCTTCCTCGGTCGAGGCATAGTTACCCAGTACATTTGGAATCAGGCGCACGGTGGCATCGATCATGGCTTGGGCTGCGATTTCGCCGCCGGTCATGACAAAATCCCCGAGCGAAACCTCTTGAATGCCATAATGCTGCAAGACGCGTTCATCTACGCCCTCAAACCGACCACATAGCAGGGTCACACCGTCGGCGCGGGCGAGGTTCTGCATCATTTGTTGGTTCATCGGTTTGCCGCGCGGTGACAGATAGATCAGCGGCCAGTTGCCAGTGATTCCGTCCATCGCGTGGTCAATCGCGGGGCCAAGAACGTCGGCGCGCAGCACCATGCCAGCGCCACCCCCCGCCGGGGTGTCATCAACGTTGCGATGTTTGCCAAGCCCAAAGCGGCGCAGGTCAATGGTTTCAAGCTGCCACAGCCCATCCTGCAACGCCTTGCCGGTCAGGCTTTCGCCCAGAACGCCGGGAAAGGCAGTCGGGAACAGGGTCAGGATCTTGGCCTTCCATACGCCATGCAAGTCAGGCGTTGGCGTCATCAATTCGCGCGGCTTGAATGTCGGGCGGATGGTTTTGCGACCATGGGACCGGCTGGGAACGGAGCGTTTGATCTCGTCATTCATGGCTCAGAACAGCCCCTCGGGTGGGTCCGCGATGATACGACCCGCCGCCAGGTCAACCGTCGGTACGGCTTCGAGCGTGAAGGGAAGATAGACCGTGCCCTTGAGATTGGGGCCTTGCAGTTCCAGCAGGTCTGCCGCGCCGTGGTTCTGAACGGATTTGACGGTACCCAATACGGTGCCGCCGGTGTCCAGCACTTCGAGCCCGACCAGATCGGTGTAGTAGTATTCGTCGTCCGGCAGTTGGGGCAACTGATCGCGATTGGCGAACAGGCGCAGCCCTTTGATGGCATCGCCGGCTTCTTTGGTTTCCACCGTGCTCAGTCGGGCTGAAAACCCGTTCTTTATAGCGCGGATCAGGGACAGCGAGATTTGCTGGCGGCCGTCTTCGGTGGTCAGCGGCGAATAGGCTTCGATGTCTTCGGGGATGGCGCAGTAGGATTTGATCCGCACTTCGCCCCGAGTGCCGTATGAGCCAGCAACGACGCCAACACAAATGCGATCGTTTTCAGGAGTCTCGGTCATAGGGATACCTCAGCGGGTCTCGATGGGGAGGCTGGCGTGGCGGTGTTCCCAGCCTTCGCGCTCCAGTTCAGGGGTGTCTGATATCGCTTCGGGCGTGCCGATGCAAAAATATCCGATCAGGCGCCAGTCGCTGGGGACATCCAGGTCATGGGCCAGTTGTTTGGGGTCGATGATCGAAACCCAACCCAAGCCCAAGCCATGGGCGCGCAGGTTCAGCCAGAACAACGTCACAGCAGCCACCACGGAATAGCGGCGCATTTCGGGCATGATACCCGCCCCAAGTCCGTGCCCCTTGGCAGTGCCATCATCGCAATAGATTGCCAATTGCACAGGGGCTTCCTGCATGCCGGTCAGTTTTAAACGGCTATAGGTTTCGGCCTGATCACCGGAATATCCGTTCAGGGCCTGATCATTTGCGGTAGTGAAATTCTTAAGCGCGGCGGCGCGGGCCGTTTCGCTATTGATGCGCAAAATGCGCCAAGGTTCCGACAACCCCACAGAGGGGGCCATGGAAAAGGCATCGAGACAGCGCGCAAGCACTGCCTCGTCTACCGGATCGGTGCGAAACCGGCGTACATCACGCCGGAGCCGCATCAACAGATCAAGCTGCGTGCGAAAGTCGTCGCCAAAGGTCTGATCCTGCAAGCAGTTGGCCCTTCTTATTCAGAAGCGTCGGCTGCTTCTGCGGCCTTTGCTGCTTTTTCTTCAGCACGTTCAACGGCTTTTTTGCCTGGCGCACCCTTCTTGGGGTTGTTGCGCACAGCTTTTTCACGGACGCCAGCGGCTTCCAGCATACGTGCAACACGCTCGGTTGGCTGAGCGCCGTGGTCCAGCCAGTGCTGAACGCGTTCCATGTCCATTTTCACGCGCTCTTCGCTGTCTTTTGCCAGCAGCGGGTTGTAGGTGCCCAGCTTTTCGATGAAGCGACCGTCGCGTGGCATGCGGCTGTCCGCAGCAACGATACGATAGAAGGGGCGCTTTTTGGAACCGCCGCGGGCGAGACGAATTTTCATAGCCATGGTGTTATCTCCTTTGATGGCGTTGGTCGGCGGGGTGAACCCCACCTTACATCTGTCTTATTCTTGATGTTTCTTGTGGTGCTGGATGACTTCCTGAATGATGAAGTTCAGAAAGTTTTTAGCGAATTCGGGGTCCAGATCGGCACGGTTGGCCAGATCTTCGAGACGGGCAATTTGCGAGGCTTCGCGGGCTGGGTCAGACGGTGGCAGGTCGTGTTCTGCCTTGAGGCGCCCAACGGCCTGCGTGTGTTTGAAGCGCTCGCCCAATGTGTAGACAAGGATCGCGTCCAACCGGTCGATGCTTTCGCGGTGCTCTTTCAACAGCTCAGCTGCGCGCGTCACGGAATCAGTCAATGGCCCATCCTTTCGGTTTGAACAACGGATCGGCGTAATGGCCGATCTCCATTTCGATCCCATGTGCCAACTGCGAGCCACTGAGCTGCGTGGGTGAGGGGTGGCGATAGACGGCGTCGTTGCCGTCGATGGTTTTCGCGGTCTTGTCTTTGGTTGCGCCAAGACGTTCGGCCAGTCGGATCGACGCGAGGTTCTTGGGGTCGATGTAGCTAACCGCACCGTCCCAGCCGAGTTGGCTGTAAAAATAGTCGCGTGCGGCAGACACCGCCTCGAGGGCATAGCCGTGACCAGCCGCATCCGGCCAGATTACCCAAGCGAGTTCCTGCTCCGGCCATTGCGCGGGTTTCCAGCCCCCGGCCATGCCGTAGGTTTCATCGGTTACCTTGTCGTGGATCATCCACATCCCATAGCCGCGGATCTGCCAATGGCCGATTTCAGCAGCATAGAGCATCCAGGATTCATACGCGTTCAGCGGACCACCCATGAAACGGGCGCGATAGCTGGTAAACGTCGCTTTGAAATCTGGATAATCTTGCGGCTCGGGGCCACGCAGGATCAACCGCTTGGTTTCAAGGGTGGGGATGGTCACGTCCGGCGTCATACAATGACTCCGGGCAGGTCTTTGGCTGCGGGGTGGCGATACACCATCTCGCGACCGTGACTGACATTTTCGATGTCTCCCTCGTGCCACGCACCCATACGTTCGGCCAGCGCGACCGAGCGGGTGTTGCCGGGCAGGATGTAGGAACAAAGTGTGTCGAATTCCAACACTTCATAGGCGAAGCGGCGGATTTGGACGGCGGCCTCGTAGGCGTAGCCTTTGCCTTCGCCGGATTCGAGCATGACCCACCCCAGTTCAGGCTCAGCCCAGCCTTCGGGGTACCAGATACCAACAAAGCCAACCAGGTCGCCCTCTTTGGTTTCGATCATCCAAAACCCGTAACCGTGCAATGCCCAGTGGCCGATCATGCTGGCAAACCAGCGCCATGCACCGGTGCGATCCAACGGGCCACCAAAGCCCCAGCTGCGATCCGCATCCTCAAAGAAGGTGGCGATGTTTTCGTAATCGCTGTCGTCCGGGCCGCGCAGCACAAGCCGTTCGGTGGTGAGCAGAGGGATTTGAAGGTCGATCATGCGTAGGCCTCCATGCCGCCAGCGGTCAAATCGTCGGGCGCGGGATGGCGCCAGATTTCGAGCGTACCGTGACGTTCGTGGTCAAAAAGTCCCTCGTACGTGGCGCCCATGCGTTTGGCGACGCTGCGAGAGCCGTTGTTTTCAGGGGCGACAAGGCTGATCGCTGTGGTCCAGCCAAGGGTGTCATATGCGTATTCACGGGCGGCAAGGGCCGCTTCGGTGGCATAGCCTTTGCCTTCGAACCCGTTCATCAGGTCCCAACCCAGTTCGGGTTCGGGCCAGCCATGGGGGTTCCACGGGCCGATCACACCAGCCAGCTTACCGGTTGCGGTTTCTTCAACTGCCCAGCGGCCATAGCCGCGCAGTTGCCAATGGCCGAGCTCGCCCGCCAGCATGCGCCAGCTTTGTTCGGCCGTGGCGGGACCACCCACAAACTTCGACCGGTCCGACGCAAAGAAATCCGCGAAACTCGCAAAATCGCGGGCTTCGAGCGGGCGCAACGTCAGGCGCGGGGTCGATATGGTGGGGATCTGGATCATGTTACTTCTTTTTGCCGAAACCGCTGAGGCCAGATGGCAGGCCCATGCCGCCGCCCAGCCCGGGAAGACCGCCGCGACCGCCCATGGCTTTTGCCGCCGCTTCCAGCGCTTTGGGGTCCATGCCTTGTGCCATGCTTGCCATATCAGCAGGCGCGCCGCCTTTGCCCATCATGCCCTTCATGGCTTGTTTGAGCATGCCACCTTTGCCCATTTTGCCCATCTTCTTCATCATGTCGCCCATCTGGCGGTGCATTTTCAGAAGCTTGTTCAGGTCGCTGACTTCCATGCCAGCGCCTTTGGCGATCCGCTTTTTGCGGCTGGCCTGCAGCAATTGTGGATTGGCGCGTTCGCGTTTGGTCATGGATTGGATCAGGGCCACCTGACGTTTGATGACCTTGTCATCCAGTCCGGCCTCTTCGACCTGTTTGGCCATTTTTCCCATGCCGGGCATCATGCCCATCATGCCTTGCATGCCGCCCATCTGCTGCATCTGTTCAAGCTGCATTTTCAGGTCGTTCATATTGAACTGACCCTTCATCATGCGCTTCATCATCTTTTCGGCCTGCTCGGCCTCGATGGTTTCCTGCGCCTTTTCGACCAGCGCTACGATGTCGCCCATGCCCAAGATCCGACCGGCGATCCGATCAGGTTCAAAGGTTTCGATGGCGTCCATCTTTTCGCCCAAACCGACAAAACGGATCGGCTTGCCGGTCACGGCGCGCATGGACAGGGCCGCACCACCGCGGCCGTCGCCGTCCATCCGGGTCAGAACAACGCCCGAAATACCGATTTTGTTGTCGAATTCTTCGGCAACTTCGACTGCGACCTGACCAGTCAGGCCATCGACCACCAGCAGGGTTTCGCGCGGGGTGACAACGTTGCGGACATCTTCGACCTCTTGCATCAGAAGCTCGTCAATGTGCAGACGACCGGCGGTGTCCAGCATGTAGACGTCATAGCCACCCAGCGACGCCTGTTGTTTGGCACGTTTGGCGATGTCGACAGGTTTTTGGCCGGGAACGATCGGCAGGGTATCCACACCGATCTGTGTACCCAGCACCTTGAGCTGATCCATCGCCGCAGGGCGATAAACGTCCAAGGACGCCATGAGGACCTTTTTGCCCTCTTTTTCTTTCAGACGCTTGGCAAGTTTACCGGTTGTTGTGGTCTTACCACCACCCTGCAGGCCGACCATCAGGATCGGAGCGGGGGGGCTGTCAATTTTCAGCGCACCGGGATCTTCGTCGCCGCGGAGCACATCAACCAGCGCATCGTGCACGATCTTGACGACCTGCTGACCTGGCGTGATTGATTTGGTGACGGACTGACCGGTGGCTTGTTCCTGAACCTTTTTGACAAAATCACGCGCAACCGGCAGCGAGACGTCCGCCTCAAGCAGGGCAACACGGACTTCGCGCAGGGCAGTTTTGACGTCCTCTTCGGAGAGCGCGCCTTGCTTTGTCAGCTTATCAAAGACGCCAGAGAGGCGTTCGGATAGATTTTCAAACATGCCTTCGGCCTCCTCAGCCGGGTTGGGGTATGACGTCCCCTACTTAAGAGGCGTCGGTTCAGTTCTCAATTGTCCCGATTGGCGCAGAGGCACCAAACCGGAGAGCCATACAAGTTTACCCCCACGGGCGTAACACGCTGGTGGAGGGCGATCCCTGAACGACTCAAGGGACCGGAAGGGGTAATTCTTCCGGATGTTTGGGCAGGAGTTACGCCGAATGCGTGCATGAGTCAAGCTGAGCTCCTTGCCTGACATGGCGGCCATGCATAGACATTAGGATGTGGGGTACAACCTAGTTATTTAGATGAATTTATTGAGCCTATGTGTGGCTGTTGTGGTGTCGATGACAATCATTAGCCTAAAAGCAAGAGCTGGGTCCAACTTTGCACATGAAAAGCCAATCCTCCGTAAACCCAAGGGTGAGCTTCCGGGATCCGCTCGTGGTGATGGTACAACCCATTTTTTTGAGGTGAAAAAATGGGGCATCATAAAGCGAAAAGGACCAGATGTGCGCGAAAAGGCCGAGATGTTCACCAATGGCTACATTCAGTATGTGCAAGAATTCTACACTTTTACGAGTTGAGGGCAGCCTCGGAATTTGCGTCTGACGCTTGGTGTGGTAGGCGAGAGTTCGATCAGACCTTCACTATAGAGATCTCTCATGGACGCCTCTTCTGTATATCAAGACACATTGCCGATCAGCTCCGACGCACTGTTGGCGCGTTTGGACGAGTGGGGGCTGGCGTACCGGCTACACGAACACGTGCCGCTACGCACCGTCGAAGATGCCAAAGCGGTTGAGGCGCAGTTTCTGGTGCCCGGCGAAACGGCGTTGCGGATCAAGAATCTGTACCTGCGGGATAAGAAAAAGCGCAATCACCTGGTAACGCTGGAACAGAGTCGCGACATTGATCTAAAGGCGCTGGGGGCAGAGCTGGGGATCGGTAATCTGTCGTTTGGCTCGGCAGATCGGCTGCTGCAGAACCTTGGCATCCGCCCGGGTGCGGTCAGTCCGCTGGCGATGATCACAGGCGTCGAAAACGGCGTGACCTTTTACATGGATGCCGCGGCGCAGGATGCGGATGTGATTTGTATGCATCCATTGGTCAACGATCGCACCGTGGTGATGACACGCGTGGATGTGTTGCGGTTTTTCGACAAAATCGGCTGTGACGTGGTTTGGATCTAACCAGAGGCCACAAGCCAATAAAAAAGCTGACCCGCAGAACAGCGGGCCAGCCTTCGATTAAGCGGCCAGCGCAGCAACGGCGGCTTTGGCAGCGGTCAGGGCCGTTTCAGGGTCCGTGGACATGCCCTCGGCCGAGATAAATTCAACATCCGTCAATCCGATAAAGCCCATGATCTGGCGGATATAGCCGGACAGGTGATCGTAATCAGATCCGACGGGAACACCGCCGGTTGCGATGGCCACGACCACGCGCTTGCCCGTCAGCAGACCTTGGGGGCCCTCGGCAGTGTATTGGAATGTTACCCCGGCGCGGGCGATCAGATCGACCCAGGCCTTAAAGCTTGCAGGGGCGCCGAAGTTATACATCGGCAGGCCGATGACGAGGGTGTCGGCCTGTTTGATTTCGTTGACCAAGGCGTCCGAAAGCGAGAGAAGGTCGCGCTGAACTTCGTCACGCTGATCGACTGGAGTGAAGTTGGCATTGACCCAGTCTTCGGTCAAAAGAGGGAGCGGCGTGGCCAGATCACGACGGATGATCCGTGACGGGGCAAGGTGAGAGACGATCTGAGCCGTCAGGTCACGGGTGGTGGAATTCTGGCGGCGGGCAGAGGTGTCGATGTGCAGAATGGTACGGGTCATTGGGGAACCTTGAGGTTATGATTTCGCTGTGTCAGAGAATTGGTTATTGCAAATTCGAACACAACGCCCGTATATCAACATTGAGTGTTGATTTTTGCACAAAGGTATTGATGTGATGGACAACTGGGATGAGGTGCGGACCGCGTATCAGGTCGCGCGGATGGGAACCGTCAGTGGCGCTGCCGAGGTTCTGGGGGTGCATCATGCAACTGTGATCCGACATATTGATGCGATCGAGGCACGCTTGGCGGTAAAACTGTTTCAGCGCCATGCGCGGGGATACACACCGACCGAGGCCGGTAAGGATCTGTTGCGTGTCGCCCAGGCCACGGACGACCAATTCAGTCAGTTGGTTGGACGACTCAAAGGGCAGGGGGATGATGTCTCGGGCGAGCTGGTGGTCACTTCGCTGGCGTCTTTTGCCCCGTTGCTTGTGTCGGCCCTGGCGGACTTCCAACGTGAACATCCGGGACTGATTGTACGCTACCTGACTGGGGATCGCTTGTTTCGTTTGGAATATGGCGAGGCGCATGTGGCGATCAGGGCGGGCGCTGCGCCTGATCAACCCGACAATGTTGTGCAACCCTTTTTGGAGCATAACGTGGGCTTGTACGCGAGCGCTGACTATATCGCCCGTCACGGGCAACCGAATGGGTTCGAAGAATTCAGCAAGCACTTTTTCATCGGCAATGACGATGAAAACAGCCGCGCGCCGTTTACGCGGTGGCTGCGCGCGCATGTCCCTGCCGAGGCGATCACCTTTCGCTGTTCCAACGGGTTCACCATGCAAGAGGCGGTTCTGGCGGGGGCTGGCATCGGCTTCATGTCCAAGTGGGAGGCGGAGCGTCACGCGAATTTGGTTGAGGTCATGGCTCCACAGCCGGATTGGGCAGGCACCCTGTGGTTGGTGACGCATGTGGATCTGCATCGCACCACCAAGGTTCAGACCTTTCTCAAATTCATTAAAGAACGATCCAAAGGATGGTCCCTATGACCCCACAAACACGTGGCCATTTGGCGATGCTGTCTTTTTCCGCATTGGTCGCGGGCAGCTTTTCGCTCGGATCTTTGGTCGCGAATGAGATTGCACCGTTGGCCTTGAACGCGGCGCGGTTTGCGATAGCGGCGGTTGTGATTGGTGGCGTTGCTTTGGCGACCACGGGGTTGCCGCGCAGCGCTGCGCGCGCGCCATGGCGCTATGTGATTCTGGGCGGGCTGTTCGCGGTCTATTTCGTGTTGATGTTCGAGGGATTGAAAACGGCACCGCCAGTCAGTGCGGCGGCCGTGTTTACGCTGACGCCGATCATGGCGGCGATTGCTGGGTGGGTTTTGTTGCGACAGGTCACAACACCTTGGATGGCGTTGGCCTTGGCGATTGGGGCGGCTGGGGCACTCTGGGTGATCTTTCGAGCAGATTTCGCGGCGTTGCGCGCGTTTGAAATTGGGCAGGGTGAAATCATCTATTTCTGGGGCTGTGCGGCCCACGCGATCTACACGCCTATGGTGCGTAAACTGAACCGCGGAGAGCCTGCGGTGGTGTTCAGTTTTGGCATGATGGTGGCGGGGTGTCTGATTTTGGTTGTGTACGGCTGGAACGATATCTGGGCTACCGATTGGCTGAACCTGCCGATGATCGTGTGGATCGGTCTGTTTTACGTGGCTTTGTTCGCCAGCGCAGCGACCTTTGTGTTGTTGCAGTTTGCGACGCTGCATCTGCCATCGGCCAAGGTGATGGCTTATACTTACCTGACACCGACTTGGGTCATTATCTGGGAGATGGCTCTGGGCAATGGGGCGCCGACAGGGCTGGTTCTGATCGGCATTGTGATGACAGTGATTGCTTTGATTATGTTGTTAGAGCCCGCAGGGGAACCCGCAACTCAGGCTGTGCAGGACACCTGATCACATCTGCTTAATCCAGACGTCTTTTGGCTGGGATGGGTTTGAGGGATCGGCTAGGCTTTGTGCAGTTTGTCGTTCTTTTGTATTGGATACTCTTATGAAATCTCTCTTTGTATTGACTGCTATGACCTTGGGTCTTGCCACAACGTCTGCTGTTGCTGATGAAGCCTGCGCGTGGGCTGGCGGCGCTTATTCCTTTAATGATCACGGGATCTATGGCGATTTCACTGTGAACGCAGATTGCACTGAAATGGTTTGGAGCCGGTTGTCGGATGGATCTGAAACGTCGGCGCTGACGCGATCCAAGCAGGGCTGGAAAGGTGAGCTGGACAAGGCGGATTTCGAGCTGTTGGAAAATGGCCATAGCCTGCGGCTGACTGGCAACGGCGGCGTGATGCGCTCTTCCAAAGCAAAGCGTACGAACTAAGCGGCACTGATCGCATCTTGGATACTGTCGCGGGCCGCTTGACGGTGGCCCGTGATGTGTTGGTTAGGGCTGGGGTTGATCCAGCTCTTCCTCCAAGAACCGTTCGAACGCATCTAGGTTCACAGGTTCGAATTGACCAAAGCCCTGCATCCAGACCGACGCCGCGCGCATGGCGTCGGGTTGCAATTTGCACCATTTCACCCGGCCGCGTTTTTCCTGAGCGATCAACCCTGCGCGGGTCAGTATCACCAGATGCTTTGAAATGGCCGCCAACGACATTTCAAAAGGTTCAGCCACATCGGTCACGGCCATGTCATCCTCGAGCAACATGGCGAGGATGGCGCGGCGTGTTGGATCGGCAAGCGCTGCAAAAACAGTATCAAGGGCATCGGACATAGAACCGTCTTACCCTGCTCAGCGCTTGGCCGAAAGGGTTCAGAGCATGGGGTGGCGTTGGGTCTGGGATGGGAACTGATGGCGTCTGAGATCCCGGTCGAATTGTGACAGGCCAATGTCGTTGGCCATTTTTTCGGTAGGGGGCAGGTCCCCGGTACCCAATTCGCGCGGCTTGTTGGAAAGCCTGTTGGAAAGAAAGACGCGCAGCTTGTGCCAGATGGTTTCGTTTTTCACACGTATCATTGTGTATGATGTCATGGTCATGGCGCGTCTCCTTACGTTTGATTTCCATGTTTATATGGGTGATGTGCGCGCGGTTGACAAAATCAATTGCTTAACGTGTCATGTGCAAAAAAAGCACAGGTATGATATGGGACGTCCTCTTCCTCCCCTTAACGCTCTGCGCGCCTTCGAAGCGGCTGGGCGGCACGAAAGCTTTAGCAGGGCCGCCGAGGAGCTGTCGGTGAGCCATTCCGCGATCAGTCGCCATGTGCGGGGACTCGAGGATCGTCTGGGCGTTGCCTTGTTTCGCGATCTGCCACGGGGGCTGGAGTTGAGTCAGGCGGGCCGTAGTTACCTGTTGCGCGTGACTGCGGCGCTGGATCTGATCTCGGACGCGACCGAAGAGTTGGGCGAAATCCCTGAGGGGCAAATTACGATCAGCAGCGAGCCGTTATTCGCGCGCAAGGTTCTGTTGCCCCGGCTGGCGCGGTTTTATGATCAGTTCCCCGATGTCGAGGTTCGGGTGGAAGCCAGCGATGCCCTTGCCGATGTGGAGCGGTATGAGGCGGACCTTGCCCTTCGCTTTGCGTTTCGCGGAACGTTGGATGCGCCGTCAGATCTGATTAGCGATACGCCGCTCTATGTGTATGCGGCCCCCGGGTTGCGACCGCAGGGGTGGTCTGATCCGGCAGAGGTGCTGAATTACCGCCGGTACAAAGACCGCGAGTCTGAAGTTTGGCAACGCTGGGGGCGGTTGGCTGGTTTGAACGACGGCATCATTCCAGAAGAGCGGTGGCGAATGGGAACCAGTCTGGCGATCGAGGCCGCTGTGCAAGGGCACGGGGTCTATTTGGGCGGAGCGGAATGTGCAGTGAATGATTGTCAGGCAGGCCGTTTGGAGCCGTGTTTCGATATTGGCCTGCGCGAGGGCGCGATGCGACTGGTTCAGGGCACGCAAATCAGGCGTCGCAAAGCGGTGCGCGCCTTTCGCGAATGGTTTCTGGATGAGACAGCTGATTTGCGGGGCTGGCCCTGCTCTGAGGGTTAATCAACCTTTTGGTTGAATATGGGAATTCGGGGGTGTTGGCGCAAACAGGGGCTGCGGCAGGTTGACCGGTGGCAAAATGACTGTCTCAGAATCGTTTATTTTCAATGTGTTACAATGTCTTCAGTTGCGCCATTACGGTCGTTGACTCTGAGGGCCCAGACCCTTAGCACCATCCCCAAGACAGCATGAGGAATGTCCGTTGACTGATGACCACCAAAAGCAGCGCATGACGCAGCTTGAGGCGCGGATCTCAGCGGCCAAAAAGTTGCAAGAGCCGACGCCTCGCGCTGACGAACACTATTCCCAAGCCAATCTGGCCTGGAGAATGGTAATTGAATTAGTCGCCGGTCTTGGGATCGGCTTTGGCATCGGATACGGGCTGGACCTTTGGTTAGGAACGCTGCCCATCTTCATGGTGCTGTTTGTAATGCTGGGGCTTGCAGCCGGGGTGAAGACAATGCTCCGCAGCGCGCAAGAGATCCAAGAGAAGAAATTGGCCGAAGAGGCCGAGAGAGACGAGAGGGACTAGAACGTGGCAAGCGACGCATCAGCCGCCGAGGGAAGCAGCCTGGTATTCCACCCGATGGATCAGTTCATCGTTAAGCCATTGTTTGGTGACGGTGCAATTGCCTGGTACACCCCGACCAACGTGACCTTGTGGTTGGCTCTTTCCATCGTAGCCATTATTGCGCTGCTGGTTCTGGGCACGTCCAAGCGTGCGGTTGTTCCTACACGGACACAGTCGATCGCGGAATTGGCGTACGGCTTCATCTACAAGATGCTGGAAGACATCTGTGGCAAAGAAGGGGTGAAGTATTTCCCTTATGTCATGACGCTTTTCATGTTCATCGTATCAGCCAACTTTCTGGGTTTGCTGCCCATGTCGTTCACCACTACATCGCATTTTGCTGTGACAGCAGTTCTCGCACTGGCCGTCTTCTTGACCGTGACCGTGCTGGGCTTTGTCAAAAACGGCGCCGCATTCCTGGGCTTGTTCTGGGTTGGCAGCGCGCCTTTGGCTCTGCGTCCAATTCTGGCGATCATCGAACTGATCTCGTACTTCGTGCGCCCCGTTAGCCACTCCATTCGTTTGGCGGGTAACGTTATGGCCGGGCACGCCGTGATTAAAGTTTTCGCTGGCTTCGCCGCAATTGGCGCCATCGCACCCGTATCTATCGCAGCCATCACTGCAATGTACGGTCTCGAAATTCTCGTAGCCTTTATCCAGGCTTACGTGTTCACCATTCTGACCTGTGTGTATCTCAAGGACGCTCTGCATCCGTCGCACTAAGGTTTTGAACTCTAACTATTTCTTATTCAACTTCCCATCGTAAGGAGAAATCTCATGGAAGGCGATCTCGCACACATCGGCGCAGGCCTGGCAGCAATCGGTTCCGGCGCAGCCGCTATCGGTGTTGGTAACGTAGCTGGTAACTTCTTGGCCGGCGCTCTGCGCAACCCATCGGCAGCCGCCAGCCAAACAGCGACCCTGTTCATTGGTATCGCGTTTGCAGAAGCACTGGGCATCTTCTCGTTCCTGGTCGCTCTGCTGCTGATGTTCGCTGTCTAAGACCTTCGGGAACCAACATCCTTACGGTCAGGCAGGGCATGACTTCATGCGCTGCCTGATGTAAGCAAAGTTTCCAAGGAGACCGACATGGCAACTGAGACCAATGACTTCGTGAGCTCTTGCATTGATGCAGGTGGCAGCGCGGTCGGTATGCCCCAACTCTGCGGAGAGTGGATGGGCAACCAGATCTTCTGGCTCGTGGTCACGCTTGTCGTGATCTTTTTGATCCTGTCGCGCGTCGCTTTGCCCCGTATCGGGGCCATTCTGGCCGAGCGTCAGGGGACTATCACGAACGACATCGCTGCTGCTGAGGACCTGAAGGCCAAAGCGGTTGAAGCGGAAGAACTGTACAACAAAGCGCTTGCCGATGCCCGTGCGGAAGCACAGCGTATCGCAGCCGAGGCACGTGCCGAAATCCAGGTTGGTCTGGACGAAGCCATCGCCAAAGCGGACGCTGAGATTGCTGCGAAAACTGCTGAATCGGAAAAGGCAATTGCTGATATCCGTGCCGGTGCGTTGGACAGCATCAAAGTTGTCGCAACTGACACAGCCGGTGAAATCGTCACCGCGTTGGGTGGTGCTGCAGATGAGGCAGGGGTCGCAAAAGCGGTTCAAGCCCGAGTGAAAGGATAAGAGACATGCGCAATACTCTCGCCCTTATCCTGGCTGCTGGTTTTGCAAGCCCCGCGCTTGCAGCAAGCGGTCCATTCGTTTCGCTGGGCAACACTGACTTTGTTGTCCTGATTTCATTCTTCGTCTTCATCGGCGTTCTGTTCTACTTCAAAGTGCCCGGCATGATTGGTGGCGCTCTGGATAACCGGGCAACCGGAATTCAGTCGGAGTTGGACGAAGCCCGCACCCTGCGTGAAGAAGCACAGACCCTGTTGGCCTCTTATGAGCGCAAGCAGCAAGAAGTGCAGACTCAAGCAGACGCGATTGTTGCTGCTGCAGGCGAGGACGCCAAACTGGCGGCCGAGCAGGCAAAAGTTGAACTGGAAGCCTCAATTGCGCGCCGTCTGGCCGCAGCTCAGGACCAGATCGCTTCGGCAGAAGCTTCGGCAGTGAAGGAAGTCCGGGATCAAGCAATTACCATTGCTATCGCGGCTGCCAATGAAGTGATCGCCAAGCAGATGACCGCAACAGAAGCGAACAAGCTGATTGATGCGGCTATCGACGAAGTGAACACCAAGCTGCACTAAGCTTTGTGTTCCCTGTAATTCAGAAAACCCGGCCCTTGTGGCCGGGTTTTTTGGTTTCGGTACTATTTACCGGCGATCCAGATTGCAGCTCCCCCAAGCGCGGTAGCGGTCAGGCGATTAAAGCGGCGTACGGTTTTTGAGTTCTTCATCTTGTTCCGGGCCTGTTGCGCGGCCAGCATATAAAAAGCAAAGACCCCTCCTAAAACACAGACCACCGCAAGGCAGAGCGATAGGATCAAAGGACCCGACATGTGCTCTGGGCTGATCAGATTTGGGAGCAACGCCAAATAAAACAGCATCGCCTTCGGATTGCCCATTGTCACAGAGAACCCTGCGAGCACGCGGGCAAGGTTGCTTTTTTCACGTGTCATGGCGGCGCCGGTTCCCATCGCTACAGGCGAGGACCAGATTTTCCATGCGAGATAGATCAGGTAAGCAACCCCGGCCCATTTGATGCACTGGAAAATCAGTGGGATTTTCTGAGCGATTACGGCAAGGCCACTGATAGAGAGCAAGAGCCAGACCAGATCGCCAACGATTACTCCGGCACAGAACCAAAGCGTCTTGCGGGCGCCGGTTGCAAGCGTAGTGGCAACGATGGCGGCCAATCCGGGGCCAGGGGTAAAGGCGGCAACACTGAGTGCAGCAACAAAAACCCAGAAATCCCATTCCAGCAACATGGGTTAGCCCTCTTCAGCAAGGGTGTGGCTGTCTTCAGCAGTCAGGTCGAGTCCGTAGGCCAAACGCATCTGTTGAATGAAGGCAAGTGTGTCTTCGCCAAACGGGGGGCGTCCTTCGAAACTGTGTAGGACGATGCCTTCGATCAAGTCACCGAGGCCGATGTCATGCTTTTCGGCAACCGCCTTAAGAACTTTTAGGACGCGCTTTTCGATGCGCACACCAGTTTGCACGCGTTCGATCTTTTTAGGTTCGGGGGGCATTGAGACTCCTTTACTTACATATTGGTACCATGGTACCAGTTTCATTTACCAACCACAAGTGGGGTCCTTCATGACCAAAGGTGTTTCAGGTTTTGGCGCATGCAACGCGCCGTCCAACAACGTGCGGGGGATTTTGTGGGCGTTACTTGCGACCGGGTTGTTCGCGGTCACTGGGGCGATGGCCAAGATCGCAGTCACGGAATACCATGTCCTGCAGATCCTGTTCTTTCGCCAGATCGTGGTGTTCATGTCGGCCCTGCCAGCGATCACTGCCAGTTTTCCAGAAAGCCTAAAAACCCATCATCCCGGTTGGCACGCTATCCGTTTGGTTGGGGCGTTTGTCGCCCTATCGTCGGGGATTTGGGCGGTGGCTGTATTGCCGCTGACGACAGCGATAACGCTGGGATTTGTGCAAGTGTTCTTTGTCGCGTTGTTGTCAGCACAGATCCTGAGAGAGCGCGTCGGAGCACAAAGGTTGGTGGCGATTTGCGCGGGCTTCTTAGGCGTGGTTATCATTATGCGACCCGGAACAGGTGGAGTCGCGGATTGGAATGCGTTCATTCCGATTGCTGGTGCGATGGGGGCTGCGGTGGCGGTGATTTCGGTTCGTAAGCTTTCGCAGACGGAATCGACGGCTACTTTGCCGGCCTATCAATCGATTTTTGTTGGGGTTCTCGCTGCGATACCGTTGCCGTGGTTTTGGAAGACACCAGATTTGATCGGATTTTCATTTTTGCTTGCCATGGGTGTCATAGCTACAGGCGGGCAGTGGTTCGGAGTAAAGGCGCTCCGCCTGGCCGAGGCGAGCGTGATCGGGAACATCCAATACATGCAGCTCATCTACGCCAGTCTTTTAGGCTTCGTGATCTTTGACGAAGTTCCTGACCTATTTACGATCTCCGGAGCCGTAGTGATTGTTGGATCAGCGTTATATCTGCTGCACCGTGAGATGCTGAGCAAGCGGGTGACCTAGGACTGCCCGGTTTCATGTTCTAGCCGTAGACGGGCAATGGCCTCGTTGCGTTCTGCTGCTTGCTGGTCCGCGAGGCAGCTTTGTACGAAACTCAGGTGATTTTGTACGGAATTTCGCGCTGCCTCCGGGTCGCGGGCCTGCAGGGCGTCGTTGATAGCTCTGTGTTGGTCCAAAATAGCCGCGCGCGTTGTGCGCTGATCGAACATGATCTTGCGATTGTAGAACACGCCTTGGCTTAGCAAATCGAACATGGATCGCATCATGTGCAGCATGACGACGTTATGACCGGCCTCAATGATCGCCATGTGAAATTGCGCATCCAGTCGCGCCTCTTCATCGCTGTTGGCGGGGGCAGCGACCATCTTGTCAAAGATGGCTTGGATCACCTTGAGGTCACTGGCTGACCCAAGGCGCGCCGCGCGTTCTGCCGCCAATCCTTCCATGTCGCGCCGAAATGACAGGTAATCAAACACTGCCTCATCATGGGTGCGAAACAAACGCGTCAGAGCAGGGGAAAAGGCAGACCCCAAAACCTCGGCCACAAAGATCCCTGATCCTGCTTTTGCGGTGAGCAACCCTTGTTCCTGCAATTCGGATACGGCGTCGCGCAGGCTTGGGCGGGACACGCCAAGCCGTTCGGACAGTTCCCGCTCGGCGGGCAACCGTTCGCCGGGGCGCAGGATGCCCCGTAGAATTAGTTGCTCAATTTGACGGACGACCGAGGTCGAAAGCTTCTCGGGGTGGACTTTTTGGAAAGGCATGTGGAGCTCGCACATATTGGTAAGAACATATGACCACGAGTTTGGGGGGTACCGCAAGAGGCTGAAAGGTCAGAGATTATGACCTGATCACATTGTTGCAATAAAAGGTCAATATTATTGACTTAATTGCGGAGAGAGGTTGAATTGAGACATGTTTAGAAAGCCAGGAGGACTGACATGCGTTTTGAAGAGAATTTTGCCACCCGGGTTTCACGCCAGAAAGCGTCGGAAATCCGGGAGTTGCTCAAGTTGTTGGATCAACCCGGTATTTTGTCATTTGCAGGAGGCATCCCAGATCCCGCTTTGTTCCCGACGCAAGCTTTTGGGCAGGCGTTTACGGATGCGTTAGAGGGGAACGCCCAAGCTCTGCAATATTCCGTCAGTGAAGGATATCTTCCGCTGCGGGAGTGGATCGTTTCGGAAATGGCCCGCAATGGGGTGACCTGTTCGGTTGATAACATCATGATCACCTCTGGCTCGCAGCAGGCGTTGGACTACTTGGGCAAACTGTTTCTGTCCCCCGGGGATACAGCGCTTGTTGGGTGGCCTACATATTTGGGTGCCTTGGCTGCGTTCAACGCGTATGAACCGGCATTTGACCAGTTGAGCATAAACGGCAATCGCGCCGCTGAGGATTACCAGAGCAAGGCCGCGGCTACTGGAGGTCAGGTGAAGTTTGCATATCTGTCAGCGGACTTTGCCAACCCAACAGGGGAAACAGTAGATCGGCAGGGCCGTGAGGGGGTATTACAGCTCGCGGACGCATTGGATTGCGCCGTGATTGAAGATGCGGCTTATCAATCATTGCGCTATGACGGAGCGCCTGTCCCGCCGATTCTGGCTTTGGAACAGGCGCAGAAGGGATCAATCGAGGCGTGCCGGACGATCTATTGCGGCAGCTTTTCCAAGACATTGTCACCGGGGCTGCGCGTGGGCTGGGTGGTTGCTGCGACGCCGGTTATCAAACAGTTGGTGTTGATGAAGCAAGCCGCCGATTTGCATTCCGCCACGATCAATCAGATGGCCATACACCGCGTCGCCGAAGGGGGATTTGATGCCCATGTCGCCGGGGTGCGGGATGTGTATCGGCGGCGGCGTGATGCGATGTTGCAGGCGTTGGACCGTTTTATGCCTAAGGGGGTGCAGTGGACCAAGCCCGAGGGCGGCATGTTCGTTTGGGTGACATTGCCAGCCGAACTGGATGGGGCTGATCTGCTTGCCCGGTCGCTTCAGACCGAGAAAGTGGCCTTTGTTCCGGGCCGGGCTTTTTTTGCGGATGGATCTGGCGGCAATTCGATCCGCCTTAGTTTTTCCTGTGCGGATGAGACGATGATTGCTGAGGGGATGGCACGGCTCGGACGGCTAATCACAGCAGCAAAGGTGGGACAGGCCTAAGTGGCCTATCCCAAGTTTCGCTATTCCGCTGGCACAGCGGCATGGCCTTTGGGGCGGCCAAAGTGCTGGCGGTTCAGGCGTAAGACAAGTGTAACCATGGCCGCCTGCAGGGCGAGCGCAATCAGTGTGATTGCCCAATAGGTTGGCGAGAACTTGTCCAGCAGGCCGGCACCAACCAAACCCTTGTTCACCCAGAACTGGATGAGCACTGAAAGGGCTACACCGGGGCAGACCAATGCATAAGAACCGGGTGATGTTTTTGAGTCGAAAACGAAATCGGCAAAGTAATTCTGACGACGCAGTACGACCAGTCCAAGACCCAGGAACACCAATTGGATTGATAGCAAGCGGGTCAGGAACAGAAACGTGTCAGAGGCGGCGGTGTGCCCATCGCCAAGACCGTCCAAGCCATGAGTTTGGCGCAGAGACAAAATGCCCAGAACCGTCATGATTGGGATAATTACCATCAGGGTCGGACCTGCCTCACGCGCAGTGCCGTGGGTCAGCATTGCGTTCAGGCCGGTGATCGCCGCAAACAGCGCATAGATGACCGCGGCGATGGCAAAAAAGGTCGACGCAACGAGGGACAGGCCAATGATGGCTGGGGTGTGGCTCATGGCGGCGGGGGCGGCCAACCCCACGGCCACCATCGACAGAGCAAACGCGGGCATCATCTGAGCAAAGGAGTTGTGCCCTTCGATCGAGAAGGCCTCGGGGTGGGTCAGGGCGCGGCCAAGAAAATTACCGGTTTGGATCAAGGCAAGAGTGCCAATACCGAGAAAGGCAAGCACAGCGAGGGGGAACAGATATTCCACAACGCTCCAGAGTCCGGGAACAAAGACGAGGCCAACTATAAACATCGCGTTGACGGTCATGGCCATCGCAAGCGGCATCGCAAGCGTGGCGCTTTGACCGTTGGATTGCATCAAGGTGTTATACGCCTCGGTCTGGCGAAACGCGCTGTAGGCGCGAAGGTTCCAAACCAGCAGAGCAACGTTGAGAATGGCAAAGCTTGCGATTCCAAGCATGGCGATGAGGGCTGCGATTTTAAGCGTTACAGGCCCGGTTTCAAAAATGGTCAGAATGTCGCTCAGCAGGGGGACGGGTCGTCCTGTGTGAGGGACCCAGAACATCAGATACATGAAAAAAGTGACGGTCAGACCCCCAGCCCCGAGAGAGGCCAGAAAGTAGAGGGGGGAGTAGGTATCGGCTGGTCGGTGCACAGACATTGAGAGTACCTCTTTTAGTATTCAAAATATGGAATATATATAAATTCCAAATACAGAATGTGTCAAGCGGAACTCTGAAAACCTTTGTTAAGATTCTGCTGTCAGGCTGGGTGAATGTTGAGAGTGTTACCAGTATTGGGGTTGGCGGCGTGTTCCGTTGCTAGCCCACATTTTCAGGGGGTCCCGGTCACACGTGTTGCGGTGAACGGGAGCCTCTTTGATGTTCGGGTGCGCGGGGATTTGGCCGAAGCGGTCCGGATCAATAGCGAATATGCGCCCCGGCTGGGACCGATTGAGGGCAAAGCGCGGTTTGCTATGGCCCAGGTTTCTGGGTGCGATGTCGTCGGTGTATTGGGGGATCAATCAGTTACCACCGGTGTTTTGTCATGCGATGCCAGATCACGGGATTGGGCATTGCCTGCGGCCACGTTGCGGTTTGATTGCATCGGCGGGGACATCAAACTAAAGAAACAGGCATGGTCAGATGGATCTGATATTGACTGCGACCCGATGTGACCCTGATTTTGCCACATCTTGTGGGATATTGAGTGAAAAGCCCCAGATGAAGCGTCTTCACCGTTGACAGACAGGTAACGCACCGCGCAGGCTTGCGAGTCTCAGGAATCACAGAGGCTCACACGTGCGTTTCTCCAAACTCAGACTGACCGGCTTCAAAAGCTTTGTTGACCCCACTGACTTGATCATTGCGGATGGGCTGACGGGTGTTGTCGGTCCAAACGGGTGTGGAAAGTCCAATTTGCTTGAGGCGCTGCGCTGGGTAATGGGAGAAAACCGCCCCAAGGCGATGCGGGGCGGGGGCATGGAAGATGTGATTTTTGCAGGGGCAGCGACGCGTCCTGCGCGCAACTTTGCAGAAGTCACGTTGTTGATGGACAACTCGGAACGTCTGGCGCCGTCGGGGTTCAACGATAGTGACAATTTGGAAATCGTCCGCCGGATCACGCGAGATGTGGGCAGTGCCTATAAGGCAAATTCCAAGGACGTTCGGGCACGTGATATTCAGATGTTGTTTGCTGATGCATCGACAGGTGCACATTCTCCGGCGTTGGTGCGTCAGGGGCAAATCTCTGAACTGATTAATGCCAAACCTAAGGCGCGCCGTCGCATTTTGGAAGAAGCTGCAGGGATCTCGGGCCTGTATCAGCGACGTCACGAAGCTGAGTTGAAGTTGAAAGGGACCGAGACAAACCTGACACGGGTTGACGATGTTTTGGAACAATTGGCTGCCCAATTGGGGCAATTGGCCCGTCAGGCCCGTCAAGCCGCGCGGTATCGCGAGATCGGAACGCAATTGCGGCAGGCCGAAGGGATGCTGTTGTATCGTCGTTGGAAAGAAGCTGACGGTGTAAGATTGGCGTCAGAAGTTGCTTTGAAAACCTGCACCAGCCAAGCCATGCAAGCCGAAGTATTGAGCCGTCAGGCAGCCGCGGATCGGGCAAAGGCCGAAGAGGCGCTGCCGCCGTTGCGCGAGGAAGAAGCCATTGCGGCCGCTGTATTGCAGCGATTGCAAGTGCAACGCGATGCTTTGGGGGACCAGGAAACGCGGGCGCGCCAGACGATTGAAACACTGTCTGCCCGTATTGCGCAGTTGGGGCGTGACATCGACCGAGAGGCGGGATTGAATCGCGACGCCGGCGAAACGATTGAGCGTTTGGAATGGGAAGCCCGGGAATTGCTTAAGGCGAGCGAAGGGCAGGATGCGCGTCTGGACGAAGCGGCTGAGGCTGCCCGCGAGGCGGCCGAAGTGCTGCAGGAACGCGAAGGTCACCTGTCACAGGTGACTGAAGATGTGGCGCGATTGGCGGCCCGACACCAGTCCGCGCAACGGTTGGTGGGTGATCATCGAAAGACCCTTGCTCGATCCGAAAGTGAAGAAGCAAAAGCGCGTGAGGCAGTGGCGACAGCAGTTGAAGCCGCGGCGCAGGCAAGCGTGGCTTTCGATGCTGCGCAAGAGCATGAAGAAGAGGCGATAGAGGCGGCGGAAGCGGCCGAAGAAGCGTTGGCAAATGCAGATGAGTTGCGGACCGAAACGCAGGCCCTGGAAACCGAAGCCCGGGCGCAAAGATCCGAAGCTGAAGGAGAAGCCGGGGCGATACGGGCTGAGACCACGGCGCTCGCCAAATTGGTGGAAAGGGACACGGCTGAAGGCGGTCAGGTGCTGGACCTCATGCGGGTCGACGCGGGTTATGAAAAGGCTCTAGGCGCAGCTTTGGCGGATGATTTGCGCGCGCCGCTTGTTGAGGCAGATGGCCCGTCGGGATGGGGGGATGTGTCGGCCTATGATGCAGACCAACCTTTGCCAGAAGGTTCCCGTCCCCTGAGCCATCATGTGTCTGGCCCAGATCAATTGAGACGTCGGATTGCGCAAATCGGACTCGTACAGGCGGATGAGGCCGCTGTTTTGGTGCCTCATCTGTTGCCGGGACAGCGGTTGGTTTCGCTTGAAGGGGATTTGTGGCGGTGGGATGGATTTCGCGCTTGGGCGGAAGACGCGCCAAGTGCCGCGGCGTTGCGTTTGGAGCAATTGAACAGGCTTGAGACGCTCAAACAGGAATTGGCGCATGTGTCTGCTCGGGCCGAAGGGACCCGCGCCGCGCATGAGACGTTGACGATGCGTCTGGCGGATGTGACCGAGGCGGACAAACGCGCCCGCGATGGGCGACGGGCTGCAGATCAGCGGGTGGCCGAGGCCGCGCGATTGCTGAGTCGAGCTGAGGCAGAGAAAAACCTATCGCAAGGGCGGGCTGAAACTCTAAGCCTTGCAGTTCAACGTCATCATGAAGATGCTTTGACCGCACAGCTTCAACTGCGAGAGGCTGAAACCGCTTTGGCTGGGCTGGGCGCATTAGATGCGGCACGGGCAGAGGTTGAAGATGTCAAACACGCGGTCGAGGCCGCGCGGATTACAATGCTGACCCATCGCTCGACCCACGACGAAGTGCGTCGCGAAGGATCAGCGCGTACCAAGCGCACGCAAGAGGTGACCAAAGATATCAGTGGCTGGCGACATCGCTTGGAAACTGCTGAAAAGCGTACGGCTGAATTGGTAGAACGCAAAGACAGCACCGAAGAAGAACTGGGTGAGGCGATGCAGGTGCCCGGGGAAATTTCAGAACAACGCGAAGAGCTGAACGAACAGGCCGCGGGGGCAGAGCAACGTAAGGCCGACGCGACAGATGCTCTGGTCGCAGCCGAAGCCGTGCATCGTGAAACCATGCTGACAGAACGCGAGGCCGAGCGGTTGGCATCTGAGGCCCGCGAAGCTCGCGCAGCAGCAGCTGCACGGGCAGAGGCCGCCCGTGATATGGTGCTTGGAGCATCAGAGCGGATCGCTGAAGAACAAGACCTGTCACCAGAGCAATTGCTGCAACAGCTTGCGGTCGCTCCAGATCAGATCCCGTCGGTCGAGGCATTGGAGTCCGAAATCAACCGGCACAAGCGTCAGAGGGATTCAATGGGCGCGGTGAACCTGCGGGCCGAAGAGGACGCGCGCGAAGTGCGCGAAGAGCACGACCAATTAGAGGCCGAAAAGGCGGATCTCGAAGAGGCGGTCAAAACCTTGCGCAATGGGATCGCCAGCCTGAACCGCGAGGGTCGCGAGCGGCTTTTGACGGCGTTTGAACAGGTCAATTCGAACTTTGCCATGTTGTTCAAGCATCTTTTTGGGGGTGGCGAGGCCAACCTGGTCATGATCGAGAGTGAGGATCCTTTGGATGCTGGGCTTGAGATCATGTGCCAGCCACCCGGCAAAAAACTGTCAACTCTGAGCCTGTTGTCCGGGGGGGAGCAGACGCTTACGGCGATGGCGTTGATTTTTGCGGTGTTCTTGGCCAACCCGGCGCCAATTTGTGTGTTGGACGAAGTCGACGCGCCATTGGATGATGCGAATGTGACCCGCTTTTGTGACTTGTTAGATGAAATGTGCCGTCAAACAGACACACGTTTCCTGATCATCACGCACCACGCGGTGTCCATGGCACGTATGGATCGCTTATTCGGCGTGACTATGCAGGAACAGGGGGTGAGTCAGCTGGTTTCAGTTGATCTCAAGAAAGCTGCGGCAATGGTGGCTTGAGACAAGAGTATAGCCTGACAGCTGAAATCCAGCTAAGCTTGTGAAATGATTGCTGTGTTGTTTTCATTTCTCTTGCTGGTTTTGCCGATTTCGGCGGGGGCAGACGAGATGAAGCTTTGGCGAGTTGGGACTGGCGGGTATGATCTGGTTTCAGAGCCGCACCGTACATTCACGCTTCAACCTCAGCCAACCGATTCCAAAGACAAAAAGAGTGGCGTCTCTTCGTCGGAACTACGCGAGCGATTTGGCGTTGGCCTGACATTTGGCATGATGCAATTGCGTTGGCGCGGCGAGCTGTGTGTGAGTTTGCGAAAGCAGTTTGATAGATGCGATCTGACGATTGAACATGACCAGGTGTTGGTGTTCGCACGTGAGCGAAAAGGAACGTTCCCAATTCGCATTCAGTTTGGGTTGCGTCCTTAACCTATTTCGCGGGCCAGTCACCTCAACGTGATTCCTATTTGCGCCTTATCCGGGGCATGGTCATGGAATGAGATTAGCATTTTTTGTTTGGCTGTTCAGCGCAACAGCCGGGGTGAGCGCAGAGTGGACCTTGCGTGCGGGAGATACACTGCTAAGCGCACCCGAACTGAGAGATATGGCTGGCCGAACGTTGGTCTTTTATGATGACGGCCAATCTAAGTATTCTGCGGGAGGGTCCTATTCTTATACCTATTCGCCTGTGAACGGGGGCGGGACGGCGTTCGGCACCTATCACATCGCTGAAGATGGAAGTATTTGCACGGCGTTTCAAAATGGTCTGACACGCTGTGATTTATTTGTGCACAGTGGCTCTCGTTTGGTTCTGATTAATGAAAAGGGCGAACGCTATCCGGTTCGCCCCGACTGACCCTTAGAGTTTGTTCAGCAATGTGGCTGTTGGCCAGGCATCTGCGGGCAGGCCCAAACGGGCTTGTTCTGCCTGTACCGCCGCACGGGTGCCCGCGCCTAGAATGCCGTCGATTTTCCCCACGTCGTGGCCCCGGGCCTGCAACTTGCGTTGCAGTTGTTTCATCTGCGCGCCGCTGAGGCCGGCATCTGGTTTTCCGGCGTTGTAGATTTTCGCACCTTCCAGTCGATTGGCAAAGTACGCGGCTGTCAGGACATAAACAAAGCTCTGGTTCCATTCAAAATAGACGTCAAAGTTGGGGTAGGCGATAAAGGCAGGGCCTTTGTGCCCTTGTGGTACGATCACCGATGCTGGCAAGCGCGCGTCTGCAAGGTTGCCCTGTCGTGGTTTGACACCTAGCGCGGCCCACTCAGACACGCTGCGTTTGGTGGCAATACCCGTAGCAGACCAGTCAAAGGTTTGCGGTAAAGTCACCTCTTGCAGCCAAGGTTGCCCTGCCTGCCACCCCAAATGTGACAGCATACGGCCGCCGGACAGGAGCGCATCAGGCGCAGAGGATTTAAGAGTGACCTTGCCGTCCCCGTCGCCGTCTGTCCCGTTCTCCAGAATATCTTTTGGCAGCATCTGAACCATGCCAATTTCGCCGGCCCATGCCCCGATTGTGCGGTCCGGGTCAAAGTTGCCCTGTTCGTACAGCGTCAGAGCCGCAAAAATTTGAGGGCGGAACAAATTCGGGCGGCGGCAGTCATGGGCCAAAGTGACCAGTGCGTTTCGGGTATTAAAATCCCCTTGAAAGGAACCATAGTCTGTTTCAAAGGCCCAGAATGCCAGTAGCACCCCGCGTGAAATCCCATATTGGGTTTCGATTTTGTCGAATATGGCATCATATTTCTTGGCCATTGAGCGGCCCCGGTCGATCCGGTTTTGTGAAATCAGGCGACGTGAAAACTCGATAAATGGTTTTTGAAAGACACCCTGTGCACGGTCCGCATTTAGCACTTTGGGGTCTTGGCGAACCCCTTTGAAAAACCGATCTGTGGCTGCTTTGCTGTGGCCGTTGGCCACGGCCTCGGTCTTGAGGGATTGGACAAAGCTGCTAAACGACCCGCCGCATTGAGCAAAGGCCGGCGTTGAGATCAAAAGGGCAAAACAAAGAGGCAAAAGGCGCATGTTACAATTCCGTAAATATTGACTTAAATAAAATGGCTGAGGGCGAGCCAGAGCATAACCAACCCTAGGGATAAAGCCCAAACCTGCCACAGCATCCCAATAGCGCGTTCAATTTCGCGGGGACCAATGTCTTGGCGGGCGTTTTCATTGACCCATGCCAAATGGCGAATTTCACCATGATAGCTGCGTGGACCGGCGAGGGCGACATCCAGTGCCCGCGCCATTGCCGCCTCGGGCCAGCCTGCATTTGGGGATATGTGTCGTTGAGCGTCTTCGATGATTTCGATCCATTTGGACCATGTGTTGGACAGAAGAACAATCATGATCCCGGTTAAACGCGCAGGAATGAAATTGAGGAGGTCATCCAATCGGGCAGAAGCCCACCCGAATTCCAAATATGTTTCGTTTCGATAGCCGATCATGCTGTCTGCGGTGTTAATCGCTTTGTAGAACAACAGTCCGGGCAGGCCGCCGATCAGGAACCAAAAAGCCGGTGCGATTACGCCGTCAGACAGGTTTTCTGATGCGCTTTCTATGGCTGAACGGGCGATCTGCCCTTGATCCATGTGGCTGGTGTCACGGCTTACAATGCGGGCCAGCATGGCGCGGCCTTCTGGCAGGGACAGCCGCAGGGTGTCGGCGACGTCTTGCACATGCTGGACCAACGACCGCTGAGCCAACAAGATTGCACAGATCAAGATTTCGGCGATGGGACCCAGAAAAGACAATATCCAACCCAGGAACAATGCGCTGAGGCTCAGCACAATTGCAGTTGCGACCCCTTTGAGGCGCCGGTTTGTGCCAGTGTTCAGGCGCTTGTCCAGAATTCGGACCGCATCCCCCATCAGGACTGCGGGATGGCGCACACGAGACCAAAGCCAGTCAGGTTCGCCCAAAGCAGCATCAAGGAGCATGGCAAAAGCAAGGAGGATGGGGGTGCTCATAGGGCCCTCTCAAGGCGGGCCCAGTCATGTTCTGGTGGCAGGCCAAGCCGCAAATAGGTTTCGGAGTAGGGAAAGGTTCGGCTCCAGATGTGATGTTGCGCGAGCTTTTCTTGCCAAGCGGTGGCTTTGTTCACCGAATAGAGGCGAAACAGATCGGTGCCACCCGCAAGAGAGGCGCCGCTGGATATGAGCAACTCATCCAATCGAGCGGTATCTTTGGCAAGACGGGCGCGTGTTTGCGTTGCCCATTCGTGATCGGTCAACGCTTGCGTGCCAATGCGCAGGGCTGGCCCAGAGACGGACCAAGGGCCTGTCATGTCATTCAGGCGTGAAATGAGTTCGGGGCGGGCAATGGCAAACCCAAGTCGCAGCCCGGCAAGCCCCCAGAATTTTCCAAAGCTCTTCAAGATCACCGTGTTGGGTTGATCCGCTAGGTGGATCAGGGATTCGGTTGGTGTGATGTCGCAAAAGCTTTCGTCGATGATTGTAAGCGGAGCGTTGGCATCATCTTCCTGCCAGATGCGTCCATCAGGGTTGTTGGGGTGGACCAGAACGCGTGCCTTGGCCGGGCCGTGCTGTTGCACCTGCCAGCCTTGAGCGGTGAACGCGGCTGCGTGCTCGTTATAGGTCGGCGGGGTGATTTCAACAGTTCCTGTCGCGGTCAGAGCTGGTATTCGGGCAATCAGGGCAGACGCGCCCGGTGCGGGCAGGATCGATGCACCGGCGGGGACCGACCAGAAAGACCGTGCGGCATCAACGAGCCGTGAAAAGGCACCATGATCGGGTAGTTCTGCCCAATCTGCAGGGGTCAGGCCCGTAACCGGATAGGGATGCGGATTGATCCCGGTCGACAGGTCAAGCCAATCGGAGCGCTGCCCGCCATAGGTTGCCATCGCGCGATCCAACCCGCCGCCGTGATCACGACGGGCACGTGGGTCAATGTCGTGTGGTTCAGCTTTTTGCGCAGTCATGTGTTGATGATCTCCAGCTACACTGTCGGCTTCAAGCGGATTTTCGCCGTACGCACAAGGATTTCCGGCATTAGAACGCAGGTCTTTGGGGCGGTTTTAAGAAATTGTTAAGTTAATGGGTAGATCACCGTAGTGGGATAAATGGCGCTGCAAATTAACTGACAGAATGTGCTATGTTAACCATGATGAAAGTTCTGATCGTAGAAAGTAACCCCGATTTGGGAGGGTTGTGGCAACGTCACCTGCAAAGGCAGGGGGCGGATGTATCGCTTGTGCAAACACAAGAGGCAGCAATTCTTGCGCTCTATGGGACTGATTTCGAAATAATTGTTTTGGATTTGGTTCTGGCGGATGGCAGTGCTTTGGCTGTTGCAGATTTTGCCAGTTACCGCAGGCCTGATGCACGGGTTATTTTTGTGACGAACACGACATTTTTCTCGGATGGGTCGATTTTCGCGCACAGCCCGAATGCCTGCGCTTATGTTCAAAGTGAAACGCCGCCAGAAGATCTGGCGGCGATTGTCGAACATTACGCGGCGAGCCGTTAACTTCGCCCGTGTGGCTCGTCAAAATCCAGAACTGGATTGATCGGGATGATTCGATTCGGGTTAATGCTGTCGTGGCTATAGTGATAGTGGCGCACAATATGGTGCATCCCAACGGTTTCTGAAACACCGGGCCATTGATACAGCTCGCGGGTGAAGCCCCAGAGATTTGGGTAATCGATAATCCGCTTGCGGTTACATTTGAAGTGCTGGTGATACACCATGTCGAACCGGATCAGGGTCGTGAACAGGCGCCAATCGGCCTCGGTTATCTGATCACCCATGAGATATCGGGTCTGAGAAAGACGCTGTTCAAGCCAGTCGAGGCTGTCAAACAGGGGGATAACACCCGCATCATAGGCGGCTTGCGTGGTGGCGAACCCGCTTTTGTAGACGCCATTGTTCACGGTATTATAGACGCGGTCGTTTACCTCTTCGATGGCATCGCGGCTCTCGGTGGGCCAAAAGTCCTGCGTATTGCCAGTGAGACCATCAAAAGCAGAATTGAACATTCGGATGATTTCAGAGCTTTCGTTTGAAACGATGGTGCCTTGCTGTTTGTCCCAAAGAATCGGAACGGTCACGCGGCCAGTAAAGGTGGGGTCCGCTTTGGTATAGATCTGATGGGCATGGGAAAATCCGAACAGGTCATCGCCAGTCGCGCCGTGTTCATCCAGTTCAAAGGTCCAGCCTTTGTCCAACATATCCGGGTGGACGACTGAAACTGAAATGTGATCACCCAAATCTTTGAGGGCGCGAAAGATCAAGGTGCGATGTGCCCATGGACATGCAAGGCTGACGTAAAGATGGTAGCGCCCGCTTTCAGCGGCATATCCGCCAACGCCCGATGGGCCCGGTTTGCCATCCGGCGTGATCCAGTTTCGAAACTGTGCCGCGCTGCGTTTGAATGCCCCACCGGTGGTGAGCGTGTCGTACCACTGATCGTGCCATTGTCCGTCGATGAGCAAGCCCATGAGTGCCTCCGTTTCAGGTTTCATCGAAAGTAGGTCGGCAAAGCATTCGATCCCAGTCCCCTAGGGCGCGCAGCCTGAGTGCGTAGCTGCACAGCAGCATGAGGATTCTGCGCAACGCCCGGTATTTGGACCAGATCTGTCACAAAATCTTATCTTGATTTTAGGACGCGCTCGCTCAGATTGGACTCCTGCGAACGGAGAATAAAAGATGAGTACCTATATCTCGCAAGATATTCGTGATGCCTTGGATGCAGCGCGGCTGACCAATATGAAAAAGATCAGCCGTTTGCGGGTGGTGACCCCGGATGGGGAATATCCTGTGCTGCGCAGTTGGCGCGGCGGGTTCTCTGTTGAAACGGAACAGACACCGCGTTTGCGGGGATTGGTCGACATCTATGATGGGTTAGAGCACTTGTATCAGTGTCTGGTGGTTGTTTCCGAAGAAGATGGCGGCGAAACCAGCTATGAATTCAAGCGCAGCACACTTGCCACCGCCGAAGCGCCTGCGGATTTTTATCGCGATCCAATGGCGCCTGTGGCGTTGATTGGCGAAGGCTAGGGGAGAATCTCGACCGCCGTTCCGATGGGCGTAATTTGCCAGAGTGTTTTCATTTCTTGATTGCTGATGGCGATGCAACCG
Source organism: Phaeobacter sp. NW0010-22 (assembly GCF_040365955.1). NCBI lineage: Bacteria > Pseudomonadati > Pseudomonadota > Alphaproteobacteria > Rhodobacterales > Roseobacteraceae > Phaeobacter > Phaeobacter sp. NW0010-22. The sequence continues at coordinate 108,856 of NZ_BAABWT010000011.1, forward strand.
GCGGTCCAATCCCCCGGCAAGGTCAGGCCAACAACAACATTGGGCTGACCATGGATGAAAATGTCGCCACCCGGGTCGACGCCAGCCGCTTTGGCGTGGGCAATGTCGTGGGGTAAGGGGTAGTCCAGCCCCAAGGACAGATGGAATGCACTGTTGGGGTTGCGACGGTTTATAGTGAACATCCCTTCGGGTGTTTTTCCATCACCTTCTTGCGATTTGTCACCTTTTGGAGCGAACCCCAACGCAATCTGTAGGGACATGACCGGTTTACCTTTGCGGCTTGCGGTCAGGCGGCGTGCGGATTTTTCGATCAGGATGTGATCGATCTGCTGGCTGACATCAACCGGGAGTGGGGGTGCAGGGCGTGGGCCAAAACGGTCCCACAAAGCAAATGTGGCACCAATCCCGAGGATCAGTGCCACACCCAAGAAAAATAACCGGAGCATCGGGTTATTGCAGGTCGCCAAAGGCTGCAGTCAAACGTTCACAAGCCTCCTCGATTCGAGCGCGTTGCGTGCCAAGGTTAAACCGCAGGAAGTTTTCGCCCCCGGTGCCAAAAGTGGTGCCGTGGTTGGCCGCAACTTGTGCGGTTTGTTCTACGCGATCTGTAAACTCAGCGCGCTCCATCCCGGTGTCAGTGAAATCGACCCACGCAAGATATGTGGATTCGAGTTTCATGGACGAAAGACCGGGAATTTTGGCGATCGCGGCATCAAAAACCTGACGGTTCGCATCCAAATAGGCCAATTGCGCATCGACCCATTCTGCGCCTTCGGGGGAATAGGCCGCTGCAGTTGCCGCTTGGCCAACGGAGTTGGGGGCGACGCTCAGTGCAGCCATGCGCGCGGCAAAGCGGGCGCGCAGCTTAGGGTCGGGGATGATCACTTGGCCAGTGTGCAAACCCGCAATGTTAAAGGTCTTGGACGGCGCGGTGAGCATCAGCAGCCGGTCGATGATCGAGGGATCAACATTTGGCATCGGAAAGTGTGTGTTGCCGGGGTACACGAGATCGTGGTGGATCTCATCAGACAACAGAATCAGATCGTGTCGTTTGGCGAAATCAGCGACGCCTTGCAGCTCTTCCCGGGTCCAGACGCGGCCACCTGGGTTATGAGGTGAGCACAGGATGACCATCTTTTCAGATCCAGTCATCATCGCATCATAGGCGTCGAAGTCCATTTCATAGCGCCCATCGGTATTGGTCAGCTGGCATTCAACAACTTCACGACCAGAGGCGCGAATAACCTTTGCAAAGGCGTGATAGACGGGTGTGAACAGAACGACGCCGTCGCCGGGTTGCGTAAAGGTGTCTAGGCACAGGCCCACCCCATTCACCAGACCGGTAGTGGTGAAAATCGCATCCTGTTCGATGGTCCAATTATGACGTGTCTGCATCCACCATTGGATTGCGCCTTTGTAGGTTGCATCCAGATTGGTGTAGCCGAACACGCCGTGGTCGGTCATTTCGCGCAGTTTATTCAGAACCGGCGCGGGGGCCTGAAAATCAGTATCAGCAACCCACATGGACAGGCCGGTGTCGGCTGGGACGCCATAGAGGGGTTCCATCATGTCCCATTTGGTGCTGTTGGTGCCGCGGCGGTCGATAGGGTCGTCAAAATTCATTGGGTTCTCCGTCAGATCTGACCATTGGATCGCGGGGCAGGCTACTGTGAATTGCGCCATGTGCAAGGGGGGCGTTGCGATGTGGCGGGCAATGACATAAATCACCCATATGAAACGTACTATTCTGATCCATCCCGATCCCCGCCTGAAAAAGGTTTGTGCTGTTGTGCCTGACGTCTCGGACGCGATGCGCGCTTTGGCTGATGATATGCTGGAAACGATGTATGATGCGCCGGGCGTTGGTCTGGCCGCGCCGCAAATTGGCGTGATGGAGCGTCTGGTCGTGCTGGATTGCGTTAAGGAAGATGGAGAGAAGCCTCGCCCCCTGGTGATGTTTAATCCCGAGATTATTTCCTCTTCGGATGAAACGAATGTTTACGAAGAGGGGTGTCTGTCCATTCCCGAGCAATACGCCGAGGTGACTCGTCCGAAAGAAGTTGAAGTCGCTTGGATGGACCGGGATGGAAATGCACAGCGCGAGGTGTTTGATGGCCTGTGGGCCACGTGCGCGCAACACGAAATCGACCACTTGGATGGCAAGTTGTTCATTGATTACCTGAAACCACTGAAACGGCAGATGATCACGCGCAAGATGCAAAAGCTTAAGCGCGAGATGGCGCGCGGCTGAATGGCGGTTCGACCGATCCTAAAGTGGCCTGATCCGCGGCTAAGTACACGCTGTGAGACGTTGACAGGCGATGTGGATGCGTTGATCGCCGATATGTTTGATACCATGTACGCCACGCAAGGGCGTGGATTGGCAGCCCCGCAAATCGGGGTGATGCAGCGTGTGTTTGTTATGGATTGTGGTTGGAAAGAGGGCGCACCGTCCCCCATGGCGATGATTAACCCCGTGATTATGGCGGCTGAGCGTATCTATGAGGCTGGCGACGAAGGCTGTCTTTCGATCCCCGGTGTTCTGGTGTCGGTGACGCGCCCCAAAGCGGTGACCGTGCAATGGACAGCGCCCGAGGGCGACATTCATATGGCGGATTTTGATGGGTTCGAAGCCCGCTGTATCCAGCATGAATTTGACCACCTGAACGGGGTGGTGACCTTTGATCGTCTTGACGTCGGTGCCCGCCGCATCGCCGAGGCGCAGTATCAGGAGTATACGAAATGACTGTTCGTAAGTGCGTGCCGTGGCCGGATAATCGCCTGCGCTCCAAAGCAGAGCCGGTAGCGGAAATTACCGAGGACATCCGGGCGATTTGGGACGATATGATCGACACGATGGAGGCAATGCCAGGTGTTGGCTTGGCGGCCAATCAGATTGGTGTGATGCTGCGCTTGGCGGTTGTTGATGGCTCGTCCGAGCGTGGCAAAGCGGTACGGTTGGCTAACCCAGAAATTTTGCACGAGTCCGTTGAATTGCGCGAACATGATGAGGCCAGCCCGAACTTGCCGGGTGTGTCGGCAAAGATCAAACGCCCACGTGCCGTAACAGTTCGGTTCATGAATGAGCAAGGACAGATAGACCGGCGTGATTTTGTCGGTATCGAAGCAACGAGTGTGCAACACCAGATCGATCACCTGAATGGGCGGCTCTATTTTGATCAGTTGAGCAAAGTGAAGCGCGATATGTTGCTGCGCAAAGCCAAAAAGCTGAACGGGTAAGGAACAGGCCAATGCGTGTTGTTTTTATGGGAACGCCTGAATTTTCCGTGTCTGTCTTGGATGCGTTGATTGAAGCAGGGCATGATGTTGCAGCCGTATATTGCCAACCTCCGCGCCCTGCTGGGCGTGGGAAGAAAGACAGGCCAACGCCGGTCAATGCCCGTGCCGAGGCGCTGGGCTTGGAGGTTCGTCATCCGATTTCTCTTAAGGCAGCGGACGCGCAGAAAGATTTTGCCGATCTGAATGCGGATGTTGCGGTGGTTGTGGCCTATGGGCTTTTGTTGCCGCAAGCAGTTCTTGATGCACCCAAGCTGGGATGCCTGAACATTCACGCCAGCCTGCTGCCGCGTTGGCGGGGGGCGGCTCCGATTCATCGTGCGATTATGGCCGGGGATGCGGAAACGGGCATTTGCATCATGCAGATGGAGGCCGGATTGGATACAGGCCCCGTCCTGATGCGATCAACCCTTGCGATTCAGGACGAAGAAACCACCGCTGATTTGCATGACCGATTGTCTGAAAATGGTGCGGCGCTGATTGTCAAAGCTTTGGGGGCGTTGCCGCAACTGACCCCTGAGGTGCAGCCTGACGAAGGCGTGACCTATGCTCATAAGATCGACAAGGCCGAAGCGCGTGTGGATTGGACGCAGTCCGCAACTGACGTTGATCGCCAGATCAGGGGGTTATCCCCGTTTCCCGGAGCATGGACGGAAATTGAGGGGCAGCGCGTAAAGCTACTGGCCTCGCGGCTTGCGGCCGGTCAAGGTGAGCCGGGTGAGGTGTTAGATGATGCCTTGGTCGTGGCGTGTGGCACGGGGGCTGTCGAGTTGTTGCGCTTGCAACGTGCTGGCAAAGGCGCGCAGGATAAAGAGGTCTTTCAGAGGGGACGCCCGGTGCCCAAAGGGACGCACCTCGCATAAGGAGACCGCTATGTTCATGATCCTGATGGGAACTGTCGTGATCGCTGGGATTGTCGGCTATCTGTCGGAAAAGTCTGGGTTCACGCACAATGGATATTTGCAATCGATCATCATCTGCGTAGGCGGGGCGTTCCTGTTCTATTTTGTGCGTGTCATGTTTGGCATCGGATTTAGTTCGCCGGGAATGAATGCCATCGTTTCATCGATCGGAGCATTGGTCATCGTACCGTTTCACTGGCGGCGGTGATCATTGGCGGGGTGGACGGCTTTTGTAGACCGGCAATTGCCAGCCAAACCAAAGAGACCCGGCCCGCAAGCACCAACAGGCCAAAGCGCCAAGCGCAAGCGCGGGAAGTTGCGGCAAGCCCTGCGAGACGGCCAGAACTGTCACTGCGGCCCCTGCAAGTGCACAGGACACGTAGAGTTCCCCTTGCTTCAAGACCAACGGCACCTCGTTACAGACGACATCTCGCATCAACCCGCCAAGGCACCCTGTACTCATTCCCATCAGGACAACGATAACAGGAGGCTGGCCCAAGGTCAGAGCCACGCCAGTCCCTGCTGCAACGGCAATCGCCAAAGCAAAACTGTCGAGCCAGACCAAAAGATTGTAGCGGCTTTCGACCCGATGGGCGGTAAAGAACACAAACACCGCCGCAGCAGTCGCAATCAGGATATAGTCTGGCTGGCCCACCCAAAAGATTGGATGGCGATCTAAAAGAAGGTCGCGAACAGTGCCGCCGCCAACCGCCGTCAGACAGGCCACAAAGGCAAACCCAACCAGATCCAATTGGGCACGACTGGCTACAAGTGCCCCGGTCAGGGCAAAGACCAGAACCGATGTGTAATCCAGCAGCGCCAGAAAGCTCATGCTTTGGTTTTCTTAGGCTTGAAGGGGGCCATGCCAGCGCGCGCCAATTCATCGGCACGTTCGTTTTCGGGATGTCCGGCGTGGCCTTTGACCCATTCCCATGTCACCGCATGACGCTGCTGGGCCTCGTCAATGCGTTGCCAGAGATCGACGTTTTTGACTGGTTTCTTGGCGGCAGTTTTCCAACCGTTCTTTTTCCAGCCAAAAATCCAACCGGAAATCCCGTTCTTAACATACGCGCTGTCGGTCACGATTGTGATGGTTGATGGGCGCTCCAAGGCCTCTAACGCATTGATCGCGGCCAGCAGTTCCATCCGGTTGTTTGTGGTGTCGGATTCGCCACCCTTAAGCTCGCGCTCTTTGACAACGGTTTCGCCATCTTTGGCTTGCAACAATGCACCCCAGCCGCCGGGGCCGGGATTGCCCGAGCAGGCGCCGTCTGTGTAGGCAATCAAGTTAGGCATGTGCGATCACCGCAATCCAGTCAGAGGTGCTGCCGTCTAGTCCAACACCGGCACCAAGCGTGCGGTTGGTGATTGTGAACCCTGTGTGTGTCATGTGGTCCTCAAGCTCCTCTTGGGAATAGTAGGTATAAAACCGGCCCAGCCTATCTGGCCCTTCGCCAGTGCCGAGTTTCATGCCGATATAGAAGGTGCCACCGGGTTTCAACGCCTTGTGTAGTGCGCTGAGATAAGTTGGAAAATCTGCGCGGGGAGCATGGAGCAGGCTGAAGCTGGCCCAGATTCCATCATAGATCCCCTCGCCAGAAATATCATCAAACAGTGCTTGCCGCGCGCTGACGCCGGGGTGTTTATTGGCCAAGGCAACCATTTCGCCGGATGCATCGGTGGCTTCGGCGATAAAACCTGCCTTTGCCATGGCTGCAGCAGCAGCCCCAGGTCCACAGCCAAGATCCAAAACTCGTCCGCCGTCGGGAAGGTGGGTCATGAACAGGCGCAACTGTTTTCCGGCATCCGCGTCCGCATTGGTCATTTTTGCATATTCAGCAGCGCGTTCGTCGTAGATCCGGATGGTTTCAGAGCGGGTCATAATAAGTCCTCACGTCAACTGAAGTTGTCATAGAGCATTCGGGGTCGCGGTCGGCTGGATGTCATGCATCTGTCCGCAGAACGCGGGGCACTTTGAATTCCACGTTCTCGACAGCCGTTTCAACGGTTTCAACGGTCACGTTATAGCGGTCTTTGAAGGCTTGAATGACTTCGTTAACCAAAAGCTCGGGGGCTGAAGCCCCGGCTGTGATGCCGACGCTTTTGATCCCTTCAAGGGCGCGCCAGTCGATATTGTCAGCCCGCTGCACCAATTGGGCATAGTTGCACCCGGCCTTTGCGCCAACTTCGACCAAACGGCGAGAGTTGGATGAGTTGGGCGCACCAACCACCAGCATAGCGTCTGCTTTGGGTGCAATCGCTTTGACGGCCTCTTGCCGGTTGGTAGTGGCGTAACAGATGTCTTCTTTGTGGGGCCCGACGATCTGCGGAAACCGGACCTGCAATGCGGCAACGATATCTTTTGTGTCATCCACGCTGAGCGTGGTTTGTGTAACATAAGCGATATGTTCAGGGTCCCGAACAGGGACCGTCGCAACATCTGCGACTGTCTCAACCAGCAGAACCTCTCCGTCAGGGAGCTGCCCCATTGTCCCAACAGTTTCGGGGTGACCCTTGTGGCCAATCATGATCATTTGCAGGCCCGCCTCGGAATGGCGCTGTGCTTCGACATGGACCTTGGACACCAGTGGGCAGGTCGCATCGACATAAATCATGTTGCGGCGGTTCGCCTCGGCGGGAACCGATTTGGCGACACCGTGTGCGGAAAAGATCACCGGGCGGTCATCGGGGCAATCTTCTAGTTCTTCGACAAACACCGCGCCTTTGTCGCGCAGGCCATCCACGACGAATTTATTGTGCACGATTTCATGGCGCACATAGACAGGCGCCCCCCATTTATCGAGCGCCATTTCGACGATTTTAATGGCACGATCCACCCCGGCGCAGAAGCCCCGAGGTGCGGCAAGAAAAAGGGTCAAAGGCTGTTTGGTCATTTTGGCGTCTCCTTAGCTCAGAGAGGTAAGGCTTTGTGCGCCAATCGTCCAGTGGGGGGAGATGTCATGAAAGCGACATATGGGGTTGCTATGTAAGCAGTGTTTCACAGCAGATTATTTTAACGAATAGGCGTTTGGGCCTTTTTGTTCGGCCCAAACGCATTTTTACGATGAGGTAGTCCCACTCAAATTAGAGCGGACGGATACCTTAGCGTTCAGCCACGGCCACTGGGCGTGGTTCCATGGGGATTTCGCGCGGGGGGCGCCCGATCACGTCCTTCAGCTCTTCCAATTCAATGAAATTGTCGGCTTGCCGGCGCAATTCATCAGAAATCATAGGAGGTTGGCTGCGTATGGTTGATACCACAGACACCCGAACACCTTGACGCTGAAGGCTTGCAATCAATGGCCGGAAATCCCCATCTCCGGAAAACAGAACGACGTGATCAACACGTGGAGCAAGCTCCATCGCATCAACCGTCAGTTCAATGTCCATGTTGCCCTTAACCTTACGACGCCCCATGCTGTCGGTATATTCTTTGGCTGGCTTGGTCACCATGGTGAAGCCATTGTAGTGTAGCCAATCAACAAGAGGTCGGATCGGAGAGTATTCGTCATTCTCTAGAAGCGCTGTGTAGTAGAACGCACGAAGCATCTTACCGCGACGCATGAATTCTTGACGCAACAACTTATAGTCGATGTCAAAACCCAAAGCTTTGGCGGCAGCGTACAGATTCGAACCGTCGATGAACAGCGCTAGCCGTTCGTCCTTGTAAAACATAATTGTTCCTTCCGGTGTGAGCCACTCGCCGTCATGTTCGTGAGTGAGTAATTTAATTTTGGCGAAATGGTGTACTTAATTTAAGCGTATTGTCATACACCGCAAGTATACATCACGAGGAAAAGAGGGCAATGTGAACGAAATATTGTCAAAAGCGCATGTGGCGCTTGGCGCAAATCTGCCCCACGCCGAATTTTCTCTTGAAATGACGCTTAGTCAAGCTATCGCGACGCTCTCCGGACCTGATGTGGTGATTCGGTCTGTCAGTCGCTTTTTTTCAACACCTTGCTTCCCGCCAGGGGCAGGGCCGGACTATGTGAATGCAGCGATCGAACTGGCAACGTCTCTTTCCCCGACAGATTTGTTGGATCGTCTACATGCTGTCGAGCATGAGTACGGCCGCGCGCGGCTACAGAGATGGGGAATGCGAACCCTGGATTTGGATGTGCTGAGTTATGATGACCAAGTGCTGCCGGATTTGATTGTCTACAGACATTGGGCTGACCTCCCGCCTGAGCAACAGATCGAAGTTACGCCTGAACAAATGATTTTACCACATCCACGCCTTCAGGATCGTGCTTTTGTCTTGGTTCCGCTGGCCGATATTGCCCCCAAATGGCGTCATCCAGTGTCCGGTCGCACGGTGTCAGACATGTTGCATGCCCTGCCTGCAGACGACATTGCGTCAGTCACCCCGTTATAGAATGCGGCAGAGCGGCATTTCGGGCTTGTCAACGGCTCGTGACGGGCTTAAATACATGCCTTCTGGACAAGGTTTCACTTTGGAGAACCCCATATGGCCCGCGTGACGGTTGAAGACTGCGTAGACAAAGTTCCTAACCGCTTTGAGCTGGTGATGCTCGCGGCCCATCGGGCACGCGAAATTTCAGCCGGTGCGCCGATCACTGTTGAGCGTGACAACGACAAGAACCCCGTTGTTTCCCTGCGTGAGATCGCTGATGAAACCCAAGGCGCAGACTCACTGCGTGAGCGCCTGATTGAAAGCAACCAGACTCAGATCGAAGTGGATGAGCCTGAAGAAGACTCGATGGCTCTGCTGATGGGTGCTGATTCGGACAAGCCTGCCGAAGACGACATGTCTGAAGAAAAACTGCTGCGCGCGCTGATGGAAGCACAAGGGCAGGGCTGAACCAGCCGCGAAAGGATGCGGACCGGATGATTGCAGCTGAAGATCTGATTGCGCTGGTCCGCAATTACAATCCAAAGACAAATGAAAAGCGCCTGACCGAAGCCTATGATTTCGGGAATCAGATGCATGAAGGGCAAACCCGGCATTCCGGCGAGCCCTATTTTACCCATCCTGTTGCTGTTGCTGCGATTTTGACCGAACAGCGGTTGGATGACGCAACCATTGTTACTGCCCTGTTGCACGACACGATCGAGGATACCAAAGCCTCCTACGGTCAGGTGTCCGAATTGTTCGGCGAAGAAGTCGCAATGCTGGTCGATGGCGTCACCAAGTTGACCAATCTCCAGCTTTCAAGCCGTGAAACCAAACAAGCCGAAAACTTTCGCAAACTGTTCATGGCGATGTCTAAGGATTTGCGGGTTATTCTGGTCAAATTGGCTGACCGTTTGCACAATATGCGTACGATCAAGGCCATGCGTCCGGACAAGCAGGTGGTCAAGGCGCGTGAAACCATGGACATCTATGCGCCGCTTGCAGGTCGTATGGGTATGCAGTGGATGCGGGAAGAGCTGGAAGATCTGGCATTCCGTGTGCTGAACCCCGAAGGGCGCCAATCGATCATTCGGCGATTCATTACGTTGCAGCGCGAAACCGGCGATGTGATCCATCGGATCACGGGTGATATGCGTCACGAACTGGACAAGGTTGACATTGAGGCCGAGGTCTTTGGGCGTGCAAAGAAGCCCTATTCGATTTGGCGTAAGATGCAGGAAAAGGATCAGGGGTTTTCACGCCTATCCGACATTTATGGTTTCCGCATCATCACCCAAAGCGAAGAGGATTGTTATCGCACGCTCGGCGCGATCCATCAGCGTTGGCGCGCGGTGCCGGGGCGGTTCAAAGATTATATCAGTCAGCCGAAGTCAAACGGTTATCGGTCGATTCATACCACAGTGTCGGGCCGGGATGGGAAGCGGGTCGAGGTTCAGATTCGGACCCGTCAGATGCACGATGTTGCTGAGACTGGCGTGGCTGCGCATTGGTCCTACCGGGATGGGGTTCGTACGCAAAACCCCTTTGCAGTGGATCCTGCCAAATGGATCGCAAACCTGACCGAGCAGTTTGACAGCGAGGAAGACCACGAGGATTTCCTCGAAGCTGTTAAGCTTGAGATGTATTCGGATCAAGTGTTCTGTTTTACGCCTACAGGGGATGTGGTCAAACTGCCGCGTGGGGCCACCCCGATTGATTATGGATATGCCATCCATACCAGGATTGGTCATGCATGTGTCGGGGCCAAAGTGGATGGAATCCGCGTGCCTCTGTGGACCCGCCTTAAGAATGGGCAATCGGTGGAAATCATCACAGCCGAAGGGCAAACACCGCAAGTCAGCTGGTTGGATATTGCAACCACAGGCAAAGCGCGCACAGCCATTCGGCGTGCACTGCGAGATGTGGATAAAGGGCGGTTTATCAAGTTGGGGCATGAGCTTGCGCGCTTTGCGTTTGAGCACGTGGGTCGCAAAGCAACAGACAAAGCATTGGATACTGCTGCGAAGGCATTGCGGTTGAAGGATCGCCATGAACTTCTGGCAAATCTTGGCAGCGCCGAGCTGACCGCCAACGATGTTGTGCAAGCCGTTTATCCTGATTTGGCCGACACCGAGGGTGAGCAGATCCCGTTGCGTCGGGCCGTCGTTGGATTGGAGCCGGGGCAATCGTTTGAACGCGCCCCTTGCTGCCAGCCGCTTCCGGGTGAGCGCATTGTTGGTATCACATATCGCGGCAGAGGGGTTGTCGTGCACGCGATGGATTGCGCCGCGATGACTGCGTTTGATGACCAACCGGACCGATGGGTTGATCTGCACTGGCATTCTGGCAATCATCCAGCGGTTTACAGTACCACGCTGGATGTCACGATTGGCAATGATGCGGGTGTTTTGGGGCGGATTTGTACCCTGATCGGGGAACACAAAGCCAATATTTCTGATTTGAAATTCTTAGATCGTAAACCAGATTTTTTCAGGCTGCTGATAAATGTCGAACTGCGTGATTTGGAACAGTTGCATTCACTGATGTTGATGCTAGAGGCTGAGAGTGACGTTGCAACTATTGAACGTCATCGAAACCAGAATGCAGCAGATCCAGACGCCAGTTGATAATGGGCTAAGCTAGGCACGGAAAGGAAACACGGGTGGTTTTTAAGCGCCGAGATCGTCGCTCACCTGTACGGGTCGCCTCAGAGCTCGTCTATCCGCGCGGCGGTTGGACCCGGGCTTTCCACTACGTTAAACATCGGGTTCGCCGGTTGCCGGATTCTCCTGAACGGATCGCGCGTGGGATCTGGGCTGGGGTATTCACCAGCTTCACACCGTTATTTGGTTTTCATTTCTTTGTTGCGGCCTTTATCGCCTATGTCTTGCGGGGCAACTTTTTTGCTGCACTGATGGCGACTTTTTTTGGAAACCCGCCGTCCTTTTTTCTGATTGCGGCTGTTTCTATGCGAACAGGGCATTTCATTCTGGGCACAGAGTTCGAAAAACATGATGCGTCCCTGTCCGAGAAGTTCAAGCAAGCCGGTGCAGATTTTTGGCACAATATAAAATCGTTCTTTAACGATGACGTCGCAGATTGGCATGGGTTAGAGGTCTTTTATAACGAGGTATTCCTGCCTTATTTAGTGGGTGGGATTATCCCCGGGATGATCTGCGCTACGATCATGTATGCCTTGAGTTTACCGCTGATAAGAGCCTATCAACATCGCCGTCGATCTAAGATCAAAGCCAAGTTTGACGCGATTAAGAAAAAAGCTGAAGCAGAGGCTGACCGTGTCTTAAAAGCCGACTAAGGTCTGCGCAACGGTAGGAAAAGGAACCGAATGATGTCTGACAAATTTTTGCGGTTGGGCGTGAACATTGACCATGTTGCCACCATTCGAAATGCGCGGGGTGGGGCCTATCCTGATCCTGTTTTAGCGGCCAAAGTGGCTCAAGAAGCCGGAGCAGATGGCATTACAGCGCATTTGCGCGAGGATCGCCGCCATATTCTGGACGCAGATATCGACGGATTGATGGACGCTCTGACGATCCCGTTGAATTTTGAGATGGCGGCAACTGACGAAATGCAGGCTATTGCGCTGCGTCACAAGCCACATGCTGTTTGTATCGTGCCTGAAAAACGCGAGGAACGGACCACCGAAGGCGGGCTGGAGGTTGCGCGCGAAGAGAATAAGCTGGCACATTTCATTGCGCCTTTGCGGGATGTGGGCTGCCGGGTTTCGATTTTCATCGCAGCGGACCGACGTCAGATCGAAGCGGCACACCGGATCGGGGCCGAGGTGATTGAACTGCATACTGGGGCCTATTGTGATGCTCATGCCGAAGGGCAGTTCGACGAGCGGGATCGTGAGCTGGAAGCACTGCGCGAGATGTCATCCTTTGCGCATTCCTTGGGATTAGAAGTACATGCTGGCCACGGGCTGACTTATGAAACAGTTCAGCCAATTGCTGCCTTGCCTGAGGTTTTGGAATTGAACATTGGCCACTTTTTGATCGGTGAATCCATCTTTCGGGGGCTCACCCCTGCAATTGCAGAGATGCGTCGCCTGATGGACGAGGCGCGCAAGTGATTGGCCCGGAATGGGTTGCGTTGTGGTTGGCTTGGATCGTCGCTGGCGGTAGCCCAGGCCCCGCAACGTTGTCTATTGCCGGAACATCGATGAATACCGGTCGTCAGGCAGGTTTGATTTTTGCCGGCGGGATTTTGTTTGGTTCGGCAGCGTGGGGACTGGCAGCTGCAGCCGGAATGAGCGCGGTGATGCTTGCAAATGTCTGGCTGTTTGAAATGTTGCGCTATGGTGGTGCGGCTTACCTCTTCTGGCTAGCACTTAAATCTTTGCGTTCGGCTTTATCAGCAGATGTCACTATTACCCAGCGGGCCTATAATGGCAGCGCGTTGCACATCTTTAGTCGTGGGGCGCTGATCCACCTGATGAACCCAAAGGCGATTCTGTCTTGGGCTTCGGTGTATTCACTCGTGCTGCCCGTGTCGGCGGGCCCTGAACAGGTTTTTGGCCTGTTTGCTTTTCTCTATAGTGGTTCCATCTTGGTTTTTATGGGGTATGCCATTTTGTTTTCTACACCTCGAGTGGTTGCCTATTACTTGCGGCTGCGGCGGGGATTCGAGTTCACGTTCGCAGGTTTTTTTGGCTTTGCTAGCCTCAAAATCCTAACCGCTCGGTTGGAGACCTCTTCATGATTTTAGGGATAGGTACCGATCTGGCCAATATCGAGAGAATCCAAGGCACGCTTGATCGGTTTGGGGACAGGTTTCGCAACCGTGTCTTTACGGAGATAGAGCAGCGCAAAGCAGATGCGCGCCGCGATACTGCTGGAACGTATGCCAAGCGGTGGGCCGCGAAAGAGGCGTGTTCCAAAGCGCTGGGAACCGGCTTGCGCATGGGGATCGCCTGGAAAGACATGGCTGTGACCAACCTCAAAACCGGACAACCCGTTATGGAAGTGACGGGATGGGCGCGGGAGCGATTGCGCGACATGACCCCGGCCGGACACGAGGCAATCATTCACGTCACTTTGACCGATGATCACCCTTGGGCGCAGGCCTTTGTTGTGATTGAGGCGCGCCCGATCGCTGATGAAGCCCCCGCTACCTTGACTTACCCCCAAGCGCCCCGCATGTAGCGGTCAAATCGAAAGCACTGGAGAGAACCGAATGGCCACCGAAGCCAAAGCCGGAAATGCCATCTGGGAGACCGTTAAAACTGTCGTCTACGCCTTGCTGATCGCGGGTGTTTTTCGAACATTGTTTTTTCAACCCTTTTGGATCCCTTCAGGATCAATGAAAGAGACCTTGTTGATTGGTGACTTTCTGTTCGTCAACAAGATGGCCTATGGCTATTCCTATGCGTCGTGCCCCAGTCTGATGTTGCCGGGTATCGGTATCAACGTGGATGCCGAGGATGTGTGTGGATGGGCCAAGGGTGACAACGATCGTATTTGGGGCGGTGATCCTGAACGCGGGGATGTGGTTGTCTTTCGTCATCCGGTTTCAGGCCGCGACTACATCAAGCGCTTGATTGGGCTTCCCGGTGATAAGATCCAAGTAAAAAATGGGGTGGTTATCATCAATGGAACACCGGTCGAATTGAAGCCAGACGGTGTGTTCGAAGAAATTGCTGAGCCGCAGGGCCCGCAAGGATCACCTCCGCGGTGTGAAAATGGTCCGGTTGGTCTGGGTGGTATTTGTGAGAAATCCCGCCAGATCGAAACGCTGCCGAACGGCGTATCGCACAGCATTCTGAATATCGGCAATCAGTCCTCGGATCATACTGGGATCTATTCGGTCCCGGCTGGGCATTACTTCTTTATGGGCGATAACCGTGACAACTCTAGTGACAGCCGCTTGCCGCAATCCGCGGGTGGTGTTGGGTTTGTGCCGTATGAGAATCTGATCGGTCGTGCGGATCGTGTCATGTTCTCGTCCGCAGGGCGTTCCATGCTGTTTTTCTGGACATGGCGCAGCGATCGATTCTTTAAGGGGGTCTAGTGAAAGTTTCAGCAGATCTAAAAGCGTTCCAAACACGGATCGGGTATGAGTTTTCTCAGCCCGATTTGTTGGTTCGTGCCCTGACGCATGGCTCAATTTCGTCGCCGACGCGTGGTGACAATCAGCGATTGGAATTCTTGGGTGATCGCGTGCTTGGGTTGGTGATGGCCGAGGCCTTGCTAGACCATGACAAAGGCGCGTCTGAGGGTCTTTTGGCACCTCGATTCAACGCTCTAGTGCGCAAGGAAGCCTGTGCCGATGTCGCGCGCCAGATTGATCTGGGCGTTGTGCTGAAACTTGGCCGATCTGAAATGATGTCAGGCGGGCGGCGTAAGCAAGCCCTGTTGGGTGACGCTATGGAAGCGGTCATCGCCGCTGTTTACCGCGATGGAGGATTTGAGGTTGCCCAGGCGCTGATCCTGCGTCTGTGGGGTGATCGGGTTACCAAAGTCGAAGATGATGCGCGCGATGCCAAAACGGCGTTGCAAGAGTGGGCGCAGGCCCGTGGCCAAAAACCACCAACTTATGTACAACTGTCGCGTAGTGGCCCTGATCACGCGCCGGTGTTTACCATCGCCGCGCGTTTGCAGGACGGGACCGAGGCGCAATCTACCGCAGGGGCGAAACGGCAGGCTGAACAAGCCGCTGCTGCTGCTCTGCTGGCCCAATTGGAGCAAAACGCATGAAAACGCGTGCCGGATTTATCGCCTTGATCGGCGAACCCAACGCAGGAAAATCGACCTTGTTGAACCGTATGGTTGGAGCAAAGGTATCGATTGTAACGCACAAAGTGCAAACGACACGCGCGCGAATCCGCGGTGTTGCGATGGAGGGCGACTCGCAGTTGGTCTTTGTTGACACACCGGGCCTGTTCCAGCCGCGTCGCCGGTTGGATCGTGCAATGGTTGCTGCGGCATGGGGCGGGGCTGCGGATGCAGATGTCGTTGTGCTGATGATTGAGGCCCATCGCGGGATTACCGAAGGTGTTGAACGGATCCTTGAAGGTCTGGCAGAGATTGGCGAAGGGCGCACCGTCGCTTTGGCCATCAACAAGATTGACCGGGTACAAAGCGAAGTTCTTCTGAGCCTGACCCAAGACCTGAACACGCGCTACAATTTTGCAGAAACCTTTATGATTTCAGCGGAGCGGGGGCACGGGGTTGATGACCTGCGGACTTGGCTGGCTGAGAAAGTCCCAGAAGGCCCTTGGCTCTATCCCGAAGATCAGATTGCTGATCTTCCTATGCGGATGATTGCAGCCGAAATGACCCGTGAAAAACTGACACTGCGTTTGCATCAGGAACTTCCCTATCAGTTGACGGTAGAAACCGAGAATTGGGAAGATCGCAAAGACGGATCGGCCAAGATTGACCAAATCGTTTACGTCGTTCGGGATGGCCACAAGGGTATCCTGCTGGGCAAGAAGGGCGAGACCATCAAAGCCGTTGGTCAAGCGGCCCGTGCCGAGCTTGAGGAGTTTCTGGGCCGTAAGGTGCATTTGTTCCTGCAGGTTAAAGTGCGTCCAAACTGGTTGGATGAGGCCGAGCGGTATTCCGAAATGGGGCTGGAATTCAAAGACGGGAACGTATGACGCGGCTTACGGCTGAATTTTGGGTTCAGGCCTATCTGGCACGTCTTAGGTTTCAAGAAATACCGGCCTTTGTCGTGGCCCATGGTGACGACACAGCCGGTGCTGTTTTGGTGAAACTGAACACGCTGGATGGGCAGGCCATTGCCTTTCACCGCAGTTATGACCTGTTGAGCGGTGATCGGACATGGGCTGATCTCGCGTCCGGTGAAGAACGTGCTGTGGATGACGCTATTCAACGGCAGCGCGGTTTTGACCCCGACCTTTGGGTGATTGAGGTCGAAGACCGCCAAGGGCGTCATTTGTTAGGCGAAGACGGGCTGGAATAACGCTTTTCCAGCCATCCTGTTCAGGTTTGGCTATGGTGTGCACACCCGACGAAATTGGAGTTTGTCAGCGGGACAGCAGGGGAGAGATAGAATTGGAGTGGCGAGACCAAGGGGTTTTGTTATCGGCACGTCGCCATGGGGAAACATCAGTCATCATTGATGTTTTTACGCAGGAGCACGGACGTCACTCAGGGGTTGTGCGTGGCGGCGTCAGCCGAAAGGTTGCCCCGATCCTGCAACCCGGATCACAGTTGGATCTGGTGTGGCGTGCCCGGTTGGAAGATCAGTTAGGGAGCTATCAAGTTGAACCCATACGGTCGCGCACGGTTGCCGCATTTTCGGGTCGATTGGCTTTGGCTGGCTTGAATGCGGTCACCAGTTTGGTGAACTTTGGGTTGCCCGAACGTGAAGCATACCCCACCCTTTATAAACAAACCGAACAACTCATGGATTTGTTGGGACAAGACACGATCTGGCCACTTGCCTATCTCAACTGGGAAATGGCGCTGCTCGAAGAGCTTGGGTTTGGTTTGGATTTGTCGTGTTGCGCGGTCACTGGCGCGACCGAAGACTTGGTTTTTGTTTCGCCTAAATCTGGACGTGCTGTGTCAAAATCGGGGGCTGGAGAATGGGCTGATCGAATGCTGCCTTTGCCGCCATGCCTGCGCGGAGAGGGGGATGCCCCAGATGACGAAATTGCATTAGCGTTGAATACGACCGGGTTTTTCCTAGAAAACCGTTTGGCGCCTGCGTTGGGTCACAAGCCATTGCCCACGACACGTGCCCGGTTTATCGAAACGTTTACTCGACAGCTTTGAAAACCATCTCACTCCCTGCATCCGTACGTAGGATCAATGTGTTCCCGGACACTTCGGATTGGGTCATGGCGAGAAGGGCGGCGAAATAGGTACCTTCCGCTTCCAACAAAGCGCAACTGGCACGGGTCGCAGTCAGGTCTTTGATTTCAAACCAAGGGTAGGGCACGCTGACTGTTGCGGTGTAGGAATTACAGGGCGCAATGCCGCTGAGCTTACCGTCTCCGTCGATCTGTAATGTTACTGGCGCACCGAGAGGCTGATCATTGATGCTATGCAGTTGCCAAGTTGCCCCTGAGGCCCCGTAGGACGCTAGGGTTTCATCCTTGCCACAGTGCGGCAGGGATAAGATCGCGAGGGCAAGTGTCATACGCAGCATGGCAACTCCGGCTGTTAACATCATCTGGATCGTTGGAGCGTGAAAGAGCGCGCGTTATCCGACCCAAGCCTGTGTGATCGCTGCTTCCGGTGACTTCAACCCTTCTAAAATGGTGAAGTGGTTGTGCCCTTGATCTAAATGCACCTTGGTCTCTACATCAAAGACATCCCAGATCAACGCCATCAGGCGCGACTGGCGAATGAATTCTGGCCGCTCGTTGTCGCCAACCCATAAGGTTAATGTTGATTGAGTTTGGGCTGGGAGAAGTGCGGGGCTTTCTGCCGCGGCTTCTGATGGGTCCAGATGCAAAGTATTGTTCATCGCTGTGTGCACAAGCGGGCGGAGATCAAATAATCCGCTTATGGCAAGGGTATGAGCAATCCGGTCACGGACGGAATATTCCAGTGGCGCATTTTCGCACAGCATACGGGCCACAAGATGGCCCCCTGCCGAATGACCGGACAGATGGATGGGGCCGTTCACGAGGGCAGCAGCCTTGGTGATGGCAGCGCCAATTTGGCGAGTTATGTCGCTGATCCGGGCATGGGGCGTTAGGGTATAGCTGGGAATGCAGACCGCCCAGCCGCGCGTACGCGCGCCTTCGGCCAGGTCGCTCCAGTAGGATTTGTCGAGCCGCATCCAGTACCCCCCATGAACGAAAACTGCCAAACCTTTGGGGTGTGTGTCCGGCCAAATTATATCAAGGCTTTCCCGTTCCGTACTGCCATAGGAAATATCGGTGTCAATGCGCGCAGAAGAGGCGCGATAGTCAGCCGCACGCGCTGCCCAGAACCCGGGCAGCGCGTCTGATCCTGCAACATGCGCCATATTGGCAAATGCGTCGTCCCAATCCCGCATGAAAGCAATCTCCTGTTTTTGGTAGCGCTATTGCGCTTGGTATTGTGGGGCCGAGGCAAGGTATGTGCCATAGGCCGGGGCGTTGGGGTATGAAAACTGTTCCGCAATCGGGTTGCTGCGTTTGGCTGTTGTCGCCCCCATGTCTGCAAGCAGTTCATCAAAGTGCTTGAAGTGGAACGGGGCCGAACACAATCCACCATAAACCTGTGCAGCTGGGCGTTCCTTGCGCCGCCAATCCAACATCATTTCGATGTTCCGGTTCATATCATCGCGGCTGGGTTGCTGGGCCAATTGGCCATCGGCAAACCGCACCAACCAATTGGCGACCATTTCAGCGGACAGAATCGTACAAAAGCTCGAATTAAAGCCAACAAACCCCATGTCTGGCAAATCTGGATTCACCGACAATCGGAAGGTACGGTATTGGCCATCAGATTCTATCAGTTTGTCACGATACTCTTTTGACAGATACGGGATACCCAATTTCCAACCAACTGCGAGCACCACGACATCACATCCAACCCGGTCACCTGTGGTTAAGATGACTTCGTCCCCTTCGTAGTGGTCAATGGTCCCTTGGATAGGTTTCACTGTTCCGGCATTAAAGCTTTCGAACAACCCCGGGGTAACGATGGGCAGCGAGCAGGAGGCTTCCTTTTCGATGGGTGTATCGGGCACCATGTTCCACTTTTTCAAACCCAGCTGAAACTTGAGCAAGGTTTCTAGACCGCGGAAATTTGCCCAGACCAAAGGTTTCAGAACCGCCGCAACAGCGCGCTGAAGTCCGTTTTTGCCCCACTGATTGAACTGCTGTTCTTGCGCCCGCATGTAAAGCAGTCGCTTGAAGTTGATCCCGCCGACAAAGTAGGGCACGCGCCAGACGTTTTCACGATACACCATCGTGACTTGAGCCGCGCCATTCTTGGCGGCGTTGACGGCGATGTCGGTAGCGGACTTGGAACCGCCCAAAACAACCACACGCTTTCCCTTCATCATCGAGGGGTCAGTGTAGTCTGAAGAGTGGATAACTTCGCCGCCCTGAGCGACGAAGTCGTCCTGACCCGGATGTGAGATGATATTCTTATCCGAGAATTGCCCTGTACAGACCGACACGAAATCGAAATCTTCGGTTCGGGTTTGACCGGCCTCTTCGATGGTTAGGGTCCAACCGGGTTTCCCATCCGCACGACGATCCATTGAAAAGATATTGGTGTTCAGACGGAACAAACGGCTCAGTTTATGTTTATCTGCATAGGAATGCAGATAGGCATGGACCTGTGGTCCCTTTGGCCATTCGGGATATTCCGCCGGCATTGGATGGTCCGTGTAGCAATACAGATCCTTGGGCGACTGGGTTTGCACATCGGGGTAAGAACGGGACAACTCCCACACGCCACCAAAGTCGTGGCTGCGTTCGAACCCGATGACCCGGTGCCCTTTTTCATCAAATGCCTTAGCTGCGGCCAGCCCACTGACCCCGCCGCCGATGACGGCGACCGTTTTACGTTTTACCATTTGGGTGCCCTCACGCTTCGGGTGGGGGCGGCAGGAAATCAACCTCGTGCTGGGCGGACAGGCGCACCAACTCTTCGGGGTTGGTCACACCGTCAAGTGCAACAAACAGATCATAGAGTTTGCGAGCAGGTGCGACACCAAAGACGCATTTTGCAGTTGCCCCGGAGCGATTGAAAATTCCGTGCGCTACGCCCATTGGCATCCTGACGGTATCGCCGGGACCTGCCTTGTGGACGCTTGGGGGGCCTTGGTCATGGCCAAATTCGACCTCAAGGTTACCCTCTAGCATATAGATCCATTCGTCTTGAGTGGGGTGGATATGCGGTGGCACAAAGGTTTCCGCCGGGATGTCGGCATGCCAGATAAAGGCATTGTCGCTGTGCAATTTGGGCTTGTACGTGTGCCCTACGACATTCCAAACGGCGGTGTTGATCCCATCCGGCGCGCTGGTAATACCAAGCGTTTCTTTCATGATTTCCTCCCTGTTCGACAGTGTGTCATGAAAACGCTAGCCGGAAGTTGCGTCAAGCTTTGTCCAAAATGCGCAGAAATCGTGAGGGGTACATCCCTCTTTTGTTTAAGCTTAAAATAATGTAATTAGTTCCAATGGCTTGCCAGAACCATAATATTTCGGTGGACCCGCTTAATACGCATCATTTGTTTCGCACGCGCGATATAGATGAGGCTCGACAAGTCGTGTCAGCAAAGTTTTGCGATCACAAGCTGATTCCCGGTGATACGTCAGAAGCGTTTGAAACCTGTCATAACCGTGCCTCAGGGCGGTCTTTGTCGCTGAACTTCCTGCGCTACAGTTCAGAGGTTGCGATTGACCCCGGCGAGCTTACAAATTTTTATTTGGTGCAGATTCCGCTGCGTGGTCGTGCCGTTGTCAAAACTGGTGCGCACGAGGTCGAAGCGTCGAACCAAACGGCCAGTATTCTGAACCCGACCGAAGCGACTCGTATGACGTGGCAAGCCGGGTGTGAAAAGCTGTTGGTGCAGATTGACCGGGGGGCGTTGCATGATTTGGCTGAAACGCTGACCGGGCACCATCTGCCCCACGCGCTGGTCTTTAACCCCGAGATGCAGTTGCAAACGGCCGCGTTGCAACGCTGGGTGGATCAAGTGTGGGCCTGTGTGCAAGCGGCGCAAAACGGGGCGGCCTTTGGAAACAGCGCGTACCGTTTCCAATCTGTCATCGAAGAGGATTTGATGACCTCTTTGCTGCAGAGCCAGCCCAATGCCATTACGCATTTTTTGAAAGATCCCCCGGTCGCATTGCCAGCGCGTGCGGTGCGATCAGCAACCGAATACATCCGGGCAAACCTGTCAGACCCGATCACAATGCGGGATATTGCAGGGCAAGCGAATTGCTCGGTGCGCAGCTTGCAAACTGGATTCCAGTCAAGTTTGGGTTGTACCCCCAAACAATATCTGAACCGCCAGCGGTTAAAGCTTGCGCACTATTTGCTACAAACCGCACCGCCAGGAACATTGGTAAGCACGGTGGCCTATGATACCGGATTTGCGCATTTGGGCCGGTTTTCCATCGCCTATAAAGAGGCATACGGCCAATCCCCAAGCCTATCTTTGCTACACTGAAAAAGCGCAATTGGCGTGGGGTTGAATGCAAAAGACCCGGCGCATTGGCCGGGTCTTTTGGTAAGATACATTAGGCAGAGAATTAGCCCAGCAAGCGACGCGCGATAACCTGTGCCTGAATTTCGCCAGCACCTTCAAAGATGTTTAGGATCCGGGCATCGCAAAGAACGCGCGAAATCTTATATTCCAACGCAAAGCCATTGCCGCCGTGGATTTGAAGCGCATTGTCTGCAGCGGCCCATGCCACGCGGGCCCCCAACAGTTTAGCCATACCTGCCTCTAGATCGCAGCGATGCCCGTTGTCTTTTTCCCAAGCAGAGAAATAGGTCAACTGACGTGCAATCATGATTTCAACAGCCATCATCGCCAGCTTGCTGGAAACGCGGGGGAAGTTGATCAGGGATTTGCCGAACTGTTTACGATCCTGCGCATACTGCATGCCGATATCTAGCGCACATTGTGCAACACCGATGGCACGGGCAGCGGTTTGAATCCGGGCGGATTCAAAGGTTTCCATCAGCTGCTTGAAGCCTTTGCCTTCTTCACCGCCAAGCAGGTTTTCACCTTTGACCTTGAAGCCGTCAAAACCCAGTTCGTATTCCTTCATGCCGCGATAGCCGAGGACTTCGATTTCTCCGCCTGTCATGCCTTCGGTGGGGAAGGGGTTGGCGTCATCGCCTGGAGTCTTTTCAGCCAAGAACATCGACAGGCCGCGGTGGTTGTCGTTGCTGGGGTCGGTGCGCGCCAGCAACGTCATTACGTGGGTGCGTGCGGCGTGTGTGATCCAGGTCTTGTTGCCAGTGATTTCATAATCGCCATCGGCATTCTTGACAGCACGTGTGCGCAAGGAACCAAGGTCAGACCCGGTGTTCGGCTCTGTGAATACTGCGGTTGGCAGAATTTCTGCGCTGGCGATTTTCGGCAGCCAGTTGGCTTTCTGCTCATCAGTGCCGCCAGCGATGATCAGTTCAGCCGCAATCTCGGAGCGGGTGCCAAGTGAACCAACACCAATGTATCCGCGTGACAACTCTTCGGAGACAACGCACATGGATGCCTTGGACAGGCCAAAGCCTCCGAATTCTTCGGGGATTGTCAGGCCAAAGACGCCCATCTCAGCCAGCTCATTGATAATCTCGATTGGGATCAATTCATCTTTGAGATGCCATTCATGGGCATAGGGTTCGACTTTTTCGTCCGAATAGCGACGGAACTGGTCGCGGATCATTTCGAGTTCTTCATCCAGACCCGAGGTGCCGTACATGGTTGAACCTGCTTGCTCCTCCATCAACTCAACCAAACGAGACCGGGCGGCCTGTGAGTTCCCTGATGTCATCAAGGATTGGACTTCAGCAGCTTGGAAGCCTGCGAGCGCGTCCCAACCAAGACCCATATCTTGCAGGCGAACGACTTCGCCTTGGTTCATGGGAATGCCACCTGCGATTTGGTGCAGATACTCACCAAAGGCGATCTGAAGCAGCAGTTGTTCGATTTCCCCAAACTTGCCTTCGCCGTTCAGCGTTTCGGCCCAGCGATGCATTTGTTGCAGAGATTGCTGATAGGTTGCGAGCCAAGATAAGCCGTGTGCCGCTGTTTGGTTGGCTTCGATCAAAGCGCCGGAAATCTTGCCATCAGCACTAACCAAGGCGCGCACAGATTCGCGCGCTGCTTCGAAAACTGCATTGACCGGGGCAATCGCCGCGCCGGTGAGGCTCAGAAGTTCGGGCAAAATCACGGAGTTTGTCATCGTCGAAATATCCTGTCCATCATGGGCCATGAATCACATCCTTCTTGGGTCGCTTGGTCATATCACTTTGCACATGCAGCGCAACATAAATACGTTATTTGCTTTTGTTTGGTTCTATAATTACGTGACATTTTTTTGCGGTGCAGCATGAACAAGGGGTGTATGAGGTAAGAATGACATCGATTTTCTCCATTACCTCTCCGTCAGAACTAGCGCTGATATTTTTGATTGCCACATTGGGGGGGCTGATCAAGGGGCTGGTCGGATTCGCCATGCCAATGGTCTTGATCGCGGGTTTGACTATGATCGTGCCGCCTGACTGGGCCCTTGCTGGGGTGATACTCCCGGCTGTGGTGGCAAACGGGATGCAGGCACTGCATTCTGGTAAGGCGGCGGCGATCGCTTCGGTTTTGCGGTTTCGGGTTTTCTTGCTGGTTGGATTGGTTTTTCTGCTATCCAGTGCTCAACTGGTGACGCGTGTTGAGCCAGATACGTTTATGTTGATGATCGCGGTTCCCGTTGTTGCCTTTGTGCTGATGCAACTGTTGGGGGTCCGCTTCAGAGCGCATCGCCAATCCGCACGGCTAGACGCCTTTGTCGGCGCAATCGCTGGGTTCATTGGAGGGATGTCGGGGGTTTGGGGCCCACCAACTGTCGCCTATTTGACCGCCCTGGATACCCCAAAGCAGGACCAGATGCGCGTTCAGGGCGTGGTTTATGGGTTGGGCGCCGTTGCGCTTGCCATCGCGCACGTAGGGTCGGGTGTTCTGCGGATGGAAACCTTGCCGTTTTCAATCCTACTCGTGTTGCCAGTGACTATTGGAATGTGGCTTGGCGGCCAGTTCCAAGGCAAAATCGACCAAGCTATGTTTCGCAAGCTGACCTTGTTGGTTTTGTTGGTTGCTGGGCTGAATCTCTTGCGTCGTGCTCTGCTTGGATAGAGCCGCTCTTGTCGTGCCTATAAGAGCGGCAGAATATCGCGAATGGCTTTGTCTTGGTCCTCGGACAGGTAATCGGGGTGGTGTTCGTCAAGGATAAGACGGGCTTTGTCCCGGGCTATGGACCAAGCATCAGGTGCTCCCTTGTCTTGCCATACTTTGGGCGAATCACGGTCCGCTAAAGACGGATAGAAATAGTCCCGTTCCATGGCCGAAAGGGTATGCGCGCCGCCCAGAAAATGCCCTTCGCCCAAGACAGCATCACAGATGGCGTCGAACCCAAGGTTTTCCGGGGTAACCTCTACACCGCGCAGAGCCCGGTAAGTGTGCGCATGCATTTCGTCGTCCAGCACAAACCCCTCAAAACTGACACCCAAGAGGGATGCTGTCATGCCGGAGCTTTCATAGATCAGATTCCCACCGGCCAAAGCCGCGGCAAGGGAAGTCATGGCTTTCTCGGCGCCGTACTGCGCGTCCAGCGCTTTGGCGTCAGTCATCGATGCCGCAACACCAGAGGGCAGGCCGAGCCAGTTGGAAAGCTGAGCAGAAGCCGCATTTAAGACTGCAATTTCACCGCCTCCGCCGGCAAATGCCCCCGTACGTAAATCAATAACCAAGGGCCAGTTGGAAAACACCATGGGGTGGCCAGGTTTGAGAACCTGAACCATGATCAGACTAGCGAGGGTTTCCGCCAAGGATTGGGCCAGAAACCCAGCCAAAGTCGCCGGAGCTGTAGCGCCTGCCTGTGCTGCCGTGATGCAGGATACCGGGATGTTATGTTTTAAACATTCAAAAACAACGTCCACGGCATCTTCGGCATAGCGCATCGGGGAAATCACCGGAGAAATATGCGCCTTCATAAATGGACGCTGTGCAAACGCACCGTCTCCACCGGCGGCGATATCAAGCATCCGAACAATCGGCGAAACGTGTTCTGCCAAAGTAAAGGCCGTCGCAGTTGGCTTGGTTGTGTGGCGCAGCAGAGTGTAGGCCGTGTTTGTGTCCAGTTCGAAATTGTCGGGTACATCTGTTGCGATGCAGCATCGGGTGAACCAGCTTACGTTGGTCAGCTTGTCCTGCAACCTGGTGAAATTGCGAAGATCTGCAAGGGTCGATGGGCGGTATTGACCTGTGTCTATGTCTAACGTCTGGACCGCTGCACCGCCGGTGCCAAAAAAAACCCGGTTTCCCCCAACTTCTATATCTCGAGCTGGGTCGCGTCCATGCAGGACAAATGTCTTCGGCGCGGCCGCGAGCGCAGAGCACACCATGTCTCTGGTAAAGAGCAGTCGGCCATTTTGGTTTATCGCACCGGCTTCCAAGAGTGGTCCAGCCAAGCGCTCTGGCGTCTCTCCCATCCCAAGCTCGGCGAGCAGGCGCAGCGCAGTCTGGTAGATCGCGTGCAATTCGGAATCGGACAGTGGCCTGTAGCGTCCCCCGATTTGCCCAGGGGGGCAAGGATGAATCTTTGGTGGTGCAGCGCGCTGAGCGATGCGACCTTTGCGGCCAGAACGGGCGGGGCGTTTCGAGGATGTCATAAAGGCCCAATCTATGGTCAAGTTTCACCTGACTAGACACGATTGATTTCAATTCGCTCAAGGGGCTGGGTGACTTTGCTGAAACTTAAAAATGACATTCGAAAAAACAAAAAAGTCTCAAGCCCGGCGGCGTGTTACGCGGAAAACCAATAGCAACCCCAGCATCAGGAAAAACAAGCCTGCCACATCTCCGATGAGATAGGCAAAAAATTCAACCGTTGCGCTTCCGAATGCGAGGTTCGTTAGCCCAGAAATCAAAAGTGATGTGACGATGCCGACCCCCATTACACAGGGCCAGCATGGTGCTGCGTCAGGTTTGGGAAACAGATCCCATCCTAAGACTTTTAGAGTGTAGAATGTGAGGGGAACAGTGATGACAGCGATGCCAATCGCAGCCAGTCTGCTCGGCAAAAAGGCGTCCATCCCGCCCAAATACACAAAAACCAATAAAACCGCTGGAAGTAGGGCGTAGATCGCACGCCATCCCAGCAACCAAGCAGTCAAAACGCGAATACCATGTGGTAGGAATAGCAAGCTGGCGTGGCTGGGGTATTCAGGAAAAAAGGCGTTTTGCAGTGGCATGACCACTTCAAATGTTACCAAGAACGCCAGCAGGTATGCAGCCGAAGCTATTAGGGTTTCAAGGAGGGCTGATCTCAAAAATGGTACCCTTGACTGACGAGTGTCTCTGTTAGTCAAGCGGCTCATTTACGAGATAGCGTCCACGATTGACCGAATGACATTGGGACAGATAGCCTTTTGTCACAAGAGATTTCAACGCTCGGAAGAAGGTTGGTCGTGAAACGCTTTCGAGCAATGAGTGTTCGATAAGGCCGACCGTACGGACATCTTGACCCTCTTGAGAAAGCTCGCTCGCAGCATAATAGATATCACGTTCAACTGCGGAGAGGTCCTGCAGCCCCAAGGAACGCTCCATGCTCATCATTAGTTTTCTGAGTTCTGCTAATTTGGATATTTCCATCATCGTTGCGAATTGCCCAAGCTGATTGTTGCCAAAGTTGTTTGCCATCGCGCTGGGTCAATAAGCCACAGCGCCCTGATTTGTCTCATATTGACACAAGTGGTCAAGTTAATAAACTTACAGGATATTTAGGCTGCCCTTGAGTGAGTGGTGGTAGCTGCTAGCATTTTAAACGCTCTGGTTCGACGCTAATTGGCGTCGAACCTATTCTTTATAGCATCATACATATCTTATCCTGTGTTGTTCAGCAATTGCTTTTGAGTGAAGCGTTTCCGAATTGCTGTAAGGCATTTGCTTTCGGGCATAATTTTTTCGTGTAAGCACCCAATCGTTCGACGTTTCAGCGGATAGGCGATCAGGTGCTCTCTCCTATTGACGCAAAAGCCCGGCACAAAACATGCACCGGGCTTTAGAAAGAGGTTTTGAAAGCCCCTTTGCATATGTGTGCTCGGATTAACCGATGGCGACGGCTTTCACGTCTTCATCGATATAGGGGATGTATTGTTCGAAGTTGTCCGAGAACATCTGAACCAATTTTGCAGCTTGCTTATCAAAGGCTTCCTGATCATCCCACGTGCGACGAGGGTCCAGCAGAACTTCGGCAACTCCGGGTACAGAGACAGGAACATCAAAACCAAAGTTAGAGTCTTTGCGGAACTCTGCTTCGGCCAAGGAACCATCAAGGGCTGCAGTCAGCAGCGCACGGGTTGCACGGATGGGCATCCGCGATCCAACACCATAAGCACCACCAGTCCAGCCAGTGTTCACCAGCCAGCAGGTTGCGCCGTGCTGAGCAATCTTGTCGCGCAGCAGGTTGCCATAAACTTCGGGACGACGCGGCATAAAGGGCGCTCCAAAGCAGGTCGAGAAGGTGGGCTGTGGTTCTGTCACACCGCGCTCTGTTCCGGCCACTTTAGACGTGAAGCCTGACAGGAAGTGATACATGGCCTGAGCGGGTGTCAGGCGTGCGATCGGAGGCAGAACCCCAAATGCATCACAAGTCAGCATGATGATGTTCTTTGGGTGACCACCACGGGCCGAAGTTGACGCGTTCGAGATGTATTCGAGCGGGTAAGCGCAACGCATGTTGGCTGTCAGGGAATCGTCGTCGAAGTCCAACTCTTTGGTTTCTTCGTCAAAGATCATGTTCTCGATCACAGTGCCGAATTTGGACGTGGTCGCATAGATTTCTGGTTCAGCTTCAGGGTTGAGGTTGATGGTTTTGGCATAGCAACCCCCTTCGAAGTTGAAGGTGCCCTGATCTGACCAGCCATGTTCATCGTCACCAATCAAAGTGCGCGAGGGGTCTGCCGATAGCGTTGTTTTGCCAGTGCCTGACAAGCCAAAGAACACAGCTGAGTCGACAGGGTTGCCGTGCGCGTGGTTGGCCGAGCAGTGCATCGGCATGATGCCTTTTTCGGGCAGCAGGTAATTCAACAGCGAGAAGACTGATTTTTTGTTTTCACCCGCGTACTCTGTACCGCCAATCAAGATGATCTTTTTGTCAAAGTTCATCGCGATTACGGTTTCTGAGCGGCAATTGTGTTTCGCCGGATCTGCTTGGAAGCTGGGGCAGTTGATCACAGTGAAATCCGCGATGAACTCGTTCAGTTCGTCGCGCGCTGGGCGACGCAGCAGATGGCGAATAAACAGGTTATGCCAGGCGAGTTCAGTCACCATACGCACATTGATTGAATGCGCTGGGTCGGAACCGCCTACCAGATCCTGAACAAAGTAGTCGCCACCCTTCATATGCTCGAGCATATCGGCATGAAGCGCGTCGAAACCCTCTGGGCTCATCTCGGCGTTGTTTTCCCACCAAATGGTGTCTTTCACGCTGTCAGTTTTGACGACGTGTTTGTCTTTGGGCGATCGGCCAGTGAATTTGCCGGTGGTAACCAGAAACGCGCCGCCGTTGCCGAGCGTGCCTTCGTTCCGCTTGAGCGCGGCTTCGATCAGCGCCGGTTCCATAAAGTTGTAATAGACATTGCCCAGACCCTCGATGCCCTGATCTTCGAGGCGGAATTGCGGGTTAACCCGTCCAGATGTCATGTGTGTCTTCTCCTGTGGCGGCGTTGAGCGCCAATAAGGCGCCCGTTTACCGTGGGGGGCGTTGAGCCGACTAAATGTCGGTTGAGGCGGGTCTTAGCATGACGATTTGGGGCGTGAACAGGACGCTTTAACGCAGTTAGCGCAACCAAGGCGATGTTTAGCGCAACCATCAAAATCCAGCGGTTCCTATCGGCTACGAATTAACCATCGGTAAGGCATTTTTGCCTCTAATCAGAGGAAATGGACCGCGGGGACGTAGTTATCGATTGATTCGCGGGGGGAAAGCAGCGATGAATAAGAAAAAAATAAGGCAATAATGAGCAGCATAGGGGCATTCATATGTCAAAGATTGCTTTGGTGGACGACGACAGGAATATCCTGACGTCGGTTTCCATGACTCTCGAAGCCGAAGGTTTTGAGGTCGAAACGTATAACGATGGACAGGCCGCGCTTGACGCATTCAACAAAAAGCTACCCGATATGGCAGTGTTGGACATCAAGATGCCGCGGATGGATGGAATGGACCTGTTGCAGCGTCTGCGCCAGAAAACACAGATGCCGGTTATCTTCCTGACATCAAAGGATGATGAGATCGACGAAGTGCTTGGTCTTCGGATGGGCGCTGACGACTATGTTAAAAAGCCGTTCTCGCAGCGTCTGCTTGTGGAACGCATTAGGGCGTTGTTACGTCGCCAAGATGCGATCGCCGGAGATGAGGCCGGTACCACTAATGGCGGTGAAACCAAGGTGATGGAGCGCGGGGATTTGCGAATGGACCCGCTGCGCCACGCGGTCAGTTGGAGGGGCAAAGATGTCTCGCTGACAGTGACGGAGTTTCTGTTGCTACAAGCGCTTGCACAGCGCCCAGGGTTTGTAAAAAGCCGGGACCAACTGATGGATGTGGCTTACGATGATCAAGTATACGTTGATGATCGGACAATCGACAGTCACATCAAGCGGCTCCGCAAGAAAATGCGCAGCGCAGATCCAGATTTTGCAGCGATTGAGACGCTGTATGGGATCGGGTATAGGTATAACGAGGAGTAATCTGCCATTTTAGGCAGTCGAAAAGAGGCTTTCGTGCGCGATACCGGTACATCTCAGACTGATCGGAGTGGCGATGTGGTGCTGGGCGACGATTGGGTTGCCCCTCAAAGCACCGTGTCGCAGGAACTGCGGGTCAAACGCGCGCGTCGCAGCCTGTTCTCTTTGCGAGGGTCTCCGCTGACACGCAAGATCGTTACCTTCAATTTGATTGCTTTAATTATTCTGGTCTCTGGGATCCTGTATCTCAACGACTCTCGCGATGGTCTTGTCCTTCAGCGAGCGGGCGCATTGGTTGGTGAATCACAGCTCGTTGCAGACGTTTTTGAGGCACAGTTGTCATCAGGTACCCCAGTAAATCTAGCAACTGGGGATGGTATTGACGTTAGTGAAACGTTGGAGGGGCTAAGTCTCAGATCTGGCGTCGAAGTTTTTGTTTTTGACGGGGCTGAAAACCTGATCGGGCAAGTCAAAGGGCGTGAGCAAAGTGATGCGATTGCTGCACTCGAAGGTGGTGATGCTGGAAAAACGGTCATTAGTGACGGCCTAACAGCGATGTGGTCTGCCGTATCTTCGGTTTTCGCCACGCCCGCCAATGTTGTGCCCCCGGTTCTCGAAGACCAAGTAAAGGGGCTCGTGCCTGCCGCTTTGGCGGGAGGAGCGCGAGTCGAAACCGTGGTTGATTCGACGGGCGGGACCATCTTTGCGGCGGCAACACCAATCCTGCAGAATGGAAACCCAATTGGGGTTGTCGCGATGGCCAGCCCCGCTGGCGAGATTGACTCACTGGCGCGCCGTGAACGCGAAAGTGTTCTGCAAGTCTTTGTTGTCGCTTTGTTGGTTTCTGTCGGCCTGAGCCTTGTGCTCGCATCAACAATAGCCAATCCGTTGGCCGACTTGGCTGAGGCCGCAGAACTTGGCCGGGATCGTCATACGCGTCGCGTGAATCCAGGGCGTATTCGGATCCCAGATCTGACCGCAAGGCCCGACGAAATTGGCCACCTGAGCCGTGCACTCCGCGGAATGGTTTCAGCGCTGTATAACCGGATTGACGGGAACGAACAATTTGCGGCCGATGTTGCGCACGAAATCAAAAACCCTCTTGCGAGCCTGCAATCGGCGGTTGGAACACTGCGTATGGTCAAAAGAGATGATCAGCGAAATAAGTTGATGGATGTGATTGAGCATGACGTTCGGCGGCTGGATCGGCTCGTCAGTGATATTTCCAATGCGTCCCGATTGGATGCAGAGTTGGTAAAAGAAGAAGAAGAGAGCTTTGATCTGTTAAATATGCTGGCTAACCTAAACCAGTATCTGGGTGAAGATGCTCGAAGCAAGGGTATCGATTATATTGCGGATCTACCGCCAGACCCTATTATTATTCATGGACTTGAAGCGCGGTTGGCTCAGGTTTTTGTGAACCTCATAACAAATGCAGTGTCTTTCTGTGAAGATGGCGATGCCATTCGTGTGTGGGCGCGGAGGCGGTCAAATCGGGTGTTGGTTGTCGTCGAGGACACGGGCCCGGGTATTCCCGAAGAGGCGCTCCAAAAGATCTTCAAACGGTTCTATTCTCAAAGGCCAGAAGAGCATTTCGGCAACAACTCAGGCCTAGGCTTGGCAATCTCCAAGCAAATTGTTGAGGCGCATGGTGGTGTGGTCTGGGCTGAAAACATTCGTCCAACAGAGGCCGATATTACGTCTGACCCTCTTGGTGCAAGATTTGTTGTTGGTTTGCCGGTGTAAGTCATAGATGACGCTAAAAGCCTTAGAGTCAGTGCTCGGACAGGATAGGGCAGTGATTCACGCCAACAGTGTCGCGATCGGAGGGCGAGCCGTGCTTATCGTTGGGCCGTCGGGGTCCGGGAAATCAAACCTGTCATTGCAATTGATGGCTTATGGGGCTGAATTGGTTGCCGATGACAAGGTGATATTGGCGGCGTCTGGGAGCAGAACAAATGTCTCCGCTCCAGAGGCTATTTCGGGTCTTATCGAAGCACGTGGTATGGGGATACTCCGGGCTTCTGCTGCACAAGAAGCATCGCTGGCTGCAGTTGTTGATCTGAGCAATACAGAAACACAGCGTTTGCCCGAACCACGCGAGGTTCAGGTGCTTAATCAGATCGTTCCCTTGTTTTACAACGTCGCCACCCCACATTTTGGTGCAGCGATCATTCAATTTTTAAAGAGGGGGCTGGTTAGCTCTGAATGGGTGCACCGATGACGAAGAAGCAGGTAGTGTTGGTTACTGGGCCTTCTGGGGCAGGGCGCTCAACGGCAATAAACATTCTTGAAGACCTTGAATTCGAAGCAATTGACAATCTTCCCATGGGTCTTTCGGAAACCTTCTTGGAAAATGAAACGAAAGACGGTCCGCTTGCGTTGGGGTTGGACTCCAGAAACCGGGACTTTTCTACCGAAGGGTTCTTGGGGCTTGTTTCCAAGTTGAAGCAAAACCAAGAAATCAAATGCCATACTCTATATTTGGATTGTAGTGCCAATGTTCTGTTGCACCGTTTTTCCGAAACGCGACGACGTCATCACCTAGCTGCGGCGCGAAGTGTTGAAGAGGGGATTGCGCATGAAAAAAAGTTGCTGACGATGATCAAGGAGAGGGCGGATTTTTATATCGATACCTCTGATTTGAATGTGCATCAGCTACGGCGAGAGGTGGAAAAATGGTTTGCCCCTCGCGAGGGTCGAGCCTTGTCGATTTCGGTAGAATCATTTTCCTATAAAACGGGGGTCCCCCGAGGTTTGGATATGGTGTTTGATTGCCGTTTTCTGGCGAACCCTCATTGGAAGCCGTCATTGCGGCATTTGGACGGGCGGGATCAATCCGTTTCCGAATATGTGAAATCGGATGCTCAGTATCAGCCGTTTTTTTCGCGAGTTCTCGATTTGATCCAACTTCTCATTCCTGGGTTTAAGGCCGAAGGGAAAACGCACCTCTCCATCGGGTTTGGATGTACCGGGGGACAACATCGATCCGTAACTTTGGCGGAATCAATGGCAAATGCTCTTGCAGCTGACGGTCAGCAGGTGTCAACTAGGCACCGGGTGATGGAGCGCCGTTTCAAGGATGCGAGGCCAGTTTGATCGGGATAGTGATTGTTGCGCATGGTGGGCTGGCCAGAGAGTATCTGGCAGCCATGCAGCATGTAATCGGGCAGCAAGTAGGTTTGATTGCTATTGCTATAGAAGCTGAACATGATCGCGATCTTAAGCAACGTGAGATTTGTGCAGCGGCTGATAAAGTTGATGCTGGACAGGGCGTTGTCGTGGTTACTGACCTCTTTGGAGGATCCCCTTCGAACCTCAGCCTGAAGGCTTGTACACCGGCTGACCGCCGTATTTTGTACGGTGCGAACCTACCTATGTTAATCAAGCTTGCCAAAAGTCGTCACCTGCCGATCGCCGATGCCGTGCGCAACGCAATGGAAGCGGGAAAAAAGTACATTAACACGCAAAACGTATCAATTGAGTGAATAAGCGGAACCGTATGACCCAACGCACCTTGAAAATTGTTAACGAAAAGGGCCTGCACGCTCGCGCTTCAGCCAAGCTGGTTGAGGTTGTCGAAGGTTTCGATGCCTCTGCCGAAGTGTCCAAAGACGGGCTTTCTGCTGGAGGTGATAGTATTATGGGCCTTTTGATGTTGGCAGCCTCTCGCGGAACCTCTATTGACGTCGAGACGTCTGGACCGGATGCTGAGGCGTTGGCAGAAGCGCTTGAAGCTTTGGTAGCCGATAAGTTTGGCGAAGGATTCTGATCAATCCCGTCTGACATCGTGTAGAACGGAAAGATCTTAAGGTGACGGATAACACCGTGCAAAAAGACAAGATTTCTCAATCGCCTGAGACGGATGCGTCTGAGGGAGAGGTCTATGACCGCCGTACGCTGACGTATGCGAACTCGTTTGATGACGTCTGGACATCTACTCTGATCAAGATCGTCGAGTGGTGCACAGGTAAGCTGACGATCCTGCGTATGGTCAAGAAATTCGAAAAAATCAACGAGCAGCATCGCGGGCAGAAATTCTGGCGTGGCGCGCTGAATGTGATGGGGGTCGACCTTTTAACCCCAGAAGAGCAGATTGCGCGCATACCTAAAGACGGCCCAGTGGTTGTTGTGGCAAACCATCCCCATGGCATGGTTGATGGTATGATTTTTGCTGATCTGATCGGACGTGTTCGT
This sequence comes from Phaeobacter sp. NW0010-22, assembly GCF_040365955.1. Classification (NCBI taxonomy): domain Bacteria; kingdom Pseudomonadati; phylum Pseudomonadota; class Alphaproteobacteria; order Rhodobacterales; family Roseobacteraceae; genus Phaeobacter; species Phaeobacter sp. NW0010-22. The sequence goes on from NZ_BAABWT010000011.1 coordinate 143,026, forward strand.
CAGGATTACCGCATTCTCACACGCTCGGTTTTAACTGGTCTGGATGAGGCTGCGACCTCTTTCATGATCCCTGTTCCCTTTCCTCATGACCCTGAAGCGCAGGCGAAAATGATGGAAATGCGTGCGAAAACAATGACCCATCTCAAGGAAGGTGGCGTCGTGGCCTTGTTCCCGTCTGGGGTCGTTATGTCTTCGGACAGCATGTTTGGTCCTGCGATTGAGCAGGAGTGGAATGTTTTCACGGCCAAAATGATCCGCCGCTCCGGAGCAACAGTGGTCCCGATCTTCTTTCCGGGCTGCAACTCAAGATGGTATCAGATCGCAAACCGGGTCTCACCGATTTTGCGGCAGGGCCTACTGCTGCATGAAATTGTGCGCTCCTGCAACAAACCCCAAGCTCCGGTCATTGGGGAGCCCATTTCAGATCAGGATATGAAACTGCTGGAAAAAGACCCTCGTGGCTTTATGGCCTGGTTGCGAAACCATACGCTTGCTTTAGGGAAACGAAGTTAACTTCGAAAGCTGAGGCGTGCAAAAGGAACCCGACTTCTTTTCTAGTTCTGTCGGCAAATATTAGAATGAGAGCAGTGGTTGTTTATAAATGTGACCAATCATCCGCTTGAACTCATTCTATATTCCTCTGCTTGATGGCGTTTGGGCGCGACCAGGCAGCATGGCTTCTTTGCTTCACAGGACGGGGTGCACGTGTTTCTACATGATAGAGAGCTTTTCAGTAAATTCGAATAGACGGGTCATCTAAAGAATATACCAACATCGATCTTAGAATGAAAAGCCACGATCACATGGATCGAGGCTTCAACATGTACAGGCCTAGGATCGGTTTGTGCGGCGCGTTGTTTCTACCGTGTTGGTACGGGCGCATCGCCGCGATAATCATAGAACCCACGATTGGTTTTTCGACCTAACCATCCGGCCTCGACGTATTTGGTAAGTAGGGGGCAAGGGCGGTATTTTGTATCTGCCAGTCCTTCGTGCAAGACGTTCATGATCGCCAAGCAGGTATCCAAGCCAATGAAATCAGCCAGTTCCAATGGACCCATTGGGTGATTGGCCCCAAGTTTCATGGATTGGTCAATGGATTGGACATTTCCGACGCCTTCATACAGCGTGTAAACAGCCTCGTTGATCATCGGCATCAGAATTCTGTTAACGATAAATGCAGGGAAATCTTCTGCACTGGCCGCAGTTTTCCCCAGTTTGTCGACCACGTCTTTGCAAGCGGCATAAGTGGGTTCATCCGTGGCGATGCCTCGGATCAATTCTACCAACTGCATCACAGGAACGGGATTCATGAAATGAAAACCCATGAATCGTTCTGGGCGGTCCGTTCGGCTAGCAAGCCGTGTGATCGAGATTGACGAGGTGTTGGACGTTAGAATGGTATGTGGCGCCAGATGAGGTTGAAGTTCATCGAAAATGGCTTGCTTGATCGGCTCCCGCTCGGTTGCGGCTTCGATTACAAGATCGCTGTTCCCTAGATCTGGCAGTTTTAGCGTCGTGGTGATGCGCCCCAAGGCACTGTGCATATCTTCGTCGCTGATTTTTCCACGGCTGGCCTGACGGCCAAGATTTGCCGCAATGATTTTTTGAGAAGCATCAAGCGCGTCTTGACTGATATCAGTCATCAGTACGTCATATCCGGCAACGGCGAGAACGTGGGCAATCCCGTTTCCCATTTGCCCTGCGCCAATCACGCCTACTGTTTGAATGCTCATTCCATTGTGCCTCTCATTGCGTGTTGCAAGAACCTTATCTGCACCATGGGGCGAACAGCAAGAGGCGAGGGACTGTGCAATTCGCGTCAAATTTGCGCGTTAAGAGAATCGCTACGAATTGGGCCGCAATGTGGTTTTGGGTGACGAAAACACATTGGTGGGTGACATGAGTTATGAAAGGCCGGGCGTAGACACGCCAGGGGATCAAACGTGTCAGTATGGGGCTTCCAAATTGCACTTCCGTGGGCCGAAACGGCCCCTGGATGTCCCTTACGTGGCATGTATTGGTGGTACAGAAACATTTGGGCGCTTTGTGCCCGATCCATTTCCTGCGGTGCTGGAACGTAGATTAGGCGAAGTGTGCGTTAATCTGGGATGTATTAACGGTGGGCTGGATACGGTGATACAGGATCCCGAGCTTTTAAGGATGGCGCATAAGGCGGACATCAGCATTCTGCAGCTGCCCGGGGCACACAATCTGTCCAATAGATTGTATCGGGTTCATCCCAGACGAAATGATCGGTTCTTGCAGGCCTCTGAAACACTGGCAGGCCTTTATCCAGAGGTGGATTTCACGGAGTTTCATTTCAACAAGCACCTGCTGAATCATTTGCTTGCATTTGGGGCGGATCGCTTCTCTCTGGTGAAACGTGAACTGCAACAGGCTTGGCTGGCACGTATGCGTTTGCTGGTGTCTCAGATGGACGGGGTCATCGCCTTGCTCTGGTTGCGCTATGATGGCCAGGAAGAGGATGTTGCAGAAAGTGGTATGGGGGCAGACCCTTGGCTGATAACGTCCGACATGGTGGAAAAACTGCGCAATGACGTCTCTACGATCGTCGAGGTGTCAGTACAGCCTGCCGGAGCGTCAGATGAACTTGAAGACATGATCTTTGGAACGATGCAGGAACCAGCTGCCGAACATATGATGGGCCCGGCGACGCATCAGATTGTTGCCGATAAAGTCTATCGAGCATTACGAGATTTGGATGAATAACAAAAAAGGCCCGCCAATCTGGCGGGCCTTTCAAGTTTTAGCGATAAGATTGCCTCGTAGGCTTAGCCCAACTTTTCGGTCAGTTCGGGAACTGCCGCAAAGAGGTCAGCAACCAGACCAAAGTCAGCAACCTGGAAAATAGGTGCTTCTTCGTCTTTGTTGATTGCGACGATGATCTTAGAGTCTTTCATGCCGGCGAGGTGCTGGATCGCACCCGAGATACCAACGGCAACATAAAGCTCAGGCGCAACAACTTTACCTGTCTGACCAACCTGCCAGTCGTTCGGTGCATAGCCCGAGTCAACAGCAGCGCGAGAGGCACCAACGGCGGCGCCCAATTTGTCTGCCAGACCTTCGATCAGTTTGAAGTCTTCCTCAGAACCAACGCCGCGGCCACCTGAAACAACAACGCCAGCCGACGTCAGTTCAGGACGGTCGCTTGCCGCAACTTTGTCTTCAACCCACTCAGATAGACCAGCATTTTCAACAGCCGAGATCGCTTCAACCGAAGCGGATCCGCCTTCGCCTGCCGCGTCGAACGTTGACGTCCGGAAGGTGATGACTTTCTTGGCGTCATTCGACTTAACGGTCTGGATTGCGTTACCTGCGTAGATGGGGCGCTCGAACGTCGAACCATCAACAACACCGGAAGCATCCGAAATCACCATAACGTCCAACAAGGCCGCGACGCGAGGCATCACGTTCTTGGCGTCGGTGGTCGCGGGCGCAACGATGTGCTCATAGTCGCCAGCCAGAGAGGCGATCAGGGCCGCAGTGGTTTCAGCCAGACGGTGACCCAGCGACGCGTCTTCGGCAACAAGCACCTTGGAAACGCCGTCGATTTTTGCAGCAGCTTCGCCAGCGGCAGCAGCAGATGCACCAGCGCACAATGCGGTCACGTCACCCAGTTGCTTTGCAGCGGTTACGGCTTTGGCAGTTGCGTCAAACGCAAGTTCGCCACCGTTCACTTCGGCAAGGAGAAGAACAGCCATTACACAGCCCCCGCTTCTTTGAGTTTCTCGACCAGTTCGTCAACCGAACCGACGATGATACCAGCGGCGCGTGCTGCGGGCTCTTCGGTCTTGACGACTTCGAGGCGCGGCGTGACGTCGACGCCATAGTCGGCGGCGGTTTTCTCATCCAGAGGCTTTTTCTTCGCCTTCATGATGTTGGGCAGCGACGCATAGCGTGGTTCGTTCAGACGCAAGTCAACGGTGATGATGGCGGGCATCTTCACGTTGATGGTCTGCAGACCACCGTCTACTTCGCGGGTCACAACGGCTTTGTCACCATCAACGTCAAGCTCAGAAGCAAACGTACCCTGAGACCAACCCAGCAGTGCTGACAGCATCTGACCGGTGGCATTCATGTCGTTGTCGATGGCTTGCTTACCGGCCAAAACGATGCCGGGCTGCTCTTCTTCGACAATTTTCGCCAAGATTTTGGCGACGGCCAGAGGCTCGATGTCTGTGTGAACATCATCAGCAGCAACAACCAGGATCGCGCGGTCTGCGCCCATGGCCAATGCTGTGCGCAGGGTTTCCTGGCTTTGCTTGACGCCAATGGATACGGCGACGATTTCGTCGGCCTTCCCGGCTTCTTTGAGGCGGATGGCCTCTTCTACTGCAATCTCGTCGAAGGGGTTCATCGACATTTTTACATTGGCGAGATCAACACCGCTTCCATCCGCTTTCACACGAACTTTTACGTTGTAGTCAATCACGCGCTTGACAGGCACGAGTACCTTCATTTTTGCGTATGCTCCTTAACAAAAACGGCAAGCCGCCAGGCGACTCCACCAATGCTCTCACGGGGTAGATAGCGAGTCGGTGCGGCGTGGAACAGGGCAAAATCGTCACGTCATGCCCTATCGACGTCGCGTTTTGTCTTTTTTTCCTAACTACGCGCAAGAATATTTCGTGGACGATGGTGCTGAGCGCGTTGGAAATGACCCAAAAAACTGGGGTTTATCAGGATTGTTAGCGATTTGCGCCGGGAACCCAAAGAACGTCGTCTTTTCCGCCGTTATTTGCGGTACGCGCAGCGACAAAGAACCAATCGCTAAGGCGATTAAGGTATTTGATGGCTGCGCCGTTCACAGATTCGACCCCTGCCAATTCAACCGTCAACCGCTCTGCGCGACGGGACACTGTACGGCAGACATGCAGCTGGGCGGCAAGGGCCGACCCGCCTGATAGGATAAAGCTGCGGAGCGGTTCGAGATCTACATTCATGACATCAATCTCTGCTTCGAGACGATCAACCTGTGCCGTGGCGATCCGGAGCGGCGGGTATTCAGAATCAGCATCCTTTTCCATGTCAGGGCGACATAGGTCGGCGCCAAGATCGAAGAGATCATTCTGGATCCGGGACAGGGCTGCATCGATATCGCCTTTTGCAGACAGCCTTGCCACTCCAACAAATGAGTTCAATTCGTCTGTGGTGCCATAGGCGGCCACGCGATCCGCATATTTTGCAACGCGATCCCCATTGCCCAGTGCCGTTGTTCCACCATCACCAGTGCGGGTGTAAATTTTATTCAGAACAACCATTACTGGCCTCCTTGGCCGCGTAGATAGACGTAAAGCACGATCAAAACGACGGCGATAAACTGGAACAGCAATCGAAGACGCATCATCTTATTGCCGTGCTTAGCGTTAAAGGCTCCGCCGCCTGCAAACCCGCCTAGGCCGATTGCCAGCACAACAACAACGGCTGCCATGGCTAGTATCATTACAACATAAACAATATCGCCCATGGGGGCCTCGCAGGTTTGGTTCGACTACATTTGATCTAGCGGGCCGATGCGAAAAAGCGAACTGGTTTTTTGTCTCAGAGGCGACGCAAGATGCGGTCAATTGCCCGCGTCGACAGAATTCGACGCAGATAACCCGCGATATAGGTCGGCGTGGTTACGTAATAGCGGGGGCGTGGATTTTTAGCTGTTACAGCAGAGACCAATCTAGCGGTCACTGCCGAAGCAGGCAGCTCAAAGGTGTCCGTCCCTGTGTTTTCGTAGAGACGTTTCAACAAAGATGTCTCGTACAAAGGGCGCAGAGCCGAGTTTTTCCAATCAACGAATTGTTCAAAGTGAGGGATCGCTTTTTCCCGCAACTTGGATGTGATTGGGCCGGGTTCGATCAAAACGACGCGGATGTCCGTATCGCTAAGTTCTAGGCGCAGTGTATCAGACAGCCCTTCGAGCGCGAATTTTGTCGCAACATACGCCCCGCGCCAACGAAACGACACTAGGCCAAGAACGGACGAGCATTGCACAATGCGCCCATGTCCTTGTGCGCGCATCACGGGGATGATCTGTCGGGTGAGTTCGTGCCAGCCAAAAACATTGGTCTCAAAGATGTGGCGCAATCCATCAGTCGAGACATCTTCCACGGCACCGGGCAACCCGTGTGCGCCATTGTTGAACAAGGCGTCCAGGGTGCCACCGGTCGCAGCTAGGACTTCGCCCAAACCAGAGGTGATGCTGGCAGAATCGGTATAGTCAATGCGGGGGCTTTCAAAGCCTTGAGCCCTGAGGCGGTCGCAATCGCGTTGCTGCCGGCATGATGCAAAGACACGCCATCCCTTGGCGCGCATGCCGTGGGCTGCATCAAGGCCGATGCCCGATGAGCAGCCGGTGATCAAAATAGATTTTTGCATGACGCCCTTTGACTGACCTGAGCACAGCTATGCCAACAGACGAATCCGGGCGCAACGCAGAGTGAGCTTTAGCGTGTTTTTTTTGTGATAAGTGACGCGGCGACCCAGCCAGTTTGTCTTTCTGGCAACACTCTCAGGCGCAACCAACCGGTTCCGGATTCACTGAGCACCTCGACCTGATGTCCAATGTTGAGGCGGGCAACAACTGGGTAAATGGTGCCAGGCCCATCGCGCATGTTGACGCGCGTGCCCATGACCTCGCGGATATCTGGCTTTGGCTCTACATATTCAGGAGCGGGCGTCGCTGCGGCAGGTTCGGTGGGCTCGACCGCTGTGATCGAGGCAGCCCCCTGTTCAAGAGACGCAAGGCTAAAGGTCTGTGTTGCCGTCGGTTGAATAACGTTGCCGTTGGTTGCAAGGCTGGCGCTGATCTGCGCAAGGCCAGCGGCTTCTTGTTCGGCTGTCAGTTCCGGTTTGGGCTCCGGGGTCTTTACAACCGGGGCTTTGCGGCGGGCGATTGCTGGTTTGGCCACCAGTGTTGTTGCGACTATCTGGGTGGAAATTGAATCGGTGTTGGTCTTTTGAGGTTGCGCGATTCGCTCGGGTTTGGGGGGGCGAACGCCACGAGGTTCGAAATCGGCACCCCCGCTCAGCTCATAAAAAGCAAAACTAAGCACAGCAAAAGAAAGTAAGACAAAGCGCATTGTAGCGCCCCCCGGACAGCACAGTGGTGAAATGGAATCGGCAGAAAACTAGCCAATTTCAACATATCATATTTTCTGAATTTTGTCTAAACACGGGGAATGTCCGCGCGATTGCCCCCCTTTCTGGGGTGCCTTTCTGCGACTTACCCCCAGCAAAATTTCTTCGCTTGCTTTACCCAAGCGTCTGGGCGGCGTATCACATGATCTATGACGGATACCATCGATGACCCCAACATGAAGCCCCCAGAGCCGGGTACTGAAGTAGCAGAGCCGCTGCGCCGTGCCATTGGCGAGCGTTACCTGACCTACGCGCTATCAACGATTATGCATCGGGCGCTGCCGGATGCACGTGATGGCTTGAAGCCAGTACACAGGCGGATTCTCTATGCAATGCGCGAACTCCGCTTGAGTGCGACAGGGGGATTCCGCAAGTCGGCTAAGATCTCAGGCGATGTGATGGGTAACTATCACCCGCACGGCGACGCTGCGATTTATGATGCCATGGCGCGTCTGGCGCAGGACTTTAATGTCCGTTTCCCGCTGGTTGATGGTCAGGGGAATTTTGGCAACATCGACGGCGATAATCCGGCTGCGGCACGATATACCGAAGCGCGCATGACCATCGTTGCCGAAGCTTTGCTCGATGGGTTGAACGAAGATGCCGTTGATTTTCGTGAAAACTATGACGGAACGCTGACCGAACCGGTGGTGTTGCCAGCCCAATTCCCGAACCTGCTGGCCAATGGCTCAAGCGGGATCGCGGTTGGGATGGCGACAAACATTCCGCCGCACAATATCGCTGAGCTTTGCGATGCCTGCCTCCATCTGATCAAAGTGCCGGACGCGCGCGACGATACGTTGCTGAATTATGTGCCGGGGCCTGATTTCCCGACGGGCGGCATTATCGTCGAACCACCGGAAAACATCGCACAGGCCTATCGCACTGGGCGTGGGTCGTTCCGGTTGCGCTGTAAATATGAGATCGAAGATCTTGGGCGTGGGCAGTGGCAGATCATTGTCACCGAGATCCCGTATCAGGTTCAGAAATCCAAACTGATCGAAAAGATCGCCGAGCTGATCCAAAACAAGAAGATCCCTATTCTGGGGGATATTCGTGATGAATCCGCGGATGACGTACGCATTGTACTGGAACCGCGTTCCAAGAACGTCGAACCCGAAGTTCTGATGAGCATGCTGTACCGCAGTTCCGACCTTGAGGTGCGGTTCTCGCTCAACATGAATGTGTTGATTGATGGGCTGACACCCAAAGTGTGCTCGATGAAAGAGGTGCTGCGCGCCTTTCTTGATCATCGCCAAGAGGTGTTGTTGCGCCGCTCGCGTCATCGTCTGGGCAAAATTGATCACCGTCTCGAAGTGCTCGAAGGCTTTATCATTGCCTTCCTGAACTTGGACCGTGTGATCGATATCATTCGCTATGACGAAGATCCCAAAGCCGCTTTGATGCGCGAGGATTGGGGGCTCTCACATCCGCGCGCCATGGACGAGGCCGATTATGTTTCGCCCAAACCGGGCGAGGGGGAGCTGTCCGAAGTTCAGGTTGATGCTATTTTGAACATGCGTCTGCGCAGTTTGCGACGCCTTGAAGAAATTGAGCTGAACCGCGAGCGTGATGCGCTGATGTTGGAGCGGGCTGAGTTGGAGGACCTGATTTCAGATCCAGAACTCCAGTGGGCCAAAATCTCAGATCAGCTGAAAGATACCAAAAAGACATTCGGAAAGAACTACGAAGGCGGCGCTCGTCGGACCCGATTTGCCGAAGCTGGCGAAGTCGAAGAGGTGCCCTTGGAGGCGATGATCGATCGAGAACCGATTACGGTTGTCTGTTCTCAAATGGGTTGGATTCGGGCCATGACGGGCCATATTGATCTGAACCGCGAGCTGAAGTTCAAAGATGGCGATGGACCACGTTTTATTTTCCATGCGGAAACCACGGACAGGCTGCTGGTTTTCGGAAACAACGGTCGTTTCTATACCTTGAGTGCTTCGACCCTACCCGGTGGACGCGGGATGGGGGAACCACTGCGTCTGATGGTGGATCTGCCAAACGATGTGGAGATCGTGGATCTCTTTATACATGCTCCTGATCGCAAGCTTCTGGTTGCCTCAAGTACGGGCAATGGGTTCGTGGTGCCTGAAAATGACGTGCTGGCCCAAACCCGCACAGGTAAACAGGTGCTCAACGTCAAAGGTGACGAACGCGCAATGATCTGTAAGCCGGTTTCGGGCGACCACGTGGCTGTGGTTTCGCAGAACGGTAAGTTCCTTGTGTTCCCGGTTGAAGAGCTCCCCGAGATGGGGCGCGGTAAGGGCGTGAAGATCCAGAAGTACAACATGGCCCGGGGTAAGCAGGGTGCGTTGGAGCTGGATGGCGGTCTGTCTGATATCACGACCTTTAAGTGGGAAGAGGGACTGAGCTGGCCCATGGGCGGGGATAAAACCCGCCATGAGACGGATCTGTCGCCGTGGTTGGCAAAACGCGCCACAGTCGGCAAACGCCCACCATATGGCTTCCCGCGGGATTATAAATTTGCGTGACACATGTGCCGCGATCGAACTGAAACGCGCCGATGCTTCTTGGCATCGGCGTTGATGCTGGGATACACCCCGGAACAAAGAAGCTTATCGAGATCTGATACATGTTCCGAATTCTTACGACCTTGACGGTTGCGTTGTTTCTGGCAGCTTGTGGGGAAACACAACTGAACGAAGCACCCGAAGACATGGGCGCTTTTCGTGCCCGGGTCGTGCACGTCTTTACGGACAAGGCGCTGAAATGGCCTCTGTCGCGAGATGCAGAGGCGTCAGAATGGAACGCGCCGATGGAGCGCGCGATGGAAACACGCCTGCGACGGTATGATGGTGCGCAGGAATATGATGTGGCTGTTTCGCTCGAGGGCTTCTTGCTAGCCCCTCCGGGTATTCCAGTTCTGGTTAATCCCAAAAGCGTCGTGGTTGTGAATGTATTTGTCTATGATGTGGCCCGTAAAGAATATCTGGCCCGCAAGGTGCAGATGGAGGTCTACGAGGACACCACAGGCCAGAGTGCGATTCTGGGCTCGGGCCATAGTCGCACCAAAGAAGAACAGATCGCGGGCCTGTCGCTGAACATTGCCGACAAGATCGAGGAATGGATGGCCGAAGAGCACAAGGAAAACGGCTGGTTCGACAAGCGACCCGATACCGTTCTGGATGCGGAAGCCGCAGCTGAATAAGCGAAACAAACCCAGAGCCGAGAGAATGCGCAGGATGCTCTTGATTTTTGTTTCCAAACCAAATATCTCGCGCGCGCAGACGTACAACCGGGACCCGAGGTCCCCCAAATTGCAAAAGGGTGCCTGAGGCATGGCTAAGGAAAAGTTTGAACGCAATAAACCGCACGTCAACATCGGCACAATCGGCCACGTTGACCACGGTAAGACCACGCTGACCGCAGCGATCACCAAATACTTTGGTGACTTCAAAGCCTACGACCAGATCGACGGCGCACCCGAAGAAAAAGCCCGCGGCATCACCATCTCAACAGCC
>NZ_BAABWT010000012.1:0-139096 GCF_040365955.1 Phaeobacter sp. NW0010-22
AATGATCACGCACAAACTGTCACTGGACGAAATCAACCACGGCTTTGATCTGATGCACCAAGGTAAATCCATCCGCGCCGTCGTGGAATTCTGAAAATAGGTGAAGATGTAATGCTTGAGGTTGCAAATGGTTAAAATCACATACATCGAATTCGATGGCGCTTCCCATACCGTAGATGTCGCCATGGGTGCGAGCGTCATGGAAGGGGCCCGAGACAACAATATCCCGGGAATCGAAGCAGATTGCGGTGGGGCCTGTGCATGCTCGACTTGCCACGTTTATGTTGATCCCAGTTGGTTCGAGAAAATGCCTCCTATGGATGAGATGGAGCAGGACATGCTTGATTTTGCCCATGAACCTAATCCCCAAAGATCGCGGCTGACCTGTCAGATAAAGGTTTCAAATGCTCTGGAAGGGTTGATCGTTCAAATGCCCGAAAAGCAAATTTGATAGAAAAGCCCCCTGAACCGTTCCAACGTCAGGGGGCTTTTAGCATGTACAGAATTTTGATGAAATTGACGGGGGATTTAGGCCTTTAAAGTCCGATCTTGTCACCCAGCTGTGTGCCCAACCCGTTGATCATCCGTGCCCAATACGCAAAAGAAGACACCAGTTGGACAATGTAAGAAATCCCTTTGTCGCAATATCCAGCTCGCCTCAGGTTTGCGATGTCGTCGGCATTCACCTGCCCGGGGGTCAGGGACAGTTTCCGGGTGTATTGCAGAGCCGCAAGAACTGCCGGGTCATCAATGCTCTGTTCCCAAGTTTCGGCGCGCAGGGCTGCAAGGACCTGTTCGCCCTGTGTCGGATCGCCCAGATAGGTGCAATAGTTCTTACCGTGATTAGCTGATGCATAGTCGCAATCGCACAGGATCGCCACATAGGTCGATACGAGCTCCGACAGCCAAGGTGTCAAAGGATTATCTGGATTATGAAGCAGCGCCAGATAATGGTCATCAGCGGGCTTGATCGCTTTGGGGGTTTGGGACATCGCCAGATACAGGTTTTCGACCCTCCCATCGCTGCCCTTTACCGCGTCATACGCGTCTTTCAGGTCGCCCTGTGCCTCTGCCTGAGGGGTGACCTGAACCCATGCAACTAATTTCTCTTCCCTGACCATCTTAGATACCGATCTGATGCAACACTTGGGAATTCAACAACCCTGCTTGTTCAGGTGTCATCAAGGCTTGAATGTCGGGTCGATCTAGAAAGACAAACCGCCCGCGGTCCCAAACCGTTTCACCGTCGAATGCGATTGTCAGATCCATCACATGAAAGGCGGCATCGCCTGGATCAATTCCAGCTGCGTGAAAATGTGTGTACCTTGGCGATCCATAGGCAACGGTTCCCCACTTATCCAAATCCTTATACGGATCCTGTGTATAGAACGTCCCCGGATTGATCCCTGTATGCCATGAATTGATCAGCAGAGGGTCTCCACCAGTCAACTTGGCGGCGCGCGTCAGCTGATCTTCCAAATGTTCCACCAGCTTGGGCGGTCCTTCAAATGCTACCATGCGTGACTCTTCTACGGTGGCAACAATGGGTTCATTCAAAATCAATGTGCTCCCTTCAAAGGCGCGGGTGGATGTGGATGTGACGAAATTCCGGATACTCAGTTTGCCGTTCATCCGATGACAGATTACAGGCGGGAAAATCATCACAGGGAACAATTCCAGTGCAAAATCCGCAACCGCCTCAGCGCGCCCCGGTATTATCTCGCTGACCAGGTCTGTTCCACAGTCCCCCGTAATCCGGTAGCTGCTAGCGTTCAGGATAAGGCTCAAAAGGGCATCGTGCACCTTTTTCATCACCAAGAAATCTACGCTGGCGAAGGGCGACGACAAGTAATCTAGGTCGAGTGTGTATGCCATGACCGTTATGCGGCTGTCATCAGGTAAAGAAAACCGGACCTGATCCCCCAACCTAGAGAAGAATATTGTTCGGTCTGAGCGGTTCATCGCATCCCGAACAACATCGGGAAACGAGTCCGCGTCAGAACCTGGCTCTGCAAAAATGATCTCGGATTTCATCCCCAACGATTCGGCATATTTTGCGACAGTGGGGCAAAGTTCAGAATCGAAATAGGGGTTATCACCCAGCTCACCGACCAATAGCACACGATCACCTGCCTGCGCTTGGGCGCAGTTAATCAACAGGTTGCGGGCACTGGCTTCCTGCAATTGCAACGCCGTTTGCGCCATGGATTTCCCCTCCTAACAAATACGCTTCACGATTGTATGATCTAACTGTGATCACAGATCAATAGAAATGTCCCTCTTGCAATGCGCCCGACTCCTGAGTAACTGTGATCACAGTTTACGCGATCGGATCTCATATGAGCTACTCAGGACTTTCCCTGCTCTCAAATGCTCTCACCGGCAATACCCGCTGGCCGTCGATCATTGACGTGTCGGACCTGCAAAAGAGCTATGACATCGTTATTATTGGCGGCGGCGGTCATGGTTTAGCAACTGCATACTATCTGGCCCAGAACCATGGGATCAAGAATATTGCGGTTATCGAAAGTGGCTGGATTGGAGGGGGTAATACCGCACGCAACACCACGATTGTGCGGTCAGACTATCTTTTGAATTCGAGCTTCGCGCTAAAAAACTTCGCGCTCGGTCTTTGGGATCAGCTTAGCCAAGATCTGAACTTTAACTTAATGTACGAACCACGCGGATATGTGGATCTAGCCCATTCTGATGGCGAGTTGGAGCATTTCACGCTGCGAGCTAATGCGATGCTCTTGGGCGGAGCTGATGCACAAATATTGACCGGCGACGCCTTACAAGCCCGCGTGCCGGAGCTGGACCTTAGCGGTGCGCAACGCTTTCCGATTGCCGGGGCCTTAGTACAAGAGGCTGGCGGGGTCGTGCGTCATGATGCTGTTGCTTGGGGATTTGCCCGTGCAGCATCTAAAGCTGGTATTCATATTTTCCAGAACTGCCCAGCGACAGGCATCATCATCCAAAATGGAAAGCTAGAGGCTATCGACACACCACAAGGTCGCATTCGCTGTGGCCAAGCCTTGATTTCGGTGGCCGGAGCCAGCTGCGAAGTGGCCGGGTTGGCAGGTCTGGACCTGCCGCTAAACTCCATCAATGTGCAAGCGTTTGTCACTGAACCGGTCAAACCTGCGCTGGATGCGGTTGTAAACTATAACGCAGGGCTGTCCTATATCAGCCAAACTGACAAAGGCGAATTCGTCCTAGGCGGCGCAACGGATGGATACAGCTCTTTTGCCCGGCGCGGCAGCTTTGAACGGATAGAAGATGTTCTGGCGCGCGCGGCCCAGATGTTTCCGTTTCTGCCTCGGTTGCGATTGATGCGCCATTGGTCAGGCACTGCAGACATCACAATGGATGGCAATGCCATTATGGGGCCTACACCCATCAACGGTCTAATGATCAATGGGGGCTGGGGCTATGCCGGGTTCAAAGCAACACCCGCTGTGGGACATCAGATGGCAGATCTGCTTGCCACCGGGCAGGTGCCCGATCTGATGTGCCCCTTTTCCTATGACCGATTTGAAATCGGAACTGAGCAAGATGATGGGGGAATCGGACCCTATCCCTGGTTGCACTAGGAGAACGATGAGATGTTATTGATCCCTTGCCCCCATTGCGGCCCGCGTGACGAAGGCGAATTTACCTATGGCGGTCCCAAGCGCCGCCTGCCAGCTCTGGATCTGACGGCTCACACGCAGGACTGGCATCGTGCTCTCCATGTTGGTCGCAACGCTCGCGGACCCCTAACCGAGATTTGGTATCACTCCAGCGGATGTGAAACTTGGATAGAAGTCACCCGAGATACCGCGACCCATCAAATTCTCAATAAAGCAAAGGGCGGCAGCACATGAGCCGTTTATCTGACGGCGGGATGATTGACCGCGAAATCACACTCAATTTCACGTTTGATGGTCAACCCATGGTGGGACATCCGGGTGATACGATTGCATCGGCGTTGTTGGCAAACGGCCAACATTTGGTTGCGCGGTCAATCAAATACCACCGGCCTCGGGGCATTATGTCGGCCGGTCTAGAGGAACCCTCAGCGCTGGTCACCGTCAGAGATGAAACTGGCAGCACCCCGAACCTGAAGGTGACCGAGGTGTCTCTGCGCGATGGGTTAGAGGTGAGCAGCCAAAACAACTGGCCCAGTCTGACCTATGATCGTGGAGCAACGCTGGCGCTTGGCGGTAAATCCCTGAGCGCAGGGTTCTACTACAAAACGTTCAAATGGCCGCGCAAAGCATGGCAAACTACCTATGCGCCCATCATCCGCAAAGCCGCGGGACATGGTGAAGTGGACGCAACGCCTGACACCGCTCTATATGACAAACGCCGCAAAGCATGTGACGTGTTGGTGATCGGTAGCGGTGCGACGGGATTATCCGCAGCAATAACCGCCGCGCAATCCGGGGCCACGACCATTATTTTAGAACAAGATAGCATCCTGGGCGGCACCTTGTTGTCCTCGGATGCTACCATCGCCGAACAAACTGCAACCCATTGGGCCGAGGACGCAGCGGATGCGCTTGTCTCCTTGTCCAATGTCACGGTTATGACTAGCACGCTGGCCTTTGGTCAGTATGACCATGGGTTGGTGCAGGCAGTGGAACTGCAAGCCGCAGGCAGCGCCGCCCGGTCAATCCTCTGGAAGATCCGAGCCCGGAAAATAATACTAGCTGCAGGCGCGATTGAACGCCCCATAGTTTTTCCTGGAAATGATCGCCCCGGCATAATGCTGGCTGGGGCATTGCAAACCTATGTGCGCCGCTTTGCTGTGGTGCCCGGAAAGCGGGCCGTTGTCGCCGTGGCCGAACCCAATGCCCGTGCGGATACGATACGAGCTTTGGAACACGCCGGAGTTGAGATCGCCGCCTGCCTAAATGCAGGTGACCAAATCTTGTCAACCCAAGGCAGGCTTCGTGTGTCTGGATTAACGTGGCGCAACACACAAGGACACCAGCAAAAGGTCACCTGCGATTTGGTTGCTATGTCTGCCGGTTGGATGCCTACCGCGCATCTTTGTGCGCAAATGGGTCAGCCCCTCGAGTTTGACGCTAATACGCAGAGCCTTCTTCCACCGCAAACCGATGGCCCCTTGCGTCCTGTAGGTGGCGCACGTGGGGTGCTGAATCTCAGGGATTGCATCGCCGACGGGAAAATTGCTGCGCATCAGGTTTTGGCCGAATTACAGATGCATAAACATCTGTCCTTAACCCCGCCCGCTCCAACCGCAACGCCGCCCCAAGGGTTTGGATCAGGCAAAGGTAAGGCATTCGTCGATTTTCAGAACGACGTGACCCGTGACGACATCGCCTTGGCACAGCGCGAAGGATATACAGATATTGAGCTGACCAAGCGCTATACGACATTGGGCATGGGCACCGATCAAGGGAAAACCAGCTGGACCAATGGGATACTGGAAATCGCTGCCCTGACTGGTGAAGACCCGGCCAAGATTGGTCACACGACCTATCGCCCTGCCTATTCTCCTGTTTCTTTGGGGGCGTTAATCGGAACAGAAGTTGGCGAACAAATGCTGCCTACGCGGCGCACGCCGTTTCATGCGGGGTTTGAAAAACTGGGCTGTGTCTATCAAACCTCGGGCGACTGGCTGTACTCACGCTATTTTCCCAAAGCCGGGGAGACGATGGAGCAAGCCATCACGCGTGAGTGTCATGCAGTGCGGCGTGGGCTGGGATGTGTGGACATGTCGACCTTGGGAAAGATCGATGTGAAAGGCCCCGATGCGCTCGAGTTCCTGTCACGCCTTTACTGCAATAATTTCGCCAAGATCAAAGTGGGACGCCTGCGATATGCGCTGATGCTGCGTGAAGATGGATATGTGTTTGACGATGGCACCATCGCACGATTGAGTGACACACATTTTGTGGTCACGGCCACCACGGCAAATGCCGGCTCTGTCTGGCGCCATATGCGCAAATCTGCCCAACTGGATTGGCCTGAGTTGGATGTGGTACTGACATCGGTCAGCGATCATTGGGCCTCGCTTGCCATCGCTGGACCTCACGCCCGTAATCTGCTGACAGCACTCAACCCGGATTTTGACGTGTCCCCCGCGGCATTCCCTTTCGCCTCAGTGCGCGAAGGACATTTCGGCGGGCTTCCGGTCCGAGTATTTTCAGTGAGCTTCTCAGGTGAACTAAGCTACGAAATCAACGTTCCCGCTGGCTTTGCCGACACACTGTTGTCACGGGTCATCGCGGGTGGTGAACAGTGGGATATCACGCCTTACGGCTTGGAAACCTTGGACGTTTTGCGTATCGAGAAAGGCCATTTGTCCATCGGAACAGAGGTTGATGGTCGCCGTACACCGGCTGATTTGGGTTTGGGGGGCATGGTGTCCCACACAAAGGATTTTGTTGGCCGCGCACTCTTGCAACGCAAGGCTTTGCAAAAAGATAATCGCGCCCAACTTGTTGGCTTGGAATCCAAAGACGGTGCGACTCCGATTCCAATTGCCGCGCACCTTAGTACAACACCGCTAGATAACGGCGGACCCATGCGAACATGTGGATATCTCACTGCCGCGATCCACAGCCCGACTTTGGATCACCCCATTGCCTTGGCGTTCCTTGAGGACGGACAAAACCGGATGGGAGAGGTCTTATGGGCGCATTCCCCGATTGCAGGGAAATCTGTGCAGGTTCGCGTGACCGCCCCTTGTGCCTATGATCCAAAGGGAGAGCGTTTAAATGCCTGAGATTTTGCGCCCCCAACCCGCATCTGATGCCACGGGGTTTCTTGCGGGACCGTTAGGATTGCGATTGGACGAGGTTTTCCTGCCACTGAAATCGCTCTCTGCCGCACCCGAGGTTTTGGATACAATTCTGGAATTCGAACAGGTACGGCAGACCGATGACCTTCTGCTGTTGCGATTTTGGCCGGATGTAATCTGGGCAAGTGGTTCCCTCTCTGACCCAGCGGTTCATGTCACCGAAATTGGCCATGGAACAACGCATTTCCGATTACGCGGCGTCGAGGCATTGCATTTTCTTTCAAACTATACGCGCGCTGATTTGTTTGCGGCCAAGCTTCTTCAAGCCCGTGCCATCAGGACCAGCCTGAACCACTATGATTGCGTGATCTGGTGGGCCAATACCCGGGATATTCACCTAATCGTCGACCGCTCTGTCGCGCAATCTTTTGCTGACCATCTACAGACACTGGCCCAGCGTCACGACTGTACTGATCCACTAACCTTACCACGTCCGGTTGCCCCGGATGCACCTGATAGAAGGGGTTAAATATGTTTTTACGGAACACTTGGTATGTTGCTGCCTGGGACGAAGAAATCACCCGGGAACCAAAACAGATCAAAGTTTTGGGCGAAGCGATTGTTGTCTACCGGACAGAAGCGGGAAAACCGGTCGCCTTGATCGACGCCTGCCCGCATCGCAAACTCCCCCTATCCAAGGGGCGGGTCAAAGGCGACCAGATCGAATGCGGGTATCACGGCCTGACCTTCGATTGTTCGGGGTCTTGCGTTCGGGTTCCGGGACAAGACCGTATTCCCGCCTCAACAAATATCCATTCCTATCCAGTTGAAAGTCGGTACGGACTGGTTTGGATCTGGATGGGCGATCCTGCGCTGGCCGATACCGACAAAATCTTTCACATCGACCATTATGACGACCCGGAGTGGGGCATCAATCGGGGCGACGCCATCCCATTCCCTTGCAACTATCTCTACATCACAGACAACTTGCTAGACCCCTCGCACGTGGCCTGGGTACACCAAAGTTCATTCGGGAACACCGCCTGCGAAGAAGAGCCGCTTACAGTGACCGGTACCGATACAGGTGTGATCGTATCGCGCTGGATGCATGATGTAGAAGTTGCCCCGTTCTACAAAAAGCTTGTGTCGTTTGAAGGCAACTGTGATCGCGAACAACACTACGAAGTGCGCTATCCGTCACTGGCATACATCAAGGCCATTTTCACACCGGCCGGCACCGGGGGTGATGCGAACAACTTGCCTGAGGGACAGTATTTCCAGATGGATAGCTATAACTTCATGACACCCATCGATGAAGAAACAACCCGCTACTTCTGGTTTCAGGTCAGGAATGTGCTGCCCGGCGACGAAGAGATTTCGCAGTATATGAGCGACTCGGTCAACTTTGCGTTCAACGAAGACCGAGACATTTTAATAGAAGTTCAAAAAGGCATGTCGCAAAAAACGACCCGGAACGTAGATCTGGCCATTGATGCGGGGCCTTTGCTCTACCGCCGAAGATTACAAAGGCTCATCGATGCAGAACAGAAAGTCACAGAACCAACATGAGTGATTTGGCCCGCGGTTGATATTTGACTGACCGCTGACGCACCTCATCTTGTTTAGGGTTGTCATGCCTTACAACGCACCCTCTTTGAAAAGGAAATGCACATGACCCACGTTGTCGTCGTTGGCGCAGGGCAAGCAGGCGCGTCGCTTGTAGCCAAGCTGCGAAACTGTGGCTTTGAGGGGGACATCACATTGATTGGCGCAGAACCGTGCCTCCCATATCAACGCCCACCTCTCAGCAAGACATACCTGTTGGGGGAGACAGCACGAGATCGCCTGTATCTGCGCCCGGAACGTTTTTATGCCGACAACAATATAACACTGCGGCTTGGGGAACCGGTCACCGAAGTCAATGCCGGAGATCAAACGGTAACGGTGGGCGACGAAACCATCCGATATAACGAACTGGTTTTCGCGACTGGATCCAGCCCGCGCCAACTGCCTGCTAACATTGGTGGAGCACTAAGTGGCGTGCATGTCGTGCGCAACCTTTCGGATATTGACGGTATGTCACCCAGTTTTGTCAAAGACGCGCGTGTGCTGATTATCGGGGGTGGTTACATCGGTTTGGAAGCGGCCGCAGTTGCGGCATCAAAGGGGTTGCAAGTCACTCTGGTTGAAATGGCTGACCGCATCTTGCAGCGGGTGGCGGCACCGGAAACCTCAGACTACTTCCGAGCTTTGCACCAGAGACACGGGGTCAACATCCTTGAAGGCGTTGGCCTGGACTGTCTGCTTGGGTCAGATAGGGTCACGGGTGCGCGCCTGTCCGATGGAACCAAACAGGACTTTGATTTTGTCATCGTCGGTGTTGGCATTGTCCCCTCAACTGATTTGGCGGGCATGGCTGGGGCCGCTCTGGAAAACGGGATAAAAACGGATGTCTACGGTGCGACATCCGTTCCCCATATTTGGGCGGCTGGGGATTGTGCCTCGTTTCCGTATGGATCAGGCCGCATTCGATTGGAAAGCGTGCCAAACGCCATTGAACAGTCTGAAATCCTAGCCGAAAATATTATGGGTGGACACAAAGAATACCGCGCCAAACCTTGGTTCTGGTCCGATCAGTATGATGTTAAACTGCAAATTGCAGGGCTGAACACCGGATACAATGGAGTGATCTCTCGCGCCGCTGACGGCGGTGCGACGTCCCATTGGTATTACCTCGCCGATCGCCTGTTGGCCGTGGATGCAATGAATGCGCCCCGAGACTTCATGATTGCCAAACGACTGATCGAGGCTGGAAAATCACCCGCGCCCGAGACAATCGGAAACCCTAAAACCGATTTGAAATCGCTTTTGAAAGCTTAAGGCTATGTCGGTCAGACCTATGCCCAGATTTCCTCTGGGCATAGGAACACCTTAATCAGGGCGCATGATCTTATTCAGCTCTGACGGGCTGAGTTCGTGGGTGACCTGACACAGGTGATCCCCCGGTTGCACAAGTGGGTTACGTCGACAAATGGCTACGATTCCATCTTGGGAGGCGCGCAGTTCAGCACATTTGGTGCCAAAGTTATGGACATCAAAAATCGTAGCAAGGATATCGCCCTTTTGAACAACTTGACCCGGACTAACATGCAGCTGTGCAAGTCCGTGCTGCGCTGTGGTGGCAAAACTGCTGCCTGCCCCGATATCAATAAACCGGCTATCTGCTGTCTCAACCTTGTGGCCGGTCATTCCAAGATGGGCGAACACCCGCTGCACTCCCTTCCACCCGGTTGCGTATGATGCAGGTGAAAACCGCCCCATCCCCCCCAATTCGCACGACAGAAAACGCGTATGCTGTCGATATGCCGAGGTGTCAAAATCCCCACCGGTGCCATCAATTGGGCAGACCATCGTGTAAGGCGCACCAAATACCTGCGCGATTTCCAGATTTGCAGCATTCATCTCGGGATTCGGCCCGGCACAGACAAACCCGCAATCCACATATTCAGTTGCGGTGCCACCTGAATGAAAATCAAGCACAACATCCGCCATCACTATCAGATGTGCATTTACAAAGGCAGCAATCGCACCGGTGGGTCCGCTGTCCGGGTCGCCTGGGAAACTGCGGTTCATATTGCCGCCATCCAAAGGCGAGACCCGAGTGCGACCCAAAACCGCCGGAGTGTTCAGTGCAGGCAACATGATCAACCGCCCTTTGATCATGGATGGTTCAATCTCCTGCATCAGTTGATGTAGGATCACCTGCCCCTCGTATTCGTCGCCATGGCTACCGGCACTCAGCAACACCGTCGGCCCCGGTGCCCCTTGAATGACGCCGACAGGCACTCGGATCAGGCTGAATGCATGGGCGTTGTCGGAATGGTTCAAATCCAGAAACCCGCTGCGTTTCCCTTGCGTTTCAAAATCAACGTCAGTTTGTACTGGTCCGTGGCTCAGCATCACCGTTTCTCCTAAGGAATTCTCGCGCTGGGGCGCCGCCGCATCACCAAAAGCCCGGCACAAAGGATCATTCCCGCCCCCAGCAGCAGGTTTATTGTCAGAGTCTCGTCAAAAAAGAGCACCGCCATCGCCAGAGCCGAGGGGACCTCGACATACATGAATGGTGCCAGAAAGGAACTTTCTGCTCTTTGGAATGCCGCAAACAACATGAGATTGCACAACACAGAAATCACAGAAATTGCGAATAAGCGCGGTAGATGTGGCAACAGCTCGGGCCCAAGGTCGGAAAGGACCAACGGGAACAGCAAAAGAGAGCCGATCCAAAACTGAAGGAACAATGTCTGGAACATATCCCAACGCACGGCAACAACGCGGTTCAGAAACAGATAGCTGCCATATAAAAGCCCCGACGATAAGGCAAAAAACGCACCGGGTTGTGGCGCAACACTTGGTTTAAGGGCAACTAGAACGCCAAACATTCCCAATCCCAGGGCCAACATCTTGAACCCGGTCATCCGCTCTTTCAACAGCAAGACCGACAAGCCCGCAGCCACAATGGGCGCGACAGAATAATAGGTTGTCGCCTCTGCAAATTGGATCGTGCGAAACGAGAACACGAAGCACCCAAAGGCCACGATAATGATTGCTGCGCGCAGTGTTTCAACAGCTATGGCCCGTTTCGTGGGCCACTGCCGAACCCGCATCAGATACAACGGCGTAATCAGCAAGGCTGCACCGCAAAACCGCACCCAAACGATCACCAGCAGCGGTACTACTCCCGACAGGGATTTGGCAAGCGCATCCGCTGTCGGGAACACCACCATTGCCGCCACGGCAAGAGCCGCCGCACCGAAGTGCACGGCGTCAACTTGCAGGGCGGATGTCTGCTTTGCGTTTTGCAACATAGGCCTCCAATTCCTCTTCCACTGCCGGGTCTATGGGTGGTTTTTCATAGTCATTCAGTAGCTGTTTCCATATCGAATTTGCCCGTTCAGTTGCGGTTTTTGCCCCGTCGTCGCGCCAGGTTTCAAAATTGCGCCAATCTGACAGGATCGGGCTATAAAACGCAGTTTCATAACGTTCGAGCGTATGCTTGGTGCCAAAGAAGTGGCCGCCAGGCCCGACTTCAGCAATGGCACCTAGCCCCAGCTCTGCCTCGCTCAGATCCAATGGATCCAACATCGCGGCCTGCATCTGCAACAGCTCCGCGTCCAAAATCAGTTTTTCAAACGAACAAGTCAGACCACCTTCAAGCCAGCCCCCTGCATGCATCATCACGTTGATATGCCCTTGGACGCAGGCGTTGATGGACATCGCGGATTCATAGGTGGCCTGCGCATCAACACAGGCCGCAGCCGTGGTGTTAGAAGATCGGATCGGCAAGCCATAGCGCCGCGCCATTTGCCCGGAAACAATGACCGATTGCGCATATTCAGGCGTACCAAAGGCGGGTGACCCGGTTTTCATATCCACATTAGAGGTAAAGTGCCCGTAAAATACTGGCGCCCCGGCACAGGCCGCCTGCCCCAAAACAATCCCGGCAAGCGCCTCGGCGTTCTGCTGCACCAGAGAGCCGCCAATGGTGACTGGGCTCATCGCGCCAGCCAGCGTGAAAGGTGTCACATGAATAGGCTGACCAGCCCGCGCGAATTCAATTAACCCTTCGGCTTGACTATCATCCAGCAAAAGCGGCGAATTGGTATTGATCCCGCCAATAATTCCGGGCCGGGCGCGCAGGCCATCGTCGTCAGTTTGCAATGCGATCTTGGCCATCTCGATGCAATCGCGCGCTCTGCTGGCTGAGTTTAACCAACAGGGTTGCCAGCCTTTGTCGCAAAGCGTCGTCTGTGCCAACATCATGTCTAGATGCCGGGTCTCCGGCGGCAACTCCAACGGTTCACACCCAGCCCCGCCTTCATGGTGAAAGATATTCAGCATCGACGACAATCGAACAAAATTTCGCATGTCTTCAAGCGTGCCCGCCCGCCTGCCTCGATCCAAGTCCGACACGAAAGACGGCCCGCTCACGGTGGCAAAGGTCAAAGAGTTACCACCCACCGATACGGTTTTTGCCGGGTTTCGCGCATGGATCGTGAACTCTGCTGGGATGCCCTTCAGCATCTCTTCAACCAACGCTGGGTCAAATCGGACGCGATTGGTCTTGCGGTCGACATCGGCGCCAATTCCGGCCAACAAGTCGAGAGCCACAGCGCTATCAACCTTTAGGCCGGTATCACGCAGTACCTTCAGGCTGGTGTGATGTATGACCTCCACCTGATCAGCAGAGATCATTTCAACTGGGGCCAGCGGGGTGCGAACCTCAGAAAAGGGGCGCTGGGTAAAAGCGCTGTTACGGGGTGTGCGTTTGGTGCGGCGGCGTGCCATGGCAGATCTCCTGTGGGCTTGGGAACAAGGGGGAATAACCCCCAAGTGTCCCGGCCCACGTCTCGGACCGGATGATCCTTTTTGGTTGCACATTCATGACATTACCCACGCATTCTACTGCCAGTGGGATCATACAAAGGTTGGGTATGCAGCTGTGCCTTATACAGCTTTCCGAACAGCTCGACCTCATATGTGCCATCTGCGCGATAGGCATTGGCGGCCACATATCCAAGCGCGATATGCTGGCCTGTTACCGGCCCCCAACCACCCGAGGACACATATCCCACTGGTTTGCCATTGAGGAAAATTGCTTCATCCCCCCAGACCGCCAATTCACCGGCGTTAACAGTCAAAGTGATCGGCCGTTCTCGCGCTGGACCGTAGCTTTGGGCAGCCTCCCGACCCGTGAACGCGCCTTTGTCCAATTTCACATGATGCATCATCCCGCATTCATGGGCGTTGTAATCCGACGTGATCTCAAGCCCCCAAGCTGGCCAGCTTTTCTCAAGCCGCAACATCATCAGGGCACGCAGTCCACACAGTCGCAGCCCATGGGCGGCACCTGTTTCAAAAAGCGCGTCAAACAAAGCGGGTTGTAGTGCACGCGGCAAATACATTTCATAGCCAGTCTCACCGGTGTAAGAGACCCGCAAAACCGAAACCTTGCCGATACCCACCAACGTCATGTCCGCTGCATCCATGAATCGGAAGCTCGCACTATCGATATCCCGGTCCGCAAGTGCTGCTATGATTTCTTGCGCCTTGGGCCCTGCGATATGTAGCCCGGCCAACTCATCCGAAACATTGCGCAAGCACACATCTTCTGCCGGCAAATACTTGGCAAAATGGCGGTCAAAAACCAGTTGCATCGCATAGGTGCCCACAATCAGATAGCGGTCGCCAAGATTGCTAATGGTGAAATCCCCAATCACACGACCCTTATCAGACAGCATCGGCGACAGACACAGCCTTCCGGGTTTTGGCAGCGTATTGGCCATGATCCGATCCAGCCACTCCGCAGCACGCTTACCCGACACTTCAAACTTGGCCATGTCCGAGTATTCAAACAACCCTGCGGCTTCGCGCACGGCGCGCCCTTCTTCGGCCACCGGTTCCCACCAGTTTGGCTGACGATAGGTCAGACTATCTTCGGCCTTTGTCCCTTCGGGAGCAAACCAGGTTGCGTGCTCACGCCCAAACCCAGTTCCAAAAACGGCACCTGCGGCTGCGAGCCGGTCATGTACTGGGGATTTTGCCTGCGGCCGCGCTGCTGGAAAGCTCTGATAAGGAAAGACTTTCTCTGATCGGTTTTCATAGAAATACCGGGTCATGTCTTCGGTGTATTTCTGGGTCGCAAATTTACCGAACCGGGCCACATCCCAATTAAAGATATCAATCTCCGGCTCACCACCGATGATCCATTCTGCCAGCACCCGGCCAATTCCGCCGCCCTGGTTGAATCCTGCCATAACACCGTTGGCACAGATATAGTTCCGCAAAGCTGGATGCGGCCCAATCAGCGGGGACAGATCGGGCGAAAAGATCATCGGCCCGTTAATCACACGTTTGACCCCTGCCTGACCCAGAACCGGCATGATCTCGACCGATTTTTCAAAATTCCATTCCATACATTCCAGATTATCGGGCAACAGTTCATGGCCGAAATTCAGTGGCGTACCGTCCTTTGCCCAATGGGTCATCTTGTCTTCATATGCACCCAAAAGCATCCCCATGCCTTCCTGGCGCGCATAGGAACCTGTTTCATTATCGTTGATTTGGGGCAGCTCAAAACCCAGGTCTTCGATCAAGGGGATGCTCTCGGTCACGAGGTAGTGGTGTTCGACCGGCATCAAAGGCAGTTCAATTCCCGCCATGCGCGCCACTTCACGCCCCCAAAGGCCGGCTGCGTTGACGATATATTCCGCATGAATTGTGCCCTTTTCGGTCACCACATCCCATGTCCCATCCGCCCGCTGGGTCGTAGCCGTAACCGGCGTGTGCCGATGGATCGTGGCGCCCATCTGGCGCGCGGCCGCGGCAAAGGCATTGGTTGCCGACGCCGGATCAACATGGCCGCCCTCTTCCTCCCAGAACGCACCGATCATGTGCGAGGTATCGAGTATTGGCGCCTTTTCCTTGGCCTCTTCCAACGAGATAAAATGACCTTCGATGCCCAACCGCCGACAGGCGCTCTGCATCATTGCATTGCTGTCAATCTCATCCTGCGTCCGGCAAATATTCAAACCACCGGTAAAGTGGAACCCACAAGGCTGTCCGCGCTCTTCCTCCAGCTCGCGATAAATCTGAAATGTGTAGCGATGCATTTCCGCCGCCGCATTGGGCCGCACCACAGTGAACAGCCCGCCCGCTGCATGCCAGCTCGAGCCAGAGGTCAGCTCTTGCCGTTCCAACAGCATCACATCGGTCCAGCCGTTCTTTGCCAGATGATACAGGACCGAGCAGCCAACTACGCCGCCGCCGATCACTACCACACGTGCTGTAGATTTCATGACACCGCCCTACCCTTACAAGATCTGGCGCTGACGCGTGCTATCATCGTTTTGTGATGTAATTGATTACAGTGACCAGACCCGGCCACCGCTTGAAGGCACACCTTGGCCGAATGTTCGAAACTGGTTGTCTTGTCCGAATTGCCGTTCTGACGGCCATAACAGCAGCTTGCCATTACTGTTCTCCTGAAAGTTGGATCCTGATTGTGAGGAAATATTCCAGCAGGCCCCTGACCAAGTTTCTTCCATCATGACTTTGAACGGCTTGTTCATCCCGGCCTCCTTCAGTTAACGATCCATTTTCATTCTTCGATGTGGGTGACTGACACCGCCTCAGATACCGTCCAGCGCCGCCACCAGCTTGCGCCGTTCGATCACCGCCTCATCCAGCCAGTCCGTGCGCATTTCCGGCACAGAGTTCAGCAAGAGTTGAGTGTACTCGTGGCACGGTGGACTTAGCACTTGGTCCACTGGCCCTTGCGCCAAGATGCGCCCATGACGCATCACTGCAATGCGTTCTGAAATCTTTGAAACCGTCGCAATATCGTGGGTGATAAACATGTAGCTGAGACCCAGCTCATCTTGCAGATCCTCCAACAGATCAAGGATCTGTTGTGCCACAATCGTATCGAGGGCTGAGGTGATCTCATCGCAGATGATCAACCGTGGTTTGGCCGCCAAAGCACGCGCCAAATTGACTCGCTGCCGCTGCCCTCCTGACAATTCAGGGGGGAACCGCCACGCAAATTCGGTTGGCAGCCCGACCCGTTCCAACAAGCGCGCAACCTCTTTCGTGGCCTCTGCCTGTTTCAAGCCCTGATAAAACATCATCGGGCGGCTCAGGATCTTGTTCAATCTTTGACGCGGGTTCAGCGCAACATCAGCCATCTGAAACGCGAATTGAATCTGCTGCAGTTCAGCCCGAGACCGTTGCTGAACTCCCGGTGCCAATGCGTTCCCATCCAAGAAAACACCACCAGATTTCGGCCCCATCAACCCGGAAATAAGACGCCCAAGCGTGGTTTTGCCGGACCCGGACTCACCGATAACCCCAACCGTTTCACCCGCGTGAATAGCCAGATCAATATCGCGCAGGGCGATGATCTCTTGCTGCGTTCCATATCCTGCCGTCACCCCCTTGACCTGCAACAACGGAGGTTCAGGCTGAATCACAGGAGGCGCCGCATGGATTTCATCTGGCATCAAGTGGGCCGCAGCCATCAGCGCTTGAGTGTATTCATGTTGCGGGTCACTGATGATCTGTTCGGTTGTGCCGTATTCGACCATTTGGCCATTCTTCAGCACCAAAATATGGTCAGCTACCTGCGCCACAAGCGACAGATCATGGGTCACATAAATTGCCGCAGTTTTATTGTCCTTGATCAGCTTCTTAAAGCTCGCCAAAACCTCGATCTGGGTGGTCACATCCAATGCGGTCGTTGGCTCATCCAGGATCAGCAATCGCGGATCACTGATCATCGCCATAGCCGCCATCAACCGCTGCAGCTGCCCGCCAGAAACTTGATGCGGATAGCGTTTCCCAATGCTTCCGGGGTCTGGCAGTTCAAGATCGCTATACAGCTTTTCTGCCTTGGCCAAGGCCGCTTCTCTGCTCATCGCACCGGTGATCACCGGAATCTCGATCACCTGTGCGTCAATGGTCATGGCGCTGTTGAAAGACGCCGCGGCTGATTGCGCGACATAGGTAATCTCTTTGCCGCGCAGTTCTTGCAGCTTAGGCAAGGATTGATCCAAAACCTGTGTGCCATCAAGGTTCACGGTGCCGCCAGTAATATAGCAACCCGGCCGTGTGTAGCCCATGCAACCCAGTGAAATCGTTGTCTTGCCAGACCCGCTTTCACCAATCAGCGCAATCACTTCGCCCGGCTGCACATCAAACGATATGTCATCGACAATCTTAAACTCATGCCCCTTTTTATCGCGTACCGAGACATCAAGATTGCGGACCTTCAACAGAGGGCCATTTTGGGAGGTATCTCTCATGTCAGATCTCATCAGGCAGCTTGGCGCTGGAGCGTTGCAGCAACCAGTCGACAAAAACATTCATGGAAATTGCAATCAGCGCGATGCCGAAAGCTGGGTAAAGCGTGGTGTACTCACCATACAGGATGGCCTGCATGTTCTCTTTGACCATCACTCCCAGATCCGATTGCGGTGGCTGGACGCCCAGACCAAGGAAGGACAGCGCCGAAATGAACAAAATTGCATAGGTGAAGCGGATGCCGAATTCGGCAGCCAGTGGTGTCAGCGCATTGGGCAAAACTTCATGCCAAACGATCCAGCCCTTGCCTTCGCCACGCACCACAGCCGCTTCGACATAGTCCATCACCATGATGTTCACAGCGAGCGCGCGTGCGACCCGGTAGACCCGCGTCATGTCGATAAATGCAATCGTGAAAACCAGCACCACAAACGACGACCCAAGTGAGTTGATCACGATCAACGCCAACATCAGGGCAGGAAAGCTGAGCATCGCGTCATTGCCGCGGCTCATCCAGCTGTCGACTTTACCGCCAAAAGCAGCGGCCAAAAAACCAAGACCAACACCCGCAAAGAACGAGAGGAAGGTGATGATCAACGCTAAAAACAAAGTCACCCGGACCCCGTAGATCAGGCGCGACAACACATCTCGGCCAAGATAATCACTGCCCAGCCATAACATTGCGCTTGGGGGGGCAAAGCTTTCGTTCGTGAGGATCTCGCCTTCATCAAAAGGCGCAAACCAAGGTGCAAAGGCGCCGATAATAAACACTGCAATCAGAAACAGGATGCAAAAGGTCACTCCGGGTGTGAGATCCGACATCGCATCTTTCAATTCACCTTGCCAAGTTCGAGTTTCGGGGCTCATTTCTTGTACCTCACGCGCGGATTGGCCAGAATTGAAAGAATGTCGGCACTCATGTTCAACACCACATAAAAGGAACAGAAAATCATGGCGCAGGTTTGTACGATCGGCACATCGCGATTGGTCACGGCCTCAACCATGTAGCGTCCTAAACCCGGGAAGTTGAACAGCGTTTCAATGACCACCACACCGCTGATGAGGTAAGCGAGGTTCAGCGCGACGACGTTAATGATCGGGCCCAAAGCATTCGGCAGCGCATGACGCAAAAGCAAGCGCTTGCGAGGAACGCCTTTGAGGATCGCCATCTCGATCGCAGGGCTGGCCAACACGTTAAGGACAGCTGACCGTGTCATCCGCACCATATGCGCCAAAATGGTAAAGCTAAGCGCGGTCACCGGCAGGATCAGAATACGCACCCAATCTAACAGCTCGTAGCTGGGTCTTATCGAAGCAATGGCTGGCAGCCAGCGCAGTTTGATTGCAAAAATAGTGACCAACACCACCGCAACTAGAAAGTCAGGGAAAGAGATCAATGCCAACGACGCAGAGGTGATCGTACGATCGACCATTCCACCCGGTTTAACAGCCGCCATAAGACCAAGGGCCACAGCTAGAGGTACTGAAATTAGAGCGGTCGAAAGTGCTAACAGAATGGTATTGCTGGCACGGCGTCCAATTTCTGTCCCGATGTCAGCGCCATTAGCCAGTGAGGTACCAAAATCACCTGAAACAAAATTGGTTAGCCAAACAAAATAGCGAACGTGCAATGGTTCATTCAACCCCAACCGCTCGCGAACTTGCTCCACCAATTCAGGCGTTGCCCCCTGCCCTAGGATGGCGTGGGCCACATCACCCGGCAGGATCTCAGTGCCCAAAAAAACCAGTACCGAGACAAACAATAGGGTCCCAAGACCGATGATCAGTCTTTGCCCTAAAATTTCGAAAATGCTCATTCCCATCCCCTTTACGCTGGGCCCATCTGGCTGGAGAATGAAGTCAACTGTGATCACAGTTTTGATTCAATGCAAGAGATTACTTTGCGATGTATCAAAAAAGTTTTAGCTGAGCTGACGGTACAGCTGCATGCCCCAACGCGCGTCTTCTTCTACCAAACGTCGAGCCTCAGCGGCGTCACGAGTGCGCAGGGCTTCGATGATCTCTGGGTGTTCCCCAAGCCAGCTGTCAGCGTCCACCAGATCGACAATTCCATGCGC
This sequence comes from Phaeobacter sp. NW0010-22, assembly GCF_040365955.1. Lineage (NCBI taxonomy): Bacteria > Pseudomonadati > Pseudomonadota > Alphaproteobacteria > Rhodobacterales > Roseobacteraceae > Phaeobacter > Phaeobacter sp. NW0010-22. Next base: position 19,690 of record NZ_BAABWT010000012.1, read on the forward strand.
CAACCAAGGGCCGGTTCGCATATAAAGAACTTCGATCATCTGTTGCAGCGCCTCGTTTCTGGTCAACAGATATACCCGGCTGTGGAACAGGTAGTTGGCCCGTAGAAACGCGCTACAGTCGCGTTTGACCCAAGCCTTGTCCATGTCTTTCACCAGCCGTTTTAGAACTTTGACGTCTGACTCACGTATTTTCTCAGCAGCGATCTCTGCGGCCGCGCCTTCCAGTACAGCACGGAGGAAAAACAGGTTTGCAGCCTCATCAGGTGTCAGATCTGGAACGCGATATGCTTTCTTTGCGGCCCCAATCAGTGCGTTCTCTGACGCCAGTTGGCGCAGGGCTTCGCGTACTGGCATTGCGGAAACACCATATTCTTCGGCCAAAGTGCGAATGGACAGGCTTTCAGCTGGTCTAAGATCCCCTGCAATCAATTTCATGCGCAGGTCAGCATAGACCTTGGCACTCATATTTTCGGGGCCCTCTTTTCCCGGGCTAACTAGCTTATCCATAAGTGGTTTCTCGCAACTTGACTACAGGTTAGGAATACAGAGCGACCTTCGCCTCTAGCGATACCACAGGGATGCTGTTGGCTCAATCTGTGATCAAAGATGCTTGATTTATGCATAATTCTGTGATCACAGTTTACCGAGTCAACAACGAACGAGGCTGTAAACAGCCCATCCCCAAGCCAATGGCGGATCCGATCCGGACCGTCCAACAGCGGAGACAAAAGAATGTCTGACGATCAGCTCAACGACCACCTTTTCAAGCAATATGTAGCCGACAAAATCTCTCGCCGAAGGTTCATGGGAACCCTTGCTGCGGCTGGCGCATCGGCCACGGTAATCAATGGGCTGACAGCCCAGAGAGCTCAGGCAGCGACTCCCAAAAAGGGTGGGCGCCTGGTTGTTGGCATTGAATCGGCTCAGGCTCAGGACAGCTTGGATCCAACCAAATACTACAGTACCTCAAATCTGCAGATGGGCTATTCGGTACACGAAAACCTTGTGAACCGAGACGCAAATTTGCAACCTCAGCCTTGGCTTGCAACGTCTTGGGAAGCCAATGCTGATGCGTCATCCTGGGTGTTCAACCTGCGCGAAGGGGTCACATTCCATGATGGGTCCGACTTTGGCGCCGAGGATGTGATCTATTCGATGACCCGGCACTTTCGTGAGGGCACAGAATCTGCCGGCAAAGCCTACATGAGCCAGATCAACGATATCGAAAAACTCGGTTCGCATCAGGTGCGCTTTAACCTCAAGGCGCCCAACGCCGATTTCCCGATGATCCTGTCAGACACCCGCGTGCATGTGACCAAGCGCGATCTCGAAGATTTCACTGGAACCCCTCCCGGCACCGGTCCTTTTAAGGTTGTCGAGTTCACACCTGGCAGTCGATATGTGTTTGCCCGTAACGAAAACTATTGGGGCAGCGACGGACCTTACGTGGATGAGTTGGAATTCGTAGGCATTGCCGACAATACAGCGCGCATTAACGCTTTGATCGCAGGGGACATCAATGTCTTGCTGCAACTAGATCAAAAGGCGACACGCCTGATTGACAACAGCGGCATTGGCTATGTTGTCAACGCACCCTCCGGTGCCTTCATCAACCTTGCGATGATGATGGATCGCGAACCCACCAATAACGCCGACTTCCGCACGGCAATGAAATACGCTGTGGACCGCGAAGGCATTCGTGACAACATCCTCAAGGGGCTCGGTTCTGTCGGCAACGACCATCCCATTGCGCCAATCGATCCCTACTACAATTCCGATATTCCTCAGCGGACTTATGATCCAGATAAGGCACGCCATTTCATCAAGAAGGCAGGGCTGGAAAATACACCTATCGACATCTACGGATCGGACGTCGCTGGCACAGGCGCACTGGCCTCGGCTCAGCACTTGCAACAAAGCGCCAAGGCAGGCGGTATCAATCTGAATGTCATCAACCCTCCTTCGGATAGTTTTTGGTCCTCTGTCTGGATCAAGAAACCCATTGTGACGTCAGGCTGGGATCCACGGCCTGTGCCTGATTTGATCTTCTCGATTGCCTTCTCAAACCAATCTGGCTGGAATGAAACGCTCTGGGATCATGAGCATTTTGAGAAAATCCTGGTCGAAGCGCGCTCGGTCACCGACTTTGACAAGCGCAAAGAAATGTACGGCGAAATGCAGCAGATCCTGCATGACGATGGCGGTCATATCACCTTGGGTTTCCGTAACTTTGTCGATGCGGCCCGCAACGAAGTGCAAGGCATCACGCCGCACAGCGCTGGCCCCCTTGGTTTCTACCAGATGCAGCGCACAGCCTGGATCGATAACTGATCCATCTGCAATATCCTCAAGCCCGGCCAATTTCACAATTTCGGCCGGGCTTCCCTTTTGAGAGCCAACTTGACTGAGCGAGCCAGAAGAAATGCCTGAATACACCCTGTTTTGCGCCCCAAACACCTATGCAATGTGTGCCCATGCAGTTCTGGAAGAAGTCGAAGCAGACTATGAAACACGCTGGGTCGAACTGTTTTCAGAAACCCCGGACCCCGAGTTTTTGGCAGTCAGCCCACATTGCCGCACTCCCGCTCTGCTGGGGCCTGACGGCGCGCTCTTTGAAACCGGCGCAGTCGCACTTTACCTGGCTGAGCAATTCCCCGTAGCAGAATTGGTTATACCTCCCGGCGATGCCAATCGTGGGGCCTTTCTGCAATGGATTCACTATTTGGCGACGACGCTTCAACCGGATGTCATCATCCAGTTTCACCCCGAATTCTATCATGCCGACCCTGATCTACAGTCCGCACTCAAAGCGGCCTCAATGCAGCGTCTAACAGGGGTATTCAAGACCTTGGACGCGGCCCTTGATGGCGGCCCGTATTTCTTTGGCAAACGGCCCACCGTGCCCGATTTCATCCTTGCACTGCAAACCGTTTGGGACGTGATTTTTCCGCACGGGGACATCAATGCGTATCCTAACCTCGCTCGACATCGTGACGCGATGTGCAATCGGAAGTCCGTCCAAAAAGTGCTATCACAACACAAAAAAGAAAGCATGCAGCGATGAGTTCAATAACGGTGTTGCAACCTGTCGCCCAGCCGAGCCTCAGGGTCGAACGATAACGACTAGATCGCGTTCGGGAATGTCCAAATCCAATTCGAGCGCGGCGGCAACCCATTGTGCCTGCTCGGCGATGGCATCGCCGATCCGCTTTCTGGCGGGCCCCCGCATGTCTGGAATGCGCCCTACAATGTTGGCGGTAATTGCCCCGAGGCGTTTTTTCAGCGCAGGGATCATTCTACGATAGCCAAGCGCCTCGACAAAAGTAATCAGATCCTCGGGTGTGATATCATCAGTCATGCAAGCCGATCCGATATCAAACGAGAGTTGGTGCAAAACAGAGCCGTCCAGAATGGTTGGTACCACGTCATAGAACGGCGCCAGCTCTGGTCTAGGCCCGTAATAGAGAAGCGCATGGTTTTTCGCGTGGTTGTCTGTATTGCCCAAAAGCAGGTTAACCAAAGTGCCTTCGAGAAAGGCCTGACGCGCACCAGCAGGGGCGTCCAGCTGATCAAGCAACTGCCCAACACGTTTCGCAGAGAAGGTATCTTCACCGTCACCCGCGCGTTGATATTTGAGGGTCGGCCCCAACCCCAGCGCCTGACAGAAGTCTTCCTGATGAAGACGCCGAACACTGTGACCGTCAATCACACGATCAAAGCGTTTGATCAACAGAGCTTGGAGATCCCCTTCTCCAAAGATACTGGTTTGCGCAACCGGATGGTTTTGGACGTCGCCCATGATCTCCATCAGCAGATGTTCATGTTCGACCTGTCTCATATCCTGTCGACGAGGCACCTTGAGGATATGTGTCGTTGGTACATTCAAACCCGGCTTTGGCAGTGCAAATCTCCCGTCCGGGAGCCGCGTGAGTGCGATTTTGCCCTGCACTCCTGCCAACGGCGAGGGATCACTCGTTTCCAGCGGCAGTCGGCGCGTGTCCCGTAAAGAGATCATGATTTGGTCAAGGTTTTCGATCACATCGTAATCAGTGGCGAATTGACCCGGCGCTTTGGCCGGGCCATCCCCCTGTGGCACCACCGAGATCGCGCCGGGGCAATCCTTGCCCAAATAACTAAGCAGCCCAACAGTATCGCCAAATTCTAAACGATGGCGTTGCATCACCTGTTCGCGTTGGATGTTTTCGAACAGAAGATTGTCAAAAAACGCCCGCGCCGCAACATCGTCATAAGGTTCTTCCCTGACCGGCATGGACAGGGAAATAGGGTGCGGGGGATCGTCTCGCACATACCGAAATCGAAGGGACCCGCTGTCCAATTTCAATAATTCCCCGATTGGGTCTTCGACCCCTTCGAGGAATACATCCAATGTCGTCATCTCACACCTCCGTCCGCAGCCGGATGCCGAGATCACGACACAGTTGCAAAACAAGCGACAAGCGTGCGGTTTCCTTGCCATTTTCAATTGCGCCGATGGTCGCCGCCGAAATGCCCGATGACATGGCAAGCTGTTCTTGTGTCATGCCAAGCGCCCTGCGCCGTAGTTTAATGGCCTGCCCAAGATCTGTGGGTGTCGTCACGTCCATCACAGCACTTCCTAAGCGATCGTTGAGATTTGAGGACTATATGGGTGCCTCTTGAATTTTGTCAACGATCGTTGAGATTTTGAGGACCCCTCACTAATCTTTCAAGAATTCTAAACGCTTGCTGAGATTTTCGAATACCTCAGATCTAGCCATCTAGCTGCGCGCAAGGATTTGTTCAGCCAACTTCAGATGTGGCCGATCCAGCATTTTCCCGTCGAGTTGAGCAACTCCCGTTTCAGATGCTTCAAGCAATGCGACCACCTTTGCGGCCCATTCTCTTTCAGATTGACCCGGCTTGAGGGCATTGTGAATAGGTCCGATCTGGCCAGGATGAATGGCCATCTTACCATCAAAACCTAAGGTTTTGGCCGCTTCAGTTTCTTGCGTTAACCCTAATTCATTCCGAAAGTCCGTAAACACTGCATCAATCGCCAAGACATTGGCGTCACGTGCTGCAAAAAGCATAAGATCGCGGGCCAGAGCAAACGGCGAGGCATAGCCACCGCCCGCCGATCTGTTCGAACGAGCACCCAAATTAGCCTGCAGATCCTCACCGCCCCAAGCGAGACCAACAAGCATTGGGTGTTCCCAATCCATGCGCATCAGATTGCGTACGCCACGAACCGTTTCAGTACAGATGCCCAGAATGCGCGGCAAAGGTGATACGCCGTGCCGCCTAATCATTTCGGCCAGCGTCTCAATATCATGCGGTCCTTCACACTTAGGCAGAACATATCCATCTGGTTTCCCAGCAATGGTATCTTCGACATCTTTGGCGGTGTAGCCAGAGGCCAGATCGTTAACCCGCACATAACGGGCCGGGCGCGAAGTACGGCTCAACGCATCAAACGTCAGAGATCGGGCAATGTCTTTTCGACCCGCAGAAACCGCATCTTCAAGATCGAAGATGACAACATCCGCATTGCTTTCCAAAGCTTTGTTCAACTTTTTGGGGTCATCTCCGGGAACAAACAGCCAGGAACCAAAGGCATGGGGTGGCACGGGCATAAGGGGCTCCTATTCGGGAAGCAGGTGCGCCAATGACTTAACATAGGCGTTTATGTCGTCGCGGCTCGGATCGAACCATTCCAACGACCAGTTGAGCGCGCCCAAAAGCGCATGGCGCAAATGCCGAACCTCTGCAGCCTCGGCTGGCTTGTCGAGAAATGCACAGATCAAATCGTTCCAGTCTTTGTCATAGCTTTTACGGACAGTGGTCAGCTCATTTCGGACCGTTTCAGGGACAAAAGGGTAGCACCGGATATGCGCCGATGAGAAATCGCTTTCTGACAACAACGTTTTGATGTGGACATGCATGGCTATGATCAGTCGATCGCGTGCCGTGCTATCTGGCTGTTTCGCAAGGGCCGTCTGCACCGCCTGTTGAACCACTTCAACGCCAAGGCACATCACTTCGGTTGCCAGGGCATCCTTTGACGCAAAGTGATAATAGAGGCTCCCGGCTTTCATACCAACTTCGGTGGCCAAATCCCTTAGCGACATGTCGGAATAACCGGTCTGGCGCATTTTTCGCGCGGCAACTGCAAGGATATCTTGACGCGCAGTTGCGGCCTTGGTTTTCTGACGCGGTTTTGTGGGGGTGGCAGGCAAGATCATTCTCCTGAAGTGTGCCGCAGGAGTCTTTCTAACTCCTGCCCTGGATTCAAGAGGGTCACATCCGTTTGGCGACTTCTTCAAGCATCACTTCAGTTGCGCCGCCGCCAATGGCCTGAACACGCGCGTCTCGGGACATACGTTCAATGGCGCTTTCTCGCATGAACCCCATACCACCGTGATATTGAACGCAGGCATACATGACCTCATTCACCAACTCCCCACAATACGCTTTGAGCATGGACACCTCACGGACAAGGGTTTCGCCCTGCGCCGTACGCGCGGCCGTGGAATAGAGCATCTGGCGTCCCGCTTCGACCTTAGTCGACAGCTCCGCAAGACGGTTGCGAATAACTTGTTTGTCCCAAAGCGGCGCACCAAAGGCTTTACGATCCTTTACATATTGGACGGTCATCTCAATGGCGGCCTGCGCCTCGCCCATTGCCATTGCTCCCAGAACCAATCGCTCATTCTGAAAGTTCTTCATAATTTCATAAAACCCACGCCCTTCTTGGCCCAATATATTTTCCGCAGGCACCCGCACATCCACAAACGACAATTCCGCGGTGTCCGAGCTGTTCCAGCCATGTTTTTTCAAAGTTCTCGACACGGTGAATCCGGGTGTATCTTTCTCAACGATAAACATGGTCACGCTTTGGCTTGGGTGACCCTTTGGATCTGTCTTGGCTGCAATGCAATACACATCCCCCAGCACACCGTTGGTAATGAATGTCTTGGCCCCGTTCAGGAAATAGTAGTCACCCTCGCGCCGCGCCGTGGTGCGGATTCCTTTTACGTCAGAACCGGCATCAGGTTCCGTCACCCCCACCGCAGTGATGATTTCACCTGAAATCACGCGCGGCAGGTATTTCGCCTTTTGCGCCTCATTGCCTGCGTTGAAAATGTGAACCGATGCCATATCGGTATGAACAAGCGCCGTAATCGCAACGCCTGCATAAGTGCTGCGTCCCAACTCCTCGGCCAGAACAACCGTGGCTCGCTCATCCATACCTGAGCCACCAAATTGTTCTGGATAAGTGATACCAAAGAACCCCAATTCGCCCATCTTGCGCAACAGCGCGCGCGGCGTTGCGCCCTGCTCTTCCCATGCCTCAGCGTTGGGTTTGATTTCCTCCTCAACGAAACGACGAACTTGGGCGCGCAGCATGTGGTGCTCTTCTTCGAAAAAGAAATTGCTCGATGTGGTGGCATCAAAGCCAAGTGTCTGTGTCATTAGGATCTCCTCGTTCGGTGTGTTGACAGATTTTCTAACGGCCGTTAGGTAGAAACGCAAATCAAATCGAAACAAGGGCTCGACGATGACCACGATCACCGATCTTGTTGCTGAACTACGAGACAAACACAGACAGGCCTCTCAGGGCGGAGGCGACAAATCCCGCGCGCGCCACAGCAAGCGGAACAAAGTATTCGTTCGGGACCGGATCGAGATGATCCTTGATCCCAGAACCGCCTTTCTAGAGCTGTCTCCGCTGGCCGCGCATGGCCTTTATAACGCAGAGGTTCCCGGCGCCGGGATCGTGACCGGGATCGGCATGATCCACGACCGCCCCTGCATGATCATCGCCAATGATGCCACCACCAAAGGCGGATCGTTCTTTGCCGAAACTGTACGCAAACATTCACGGGCTCAGGACATCGCCGAACAACATACGCTGCCCTGTATCTACTTGGTAGATTGTGGTGGGGCTTTTTTGCCAGAACAGGACAGGGTGTTTCCCGACCAAGATCACTTTGGCGGTGGTTTCTGGCGGCAATGTCGCATGTCAGCAGCTGGAATACCGCAGATCTCGGTGGTCTTTGGCGGATGTACCGCAGGCGGAGCCTACATCCCTGCCCTGTCCGATCAGGTGATCATGGTCAAAGGAACCGGGCGCATCCACCTTGGCGGCCCGCCAATCGTAAAGGCGGCGATCAATGAAATTGTCGATGGTGAAACCCTTGGCGGTGCCGAAATGCACACCACCGTTTCGGGTGTCAGCGACCATATTGCCCCGGACGAGGAAACCGCGTTGCAAAAGCTGCGCGAGATCGTGGCAAATCTGGGTGACACGCGCCGGATCATACCACCTGCGCAGCCCGCCCGCGCCCCCGAAACCGAACACGGTGAAACCCAAGACCATGCCCCAATCGATTTGAAGCGCCCAATCAATATGCGGGCGCTGATCAAAACCATAGTGGATGGGTCAATTTTTTCTGAATTCAAACCTGACTATGGCAAAAGCCTGATCACTGGGTTTGCCCATATTCACGGCTATCCGGTGGGCATTTTGGCCAACGACGGCGCGTTGTTTTCCGAAAGTTCGCTTAAGGGTGCGCATTTCATCGAACTCTGTGATCAACGCCAGATCCCGCTGATCTTTTTGCAAAACATCACAGGTTTTATGGTCGGTACAGATGCCGAACGCGGCGGAATTGCCAAGCATTCTGCCAAGCTGGTCTATGCGGTCTCAAACGCGCGTGTGCCAAAATACACCATTCTTGTTGGCGGTTCATACGGGGCCGGAAACTATGGCATGTGCGGGCGTGGGTTTCGCCCACGGTTCCTGTTTTCATGGCCCAATTCACGCATCGCCACGATGAGCCCTGAGGTCGCCTCGACCGTGGTCACGGCCCTGCGCCGAACAAGTTTAAAATCCCCCGCAACCGAAGATGACATTGCCGCATTAGACGCCCGAACTCGGGCCCAGTTCGAAGAACAATCAGACCCCTATTATGCCACCGCTCGCCTTTGGGATGACGGCATCATTGAACCCAATCAAACCCGCGACGTTCTGAGCCTGTGCCTGTCACTGGCAGCTGGCGAAGATCAAGATACCGGCGCCCGCCCCGTTTACAGGATGTGAGATCAAAAATGTTTGAGTCAGTTCTCATCGCGAACCGTGGTGAAATCGCTTGCCGCATCATCAAAACCGCCCGCAAAATGGGGCTGCGCACTGTTGCGGTCTATTCTGATGCGGACGCTGACGCACTGCATGTGCAAATGGCGGATCAGGCCGTTAACATCGGTCCGCCCCCTGCAACAGAAAGCTATCTGTGCGCCGATCGTATACTTGAAGCCGCGCGCCAAACCCACGTAAACGCCATTCACCCCGGATATGGATTTCTGTCTGAACAGCCAGATCTGGTGACGGGTTGTGCCGAAAACGGAGTGATTTGGGTTGGGCCTCATCTTGATGCAATCCTGTCGATGGGGTCAAAAATCGAGGCCAAAAAAATAGCCCAGAATGCGGGTGTTCCCTGTATTCCCGGCTATTCAGATCAGGATCAATCAGACAAAACGCTGATCTCGTCGGCACTAGGAGTTGGCCTGCCGGTCATGATCAAGGCCAGCGCTGGCGGCGGCGGCAAAGGCATGCGGGCCGTCTTTAATGCCGCAGAACTGGCAGCGGCCATTGCCTCGGCGCGGACAGAAGCAAAGCGAGCTTTTGGCGATGATCGGCTGTTGGTGGAAAAGCTGATCCAAAACCCACGCCATATCGAAGTCCAGCTTTTGGGCGACAAACATGGGAACATGCTGCATCTGTTTGAACGCGATTGCTCTGTTCAACGCAACCACCAGAAATTGCTGGAAGAAGCCCCCGCCCCAAACTTGCGCGATGACACCCGCACCGCTCTGCATGAAACCGCAGTCAGGCTAGGGCGCACCATGAGGTATGACAGCACCGGTACTGTCGAATTCATCATGAATGCTGAAACCGAAACCTTTTATTTCCTCGAAGTGAACACCCGACTGCAAGTCGAACACACCGTCACCGAAGAAATCACCGGGTTGGATCTGTTGGAGCAGCAATTCCGCGTGGCATCGGGCGAAGCGCTGCACTTTACGCAGGACCAAGTCACCTGCACAGGTCACGCGATCGAGGCGCGATTAACTGCAGAAGACGCCGCTGACAATTTCCGCCCAGAAACAGGCACTATTCTCCATTGGGCCACTGACCCCAACTTACGCTGCGACAGCGGAGTTCAGACCGGATCGGTCATTGGTGCCAACTATGACTCGATGGTTGCCAAACTGATTGCCCATGGCAGTGATCGGGACATTGCCTGCCGCAAACTTGCCAAAGGTTTGGAACAGCTCGAGGTGGCAGGCCTCAAAACCAACCGGCTCTTCTTACGCGACGCGATCCAGCGTGATCGCTTTGCAACCGGCCGCGCCACGACAGATTTCCTGTTTGAGGAATGGCCAGAAGGGTGGCAGCCAACACAGACCGACACCTTTGCCATCGCAGCGCTTGCTTTGCATATTCAGGACCGTACGGCATTGTCACCATGGACTTCGCTGGGCGGGTTTCGCCTGTTGCAAAGCTCGGGCCATCCGGCAACGACAACGTATCGCGACACCCAAGACACCGACCTACGGCTCGACATTACTGAAACACCTGATGGATATGTGCTCAGCACTCCGACTGCATCGGGACCGGTTCAGGTGAAACGAACCAATAGCACCCAGCTGACCATCACACGTAACGGTGTCCAGAACACTGTTGGGGCTTTGGTTCGTAACGGTAGAACCCATGTGTGGGGCCATGACTTTGATGCAATCCACGAGGTCCTCCCTCTGGGGGACTTTGACGCCGCCAAACAGGGTACAAATGCCCCCTCACCCCATCAGATCATTGCACCAATGCCAGGTTTGATTGTCGAACTTCGCGCCACCCCAAACGCAACAGTGACTGCTGGTGAAACCTTGGTGGTGATGGAATCAATGAAACTTTTGATGGAGCTCAAAGCGGCGGTCCCCGGCACAATAGGCGAAATCAAAACCGGTGCCGGCGAAACCGTCGATGCCAACGCAATGCTGATACAGCTTATCCCATCCGAAAAAGAGGATTGAACAATGGCAGGACTCTGGTTCGAAGAATTCACCCAAGGCATGGTGATTGATCACGCAATCACCCGCACAATCACCGAAGCAGACAACATGTTCTTTTGCTCGTTGACCTACAATTCGCAGCCCTTGCATATCGACCACCACTTTGCGGAACAAACAGAATTCGGCAAACCGCTGGTCAATTCCTTGTTCACGCTGGGTGCGATGATCGGAATGACGGTTAATGAAACCACTCATGGCACCACAATCGCCAATCTTGGGATGACCGAGGTAAATTTTCCCGCGCCGGTGTTCCACGGTGACACCCTGCATATCCGAACGACTGTTGCTGAATGCCGCGAAAGCAAGTCCCGCCCGAACGCAGGTATCGTGAACTTTGTGCACGAAGCGTTCAACCAGGATGATACTCTGGTCGCAGTCTGCAAACGAGCGGCCTTCATGCACAAAAAGCCCTGTGCATGAAAATGGCCAATCGATACCCCGCATCTAAGCTACCTGCGCGCACTTATCGTGTACGGCGACTCCGCCCGGTTAACGTGACAGCACCCTAATATACGCCCCGTTAGATCAGCTTGGACAAAAGTTGCATCAACAGCGCGCTATCTTGCATATCGAATTGTTCTGTCAACGCGCGATCTTCGTCTTCTACATCTTGGCGAATTTGCAGCATACGCATCCGCCCAAGGTTGGTCAGAAGAAGATTAATTTGACGCTGGTCGGCGGTTGAGATTTGGCGATGCACCAAGCCGTCGGATACCATCCGGTCAACCAACTTGCTTAACGCAGAGGGATTTAACAAGGCGCGCTTAGCCAGTTCGCCCATAGTCAGCTTTTCACTCTGATCCAGACATTCCATTATGCGCCATGCTTCGATTTGAATGCCGTGCTTCTTCAGACGCGCATTCAGCAATTGATTGACTGTCCTATGTGCTGCGGCCAACGCATAGGAAAGGTGCCTGTCAAAGGGATCGAGTTGGGTTGTCATCATCCGCCTCAAGTTTTCATTCAGTTCGAAATTAGTTGACTTGGAAAACAATTTCAATTGCAATATGCGCTTTAACCGCCGCGACCTCTGGAGGATCTTGCGCTGGGACGCCGACCCGAAGATTTGGCAATGCCGATTGAACTTGCGGACCTCCGCGAGCACGGCAATTTGCACGCCTCCGGCAGTTTCCGCGTTGCCCTTCTGATCCCCATGTGTGGTCCTGCCGGAATTTGGGCTGCATCGTGTATATCCAGTGCGCAGGTTGCAGTGGCAGAATTGAATCGCAGCGATGGCATTCAAGGACGCCGCGTGCAACTTATAATGATTGATGCTGCAGTCGAGGCTGGTGAACCGATCGAGGAAATTGTGAACGAGCTGATCGAGCTCGGTGCGATTGACGCAATTGTTGGCATGCACCTAAGCGCAGTGCGCCAGCGACTTTCCAAAGTTGTACGGCAACGAGTCCCCTACATTTATACACCGCTTTATGAAGGGGGCGAGACGACGCCGGGTTTGTTTGCCATTGGTGAAACCCCGCAAGAACAGCTTGGTCCCGCAATGGCGATGCTTCAACAGCGCTTTCGACCACGTAAGTGGGCACTCATTGGCAACGACTATGTCTGGCCGCGCAGTTCCCATAGCTTTGCAAAGACCTGCCTCAAAAACATGGAGGTGGACCTCGCAATGGAATGCTACGTGCCCTTTGGTCTACCCAGCATGACCAAACTGGTCGACCGATTGGAGGCCTCTGGTGCAGACGCGGTTCTTGTTTCACTGGTCGGTCAAGATGCGGTAAATTTCAATCGAGAATTCGGTCGGCGTGGGTTACACAGATCCATTTTGCGTCTGTCCTGCGCCTTGGAAGAAAACGGATTGATGGCCTGTGGCGAAGGCAATCTGGAAAGTCACTTTTCGGTCTCATCCTATTTTGGATCTATTTCAACTGACGCAAACAATTGCTTCAAAGAGCGATATTATGCCTTGCATGGTGAAACCGGGCCCGCGTTGAACGCGATTGGGCAATCTACCTACGAAGGGCTGCATTACTTGTCTGGCCTGCTGCAAGATTTCGGCGATGTCTGGCAGGAACGTTCGACTCAGGATTATCTGCCAGTCGTTCACCAAAGTGGCCGTAGCTTTACCCGAAAGAATGGTTCAAAACGTCCGTCTGTCTACCTAGCTCGTGCGGATGGCATACAATTTTGCGACTTTAAGATGTTGTAAAATCTTACTAAATAGCAAATCATTTTCCAATTCAAATAAAGTACTTGAAATGGAAAATGAAATCCTCCACCGTGATTGACATCGGCTCCGACCCCTTGGTCGGGTGCACAATGCGACGGGGGATTCCGATTTGTTCTGGTTATTGGCAGTTGCCATTTTTGCGATCACGTTGCTGATTGGAATATGGTTTTTGCAACGGTTCTATGCGAAGGCGTCACTGGACAGTGCTCTGGTACGTACCGGCTTGGGCGGGCGTCGCGTGTTAATGGACAGCGGATGTTTGGTCCTGCCGATCGTGCATCAAGCACAACGTGTTTCCATGCATACGAACACAGTCACCCTCTCCCGCACAGGGCCTGAAGCAGTGCTGACTGCTGACCCTTTGCGCGCCGATATCTCAATGAAGTTTGAATTGCGGGTCGCACCGGACACCGACAGCATTGCCGTCGCAGCACAGGCTTTCGGCCGTCGGATTGCACGAGGGGGCGAAGCCTTTGAAGAGGCCCTCGCGGGTCCATTGGCCAATGCCATACAAACTGCTGCTGCCACACGGGATCTGAATAACATCCATCTAGAACGCGCAGCATTCACTGCTGAAGTCGCGAAGGTTGCGACCGAGCACGCCGAACGCTTAGGTTTGGAACTGGTGACCGCTGCCCTTGTTTCGATCGACCAAAGTGATTTTGCCCAACGCGACGAGAACAACACCTTCAACGCGCGCGGTATGAGACGACTGGCCGAAATGGTTGCTGAAGAACGCAAAGCCCGGATCGCGGTAGAAACCAGTACTGAAGTGGCCGTTAGGGAATATCGCTTGTCGCAACATCAGCGCCAGATGGATCTGCAACGTTCTGAGCGCGAGACGGAGATTGCCCAACAAGAGCACCTAGCCAAACTTGAAGTTGAAGCCGAGAGTCGCTCCGCTCAGGCCCGCACTGAGGCAAAACAAGCATCAGAGACAATGCGCATCCGACAAGAGCAGGAAACCAAATCCGCGCAGGTCACAAATGACGAAGCTTTGCGCAAAATAGAAATGCAAGCGTTGCTCGAACTAGAAGAAGCCAAGATCGCAAATGATATTCAGTTGGCACAGTCACGGGCGAAAGAAGCGCAGGCCAAAGCTGCAGAAGAAGAAGCCCGCGCACAGGTCATTCTAGCAGCCGAAAGTGTGCAGACACAAAAAGAGCGTGCCGTCACTCTGCGCGAAAAGGAAATAGCCAAGCTCACGCAAGAGCGGGACATCGAGCTTGAAGGCAGCCGCGTGAAAAGCGACGTCAGCATTTTGCTGGCACGCGCACAGGCCGACGCCTCTGCACGGACAGCGATGGCCAGCGCAGAAAAAGCCGCGATGGAGGCGGAGGCCGCTGGTCAGACCGCGCTCAATTCCGCTGAAAACACGCTGAGTGATGCTGTCATTCGCATGCGTCTAGAAGAACACAAACTCGAAAAGATGCCCGAGATCATGACGCAGATGATGAAGCCTGTCGAAAAGATCGACTCGATCCGCATCAACCAGATCAGCGGGCCTGGTGGGGGTGCTTCTGCGGGTGGCGAAGGTGTTGATAGCGCCTTTGGGGCCGCAATGGATCAAATCCTTGGCATGGCCGTGCGCCTTCCTGCGATGAAACAGATGGGCGAAGAAATCGGGCTTGATTTTGACGCACAAACTGCCGGGCGAACCGCAGATTATGCCAATCGTATCAAGGCAAAAGACGACCAAAAACCGAAAGAGTGATTTCAATCACCCCTTATCCATAACCTTACCGACGGAGGACTTTTCATGTCTCTGACCAGGAGAGAATTACTTGGCGGCGCAGCTGCCGTTAGCGCGGCGGCCATGTTGCCCAAGGCGGCCATGTCGGCGGATAAAATCCAGCTTGGCTCGATCCTAGATACTTCAGGCATCTTTGACGCCTATGGCAAGCCGATGGATCAGGCCATGCGCCTGGCCGTCAAAGAGATCAACGCCGGGGGCGGTCTTTTGGACCGGCAAGTTGAAGTCGCGGCCTATGACACCCAATCAGACATGGCGCTCTATTCGCAGTATGCTCAGCAGTTGACCCGTCAGGATCAGGTTGACGTGGTGCATGGTGGTATTCTGTCTGCCTCGCGTGAGGCGATCCGCCAGACGATGCGCAAGACCAAGACACTGTATTTCTACAACGTGCAATACGAAGGTGGCGTTTGTGACCGCAACATCTTTGTCACCGGCGTAACCCCTGCCCAGCAGGTTGAAGTTTTGGTTCCCTACGCCATGAAAAAGTCTGGCCCAAAGGTCCATATCCTCGCGGCGGATTACAATTACGGTCAGATCACAGCGCGTTGGATTCAAAAGTTTGTCGAAGAAAACGGCGGCGAGGTTGTAGCGACCGATTTCTTCCCTCTGGATGTGTCTGACTTTGGCTCAACCATAACCAAAATCCAGCAAACGGCACCGGATTTGGTGTTCGCTCCACTTGTGGGCGGGGCGCATTTGTCTTTCTTCCGTCAATGGGCCGCAGCGGGTATGAAAGATAAGATCCCGTTGGCCTCAACAACAATGGGTGTCGGCAACGAACACAAGGTGCTTACCGCCGAAGAAGGCAACGGCATTATGGTTGCCTACAATTACAGCCAAGAGCTGGAGACCGCATCCAACGCCGCGTTCAAGGAAAAATGGCAGGCTGAGTACGGCGATACGACAGCCATTCATGAACTTGCTGTGTCCACCTATCAAGGCATCATGCTTTGGGCCGAAGGTGTGCGTAAAGCAGGCAGTATAGAACGTGATGCAGTCGTGGATGCGCTCGAGACCGGCATTTCTATCGAAGGTCCTGCCGGTAAGGTCACCATTGATCCGCAAACCCACCATGCCACAGTCGATGTACACATCATGGAGTTCGATGGTCAGGGCATGAAAGTGATAGAAACGCTGCCACAACGAGCCCCCATCGACACGCAGGCGGTTTGTGATTTGCAGGCGAACCCAGACGACAACACTCAATACGAAATCGAAATCTGATTTTTCGGTGTCTTCCGATCAGGGCAACGCAAGCTGCCCTGGTCCAGACTTTCAATTCGCAAGCAGCAGATAGCAGGCACTATGGACCTCAGTTTCGTCATCCTCGTTGAAATGCTCTACGCCGTTGCATCACTGGTGCTGATAAGTGCGGGGCTGGCGGTGGTCTTTGGCATGATGAAGGTCATTAATTTGGCCCATGGCGAATTCATGATGATGGGGGGGTATGCGACCATCACTGCCGTCGGACTGGGCGTGAACGTCTTTGTCGCCATGTTGGTGATTGCGCCTATTGTCGTCGGGCTGATTGGCCTGATCGTTGAAAGGTTGGTGATCCGCCACCTTTATGGACGGTTGGTGGATACGATGCTGGCAACCTGGGGTCTTAGCCTTGTTTTTATTGGGCTTGCGACGATGATCTTTGGCAATACGACAACGGGCATCTCAACCCCGATCCCCGGTTTCGCAGTGGGCGATTATCAAATCAACGGCTACAACTTTTTTATTATCATTGTGACCATTCTCTTGGTCATCGCAATGTACGCGGTTTTGCGTGGCACAAGGGCAGGCTTGATCGCGCGGGGCACAATGCAACGCTCTGACATGGCAGCGGCGCTCGGCTACAGTCCGGATCGCATCTATATGATGACGTTTTTCTGTGGATCCGCGCTCTCGGGGCTTGCTGGCGCCGTGCTAGCCCCCTTGGTTGGCCTGGTGCCCACTTCGGGCGGGGCGTATATCGCCAAAGCCTTTATCACGGTTATTGCGGGCGGGCCTTCGTTGATCGCAGGGTTGGTCAGCTCGGCCACGTCGTTTGGACTGGTCAATCAGATTTTTACCTTTGCCATCTCACCCGTGATCGGAGAAGTCGCGCTGCTAATCGCAGCCGTGGTCCTTTTACGTGCCATGCCAAACGGGATCACCGGGCGTTTCTTTAAGGGCAAAATGTGATGAAGCGAACAATGTCTCAGGACGTTTTGATCACACTGGTGGTGTCCGCCCTGTTGATTTGGCTGATGCCCCTGCTGATCAGTACCTACACACTGACCGTTCTGGTAATCTACGGCATGCTCGGGTTGAGCCTTGGGTTGATCTGGGGCTTTGGGGGCATTCTGTGCTTTGGCCAAGCGGCATTCTTTGGGCTGGGTGCCTATACCTATGCCATCGCCGCGATCAACATTGGGGAAAGTACAGTCCCGATGATCCTCGCCGTGGTGGTACCCGCGATATTCGCCGCTCTTTTGGGGGCGATGATGTTTTATGGACGGCTGACCGATGTTTACCTCGGTGTTATTACACTGGTCGTCACGCTGATCTTGTTCAAATTCGTCAACTCGACCGCCGGCCCACAATATGTGATTGGCAAAGCGCGGCTGGGTGGGTTCAACGGCATACCGGGGTTTCAGACACTGAATGTGCCGGGTGACCCGAATGCATATATCTGGGGCGATCCTTACTTCTATGTATGCGCCGTAGCATTGGTGATTGTGTACCTGCTGGTCACATGGTTGCTGCGTTCGTCCTTTGGCCGCATGGCTTTGGGCATTCGCGAAAATGAGGTCCGGATGGGCCTGATGGGATACGATGTTGCCGCCCGCAAGACAGTGCTATTTGCCATTGGCGCAGCAATCGCGGGCCTTGCAGGCGCACTTTTTGCAAATTGGGGTGAGATCGTTACCCCCAATCTCTTTTCACTTGGTCAATCGGCCGAAATTATCATCTGGTGCATTGTTGGCGGCCTTGGCACACGGTTGGGCCCAATTGTTGGCGCTGCGGGACTGGCTTATCTCAAATTCATGCTTGGCCAGCAAAGCATGATCGACAACACGCTCATCACCGGGCTGATCCTTGTGTTGTTTGTTCTCTTCTTACCGCGCGGCCTAGTGCCTGCCATTGCGTCTCTTCTGAGCAGCATATTCGGACACACCAGGCGCAAGCCAAGCAATCGCCGCATGCGGAGAGCACGACATGGCTGAAACGGTATTGGAAACGCACGGTCTAACGATGCGCTTTGGCGGTGTCACAGCAAGTGACAACGTGAACTTCAAACTGAAAGAGCGTGAGTTGCGGTGTTTGATTGGCCCAAATGGTGCGGGCAAATCGACGTTCTTCAAATGTGTGACAGGTTTGTTAACCCCAACCGAAGGTCACGTTTACATGCGTGGCCAAGAGGTGACAGGCTGGCAACCTCACCAGATCGCAGCACTTGGCGTTGGTATCAAAACGCAAACCCCCAATGTCATGGATGCGCTGAGCGTGCATGAAAACATCTGGCTCGCGGCACGGCGTTTTAACAACGTAGCTGAATCACGGGCACGGGCGGATGCGATCATCGAACGGCTGGCCCTTGGGTCCATTGCACGCACGGAATTGGGACAGTTAGCGCACGGAGAAAGACAACGTGTAGAGTTGGGGATCGTCGCGGTTGCCGACCCATGGCTTGTCTTGCTCGATGAGCCCGCTGCAGGAATGAGCGCACAGGACGTCGATCGCATGACCGAAATCATCCACGAACTAACCCGTCGTGCAGCTGTCGTAATCGTGGAACATGACATGCAGTTTATCCGGTCAATCGCGGAAACCGTGACGGTGTTCCACCAAGGGGCCGTGTTGATGGAAGACCACGTTGATCAGGTCATGTCTGACCCTCACGTGCGCGCCGTTTATCTGGGAAAGAAAGCATAATGGCCGAAGAACGCGATACCTTGCTGTCGACCAAAGGCCTGTCTGGTGGGTATGGCAAAGTGCCGATCCTGCATGGCATCGACCTTGATGTCGCAGAAAACGAAGTCGTCGGCGTCTTAGGTCACAACGGCATGGGTAAAACCACGCTCCTCAAGACCTTGATGGGGTTTCTCCCGGCGACATCAGGACAGATTCATTACGATCAGCATAACATCACAGGATTGCCCCCAAATGCGCGCGCTCAGATGGGGGTGGGATACGTCCCACAGGGTCGGGGCATCTTTCCGCAGCTCTCCGTGCGCGACAATCTACGCTTTGCCTGGCATGATCATGGCACAGGGTCTGAAACCGATGTGATGGACGCAGTCCTTGCTGACTTCCCTCGCCTTACACGTCTGCTGGATCGCGATGGCGGTGCCTTGTCCGGCGGAGAGCAACAACTGCTTTCGCTCGCCCGGTGCCTGATGGGGGATCCGGATTTTCTGCTGCTGGACGAACCAACCGAAGGTATTCAACCTTCTATCATCGAAGAGATGTCTGAAACCCTGTTGAAATTGCGCGAGAAGCGCGGGCTTTCGATCCTGTTGGTCGAGCAGAATTTCGATTTCATAGCAGACCTTTCCGACCGGGTACTGGTGCTGGAACGCGGTCGGATAACCGGTACTTTGACCCGAGCTGAACTGTCCGATCAGTCCAAGGTCGATCAGTTTCTTGGGTTCGGAGCCGCACGTGGCACCCGTAAAAACACGGCTCGCTCAACGTCAGAAACAAACAAACCGAACAGCACCCAATCGTTCCCGCCTACACCTACGACAACACCTGAATTGCCTCTTCCGAAACTCCATGCCTCAACGGTGAATGCCATGACCATCAAACGTCCAACCCTTGCCCAAATGCGCAGCATGGCTGAACGCTTTGGCATGAGCCTGTCGGATGAGGACCTCGTTGAATACACTGAGATCATCGAACCTTATATGCAGGCCTATGACCGGCTTGACGCCATGCCGGATAACTTGCCCGAAGTGCGCTATCCCCGCAGCCCAGGCTATTTCCCGGACCCCACCGAGAACCAGCTAAACGCATGGTACGTCAAAACTGAAATACGCGGCGCCCCCGATGGCAAACTACGCGGCAAGCGGATTGCTCTGAAAGACACGATTTGTTTGGCGGGGGTCCCGATGATGAACGGGTCGTCGATCATGGAGGGCTACACGCCAGAGATCGACGCCACCATTGTCACCCGCATGCTGGATGCAGGGGCCGTGATCGCGGGCAAGGCGCATTGCGAGAATTTCTGCTTGTCCGGCGGGTCCCACACCAATGCCAAAGGGCCAATCCACAACCCCTTCAAACGCGGTTATATGGCGGGCGGATCCTCGGCCGGCTCGGCAGCTTTGGTTGCAGCAGGCGAGGTCGATATGGCGATCGCAGGGGATCAAGGTGGCTCCATCCGTATTCCTGCATCAAATTGCGGGTGCTATGGGATGAAACCCACACATGGCTTGGTTCCCTATACTGGTGCGATGCCGATTGAACAAACCATTGATCACCTCGGACCAGTCACCAACAACGTCGCCGATAATGCATTGTTGTTGGAAGTGTTGGCGGGTGAAGATGGGCTCGACCCAAGGCAATACAACCCCAAAGTCTACAGCTACACCGAAGCGCTTGGGCGCGGAGCACAGGGGTTGCACATCGGGGTCCTGATGGAAGGTTTCGGCCACCCCAACTCGGAATCGGATGTGGATCAAAAGGTTATGCAGGCCATTGAACGTTTTCGCGAACTCGGCGCGCGGGTAGAAGACGTTTCCATCCCCGAACATCACACCGCCATGGATGCATGGACCGCGATTACACTTGAAGGTCTGCAAGATGGTATGATGTGGGGCAACTCTACGGGTACGAATTACCGCGGGTTGTTCCTGCCGTCCATGACAGACCACATGGCACAATGGAAAGGGCGGGCGGATGAGCTGAGCCATTCCCTTAAGGCCTGTATGTTCGTTGGTGAGCATTTTCAGCGTCAGTATCGCGGCCGTTTCTACGGAAAGGCCCAAAATATCATGCGCCGGTGCAATGAACGCTATCTGGCCGCACTCAAGCAATACGATCTTCTTTTGATGCCAACACTGCCCATCAAACCACAAGAACACCCTCCTGTTGATTGCTCACTGAGCCTGTACGTGCAGCGTGCATTTGAAATGGTGCCCAATACGGCGCCCTTTAACGGTGGCTTACCCGCGATGAGCATCCCTTGCGGATTCAGCGAAGGGTTACCCATCGGTCTGCAACTCGTTGGACCGAACTATGGGGAAATGAAAATCTATCAGGCGGCACATGCCTTTGAACAATCAGGCGATTGGCGCACCATGTAAGGAGACCTCACTATGACGATCCTGAATGAAAGTATCGCAAGCCGTATTCAGCAGTTTGGACTGGATCAAAATGTTGGGGCGCAAAACAATCTCGCTCCGCGAGACGGTAAATCCTATGTGCAGGGCCCCAAGCATCCTGAATTGGCCTATGCTACTATTCCACAATTGTTGCGTGACGCTGTTTCGCGTTACGGCCCCCGCGATGCGCTGGTTTTTCCTGACATGCGCCTCAGCTATTATGACTTTGACCGTGCAGTGGATGCTCTGGCGTCTGGTTTTCTTGCGCTCGGGTTAGAAAAAGGCGATCGTCTTGGTATTTGGTCGCCCAATCGGTTGGAATGGGTTTTGACCCAATTTGCCACGGCGCGAATAGGCGTGGTTCTGGTGAATATCAATCCAGCCTATCGCCTGTCAGAGCTGGAATACGTCCTGAACAAAGTCGGATGCAAAGCATTAGTGCTGGCGCGGGCATTCAAATCTTCCGAATACCTTGAAATGATCCGAACACTTGCCCCAGAACTGGCAACGTCCGAACGCGGGCGGCTACATGCTAGCAAACTCCCCCATCTGCGGCACGTGATCGTGATGGATGAGTCACCCGATGAGGCAGGCATCTGGAGCTTTGAAGAAGTGTCGTCCCTTGGTGGTCCGGCACAGCAACTTCGGTTGCCCGAGATCGACCGAACCTTGCAACCGGATGAGGCAATCAACATCCAGTTTACCTCTGGAACAACGGGGCAGCCGAAGGGAGCGACCCTCTCACACTACAACATTGTCAATAATGCCCGCTTTGTGACTGATCGGATCAAATTGACTGAAAATGACCGTCTCGCCATTCCAGTCCCGCTTTACCATTGCTTTGGAATGGTCATGGGCGTGTTGGGTGCGGTTAGCAAAGGCGCCGCGATGGTCTTTCCCGGTGAAGGGTTTGATGCGCCTTCGACTCTGGCCGCGCTCGCGGACGAACGCTGCACGGCGCTCTACGGTGTACCAACTATGTTTGTGGCCATGTTGCAGGAATTATCGACAACCCCGCGCGATTTAACAGCCCTCCGCACCGGCGTAATGGCGGGCGCCCCCTGCCCCGTGGATGTGATGAAACAGGTCAATGATCAGATGCACATGAATGAGGTTACAATCTGCTACGGCATGACCGAAACCGCCCCTGTGTCTTTTCAAAGCTTCGTGGATGACACCACGCAACAGCGCTGCGAAACTGTGGGTCGCGTACACCCACATCTTGAGGTGAAAATTATTAACGAAGCCGGAGAGATCGTTCCGGTCGGCGTGCAGGGAGAGCTGTGCACGCGTGGCTATTCAGTCATGAAAGGCTATTGGCAGGACCCCACTCGCACCAACGAGGCCATCCGTGATGGCTGGATGCACACGGGCGATTTGGCGGTTCTGGACGCGGATGGGTTTTGCACCGTCACTGGCAGGGTCAAAGACATGATTATCCGTGGCGGCGAAAACATTTATCCGCGTGAGATCGAAGAGTTTCTGTTCAGCCACCCTAACGTCAGCGAAGCTCAGGTTTTTGGTGTGCCCGATCCGCGTTTAGGCGAAGAGGTTTGTGCATGGATCGTTCTCAAGCCAGGGAGTGTGCTGAGCGATTCAGCACTCAGAAGTTTCTGTGAGGGTCAAATCGCGCATTTCAAATTTCCGCGCTACATTCGCATCGTTGAAGACCTGCCTATGACGATCACCGGGAAACCGCAAAAATTTATCATGCGCGACCGTATGATCGAAGAACTGGATGGTGAAAGTTCTGCCTGATTGGAAAGCAGTGACGTGCCACCAGAAGCAGGGGATTACCCCCGGCCGTTCTTCAACCAATACCCATTGAGTCGTCAGGCTCGGTGCGTATGGTTCAGTAAACGTCTTAGATCGGCACCCCATCAGTGCTGGATCTGTCACGCCTAACACCAAAGAAAACAGCGCCATACCAAGTTCAATCTCGTAGACGAGTAACCTGCTGATCCTCAAAGCCGTGGCGACCGAAAAAAAACAAAACCCCGCCAGAGTATTACCAAGGCATACTCTGGCGAGGGCGGGATCAGGCTACATTGGCGCTTTTTCACCTGATCCGCACGCATCAACCCAAGCTAAAATCCAACGCAACCAGTTGCTGGATCAGAGCCCCACCCGGGTCGGTAATTTCATTCCAATCTTCAGCAGTCAAAGACCTCAAAGTCAGATCTTCGGCCTGAATCCCATTTAGGGTTGTGATGTTTCCACCATTGCCAAGCACCTCAATCAACAGATCCCCATCCGCCTCGCGGATCGAAACGTTCTCAGCGGCCAGCGCATTGAAATCGATGACATCTTCTTCGGGGTCAAACCCAAGGATGGTTATCTCGGACGCCCAATCCCACGTCACCTCGACCCGGTCCTGCGTGCCTTCAACAAACTGGATTTCGTCGCCAGAACCGGGTTCCCCATCTCCGTTTCCGGGATCGGTCCCGCCATCAGTATCTCCGGGATTTGTGCCGCCTCCCATGTCACCAGTGCGGGTTTGGTACCCGTCTGTGGTATCTCCGGCAGGCGCTGTTGGGGTCAACAAGACAGTGCGATCCACAAGTGTCACATCGTTCTGATCAAAGCCAAAAGGCACCTCAAGATTGTCTTCCATCACTTGATCATGATGAAACTCAACACGGCCCGGCACCAGATCGGCAAGTTCTACGCCCACCAGCGTCACGCTTTGCCCTGTCGGCAGCGAGGAAATCACCAGACCCCCATCCGTGTCTTCGACGCTCAGCCGTTCGCGGGTTCCGAAGTACAGAAAGCTGATTTTCTGCGTTGAAGGATCGAAATCATTCACCACCTCTTGGACACCATATTCGTGGCTGCGGACATAAACGGTGTCCGCGTTGCGCGGGCCAACGCCTTGTTCCCAACTCACCACGCCGCCCATATCCTGACGCAGGTGTTCATTGCCGACCACACCAAAGCTGTCGATGGTTACGGCTTCAAAGCCCACGCCTTTTACGACCTGCAACTGCGCGGACCACGGGCTATCTATCGCGATCTCACCCGCGGGGGTTTTGGTAACAATCATGCCGTGAACCGAAGTGCCGCCGAAATCGAGCTGATCCTGCGCAGGATCAAATCCGATGATATCATCCGCATTCACATCCGCGCGGTACCTTGCCCCACCTTCTACAGTCTCGCCCGTAATTACAGGCGGGTTTGACCCATCGCTGTCATAAACGACGCCATATCCAAGCCCATCGCCCGGATCGGTGATCGAGGTCCCTATAACCGACGCCACCTCATTCAACGCCGATTGTTCAGCGATCGAAAAATTGGACAACGTCAGATCAGACAGAGCGACCCCTTTCAGGATTGTAGTGGATAAGATCGCACCGGCTGAATCGGTCACAACGATCCGGGTGGTTAATCCCAGCGCATCGCCGCTTTCTTCAAATATCTGAAGGCGTTCCGCCGTAATTCCACCTTCAATGTGAACCATGTCCTTGGTTATATCGAACCCGTCGACAGTCTGATTGCCCGAGGTCAACGTAATGGTGGTCATGGTACCGTCCATTCCCCCATGGCCATCTCCGTCGCCATGGTCATCGCCGTCTCCGGGTTCCGTTGTGTCGGTCAAACTAACCAACTCTGCCCGCAAACTGGCGTCTAGGGCATTGATGTTGGTCGGAACCAGGTCCGCAAACGTCAAGCCCTGCAAGGTCAGTGTTTGA
This sequence comes from Phaeobacter sp. NW0010-22, assembly GCF_040365955.1. Classification (NCBI taxonomy): domain Bacteria; kingdom Pseudomonadati; phylum Pseudomonadota; class Alphaproteobacteria; order Rhodobacterales; family Roseobacteraceae; genus Phaeobacter; species Phaeobacter sp. NW0010-22. The sequence goes on from NZ_BAABWT010000012.1 coordinate 44,734, forward strand.
TTGTTCGCCCCAACACTCAGAACAAGCCCCTGCTCGGCCTCTTCAATTTCCAATTGTTCGGCACTGAACCAATCAATGAACAACGTGTCCTGCGCCGGGTCAAAATCGGTCACGATCCGCGTCGCTCCCCAAGACCAAGTCACTACAACGTCGGCGTTTTCCTTGGTAATTGCCCCATTGGAAAACCCATCCCCCGCATCTGGATCCGGGGTCGGGGTCGGATCAGGATCAACCGGGTCGGGCCCACCCCCATCAGGCGTGCCAAGCCCCTCATCTCCGGTAATCCGACTCTCGAAAAACTCGATAGCCTCATCCACCGACGGGCCATCGTATCCTCCAAACTGATCGACATAGCGCAAGATGGACGTACCATACTCATCGTTTGACACCGCTCCGTTCAAAAGCAGGTTCAAGGTGCCAAAGGCCCCGCGCAAATGCGCCGCCGCCATGATCCCGGTCAAGGTCAGTTCGACCGTCACCTGCGTGCCATTGTCATTGTACGTGGTGGTGGTTCCCAAGAAGTCGTCCAGAGTTTTGCCCTGTTGCGCCAACCCGTTCTGAATAATTTTCAGATTGTGCCCAAAAGCTTCCTGAATGGCGACTTCCTGTGCGGCTTTGGTCTTGAGTTCGTCCAGGGAGTTCACCCCGTTCTTGCCGGTCCAGGCGCCGTCCCACGTGTTCGTGGATTCCCCATTTCCATAAAATTTGTCATCGTCGTAATAGCCAAGATCAATCAGCAACGCTTCGCCGAATTGGTACCCCACAAACCCAAGCGAATTGGTCGATTGATAGGACATCGCATCCCATTCCTGATCCGTCAGATCCCCCCAACTGGAATAGTTCGGAAAGAACTCTGTGACCGGCCCGCCCGCCCATTGGGTCAGCTGTGCATCGGAAATATTTCCACTTTCATAGCGGTCCCGGTCCCAACCAGATTCAAACGCCCTAAGCGCATCGCGAAATTCTACATAGCTGCCTTTTGATGTCATACCGGCTTCCTGTTGATCGTGAGTGGGCATGACGAAAAAGCGTCATGCAGGATCTTCAGGTGACACAAGGAGCGAACCATTGTCTTTGGCGCAAGAGCCAAGATTTGGTCATTTCACGCCACTTTTAAGATATGCGAACTTACGCCGATACAATCTAGGGTTATCGGCAAATTACAGCGCACTTCTGTATTTGAATGGTGTATCTCCGGCCCATCTGCGAAAGGCGGTGCCAAAGCTGCTTTGATCCGCAAAACCCAGCAGAAACCCGATTTCCGCCAAAGGCAGATTAGGATCCGCAAGGTAGTGACGCGCCAGATCGTACCGCAAATCCTCGATCACTTGGCGAAAGCTTAGCCCCTCGGCACTCAGCCGGCGCGACAAGGTGCGTGCGCTCAGCCCAAGCAATTGCGCAACAGAGGTCAGGGTCGGAACACCATGCGACAGACGAGGCAACACTACGGTATCAATCGCATCCCGGATCGACCCCCCATCGACACGCCGACGCTTGAGCAAAATATCCCCATACGCACGCAGATGTTGCAACAATCGGCTGTCCGCATTGTTCACCGGATGTTGCAACAGCTCAGGACACAGCTGAATTTCCAACCGCCGCGCGCCCAGACTGACGGGGCAGCCCAAAATCTGCGCCATCCCGTCGACATCGCTCTCTTGTCCATGAGCCAACCGCAGGTGCACCGCAGGATTTTGCCCAATCGTTGTCTGCATCATCTTGATGACCGCGGCAGCGGCAAATTCAGTATGCTGACGATGCTCCTGAATTTTGGGGTCCGTGTTTGACAACACGATGGTTGCCAGCCCCGGCGTTTTCTCGATCGACAACCGTGCCTTGGTGCGCGTGATTGGCATATAGCGCGCCAGCAAATCCAATTGATCGCTCAACGTATCAGCCGCCATCGAAATATAGGTCAAAATCGACCCTCGACGGGGATCATGCAATGTCCCGGCCTCGGCCCCAAACAGCGGATGGTTCAAACGATCAGCCAATCGATCCAACAACGCGGCCTCGTGGTTCTGCGTCACGGCCAATTCGTGCGTTGAACTGGTATCCGCAGGCAATCCAAGGCCCATCAGAACGGCAACACGGTCCTTCGGGTCCACTCTGGGATGAGCCAGTATCGCACTGGTCCAAAAATCCGGCACCAATGCAGGATGATCAAGCGGTAACGGGTTGGTATCAAGCAACTTCATGGGGGGATCTGAACTTAAATGGAATTTCCATCTGATCAATCAAACCAGACGTAATGTCAATTTAACGCCGCATCAAAGACCGCTCAAACCGGGCGTCGCGGCTTGTCCCCCCAAAGTTTGGTAATCGACACCCTTGCATCGTTCGCTCTCGCTTTCGGAAAGGCAGATGGCTGTTTTCAACGCGATTGTTCAACCCCTTGTGTGAGCGATAATCTCAGATGGAAAACGGTGGTGCTTGTAGATGATCGACGATTTTTACATCATGGTCGACCCGGTCACCCCCTGCAATCGGCGCATCGCGACGCTGTTATATGCCCTGCACAAACCCCAGACCAAAAAGGGTTTAATCCAAAGGCAGCGTAATCGTTGTGCTGTTCTCAGCAAGCCCCGCAATGTGCGATCTCAAGGCGTGGACAAAACGATCTGATGCATCTGTTGGGGCAACGTTGACCGGGAACAGCAACCCAAATGACATCCAGCGTTCGGGTGTAATCGGGATCGCCCGGATTCGCGTTTGGTCAACTTGCGCGGCCACTAATTCATCCGCAATCGTGATCCCCGCCCCATCCGCAACCAGAGCACATGCCAGCGAAGAAGAGGCCACCTCGCACTGATGTTTCGGCAGGATGCCCGCGGATTGGAACATATCATCCAGCTGATCACGCAACAAAAGACCATGCATCAAACGAATAACTGGAACCTCTGCCAGATCATCAACCGAAAGCGTCTCGGCCTCTGCCAAAGGGTGATCCGCAGGGACAATGGCCTGCGCCCGAACCCGCAACAACAACTCGGTCCGGATTTCGGGGTGATCCACAGGCAAAGCCCCAATCCCGATGTCATATTCCCGCCCCGCCAACCATTTGCTAGCCTCACGGCGGGCGCGCACATCCAGACTGACGCCCACATCCGGAAAATCCTGAACAAACCGCGCCACCGCCGGCGACGCCAACGCCTGCGCAATCCGCGGCATCGCAACAATCCGCAGGTTCTCGGTGCGTCCAGCCCGGATTTCAGCAGCGATTTTGGGCACCTCATCAAGGTTATCCAGAATGCGCCCCGCCTCACGGTAAAATGCGGTGCCCTCTGGTGTCGGCACTAAATTGCGTCCAGACCGATCAAACAGTGTCAGGCGCAATTCGCCCTCAAGCCCCGAGATCAATCGACTGACTGCGGGCTGTGACAGGTTCAATATTTTACCCGCCGCCGCCAATGATCCTTCAGAAAGGGTCGCGCGAAAGGCGCGTAAGGCTTTGATGTTCATAGCAACACCTTCTCACTTGCAATTTCTGCAAGTAAACTAAACATCTTTGCATTTTTCGCAACATTATTGCTCTGCTAACTTCTGGCCTAAGATATTCAGGGAGGACCAAAATGAACCGCAGATCACTCATCTCAGCCGCTCTTGCAGGCGTTGCAGTTTTTGTCACCGCAACCGCAAGCGTCGCGGCAGACTGGCCCAAGCGCCCCATTAACCTTGTTGTCCCCTACAAAGCGGGCGGTGGAACGGATGCCTACGCACGTGCCATCTCTGCCGCTGCCGCTGATGTACTGGATGTGCCCGTCGTTGTTGTGAACAAGCCCGGTTCCGGCGGCTTGAACGGCGCGAACTCGGTGGTTGGCGCACGTCCCGATGGCTACACCATGATGATGACCTCTGGTGGGTCATTCCTGCTGTCCACAATGACACGGGATACAAAAATTGACGCGCTGGAATCCTTTGAATTCGTCGCTCAGGTCGGCAAGCTGCAGACCTCGCTGATGGTGCCCAAAGACAGCCCATTCCAAACCGTTCAGGATGTCATCGACGCTGCACAGGCCAACCCCGGCTCACTGCGTTGGGCACACTCCGGTCGCGGTGGGTTCCACTTTGTCGGAGGCCTTGGTTTCTTGGCCAACAACAACATCGAAGCCCAGGATGTTCCGTTCAAAGGTGGCGGCCCAACACGGGCAGCATTGATCGGATCGCAAGCTGATTTCGGCTTCTTAGGCGTTCAGCAATTGGCCGGCTTCGAAGACAACCTGCGCGCGCTCGCCGTCAACAGCGCCGAACGCGATAGCATCATGACCGAAGTCCCCGCCTTTGGTGAATTGGGCATTCCGTTTGCAGCCGTGTCCTCACCCGTCATCGTCTTTGCCCCCAAAGGCACCCCAGCAGAGGTCATCACAGCCATGGAAGCCGCGCTGGCAGAGATCGCCGCAAAGCCAGAATTTGCCGAGCTTTTGGCAAAACGCGGCACCGGTCCTGTTTACGCCAATGGCGCAGATGCAAAAGCGGGCCTGACCGCGATGAAGGCCGACGCAGCCCCACTCGTTGCAGGCTTGACCAAATAATCACTCACAGGGGTCAGCGCAGTCCGCGTTGGCCCCAATTTTTTGACCGTGGGAGGGGCAAATTATGCGCGCGTTATCCGAAGGTGTGGTGCTTTTTGCACTCGGCCTATTCGCAATCATTGGGGTCTGGAACGTACCAGCCGCTGCCGACAATGAAACTTGGGCTGGGATCGTGCCATTTGGTGCCGGACTTGGGCTGTTAATCATCGCAGCATTCATGATCTTAGGTGCACTTCGCAGCTCAACACCAAACGACAAGTCGCAGAGCGCCGAGAACAACGCGGTGCTCGAGATCCTCGCGCTGTTTGCGATTGCCCTTCTCTATCAGCACTCCATCCGCTGGTTCGGCTATGTGCTGCCCACCGCCATAACGGCGCCCGTTGTGCTGTATATGTTCGGCGTGCGCAGCAAAATTGGCCTGGCCGTTTCGGTCGTCCTTTGCCCGCTGATCTACCACATCATTTTCTTTGAACTTCTCGGGGTCTTCCCGCCATTTGGCGAAGTGTTTGACCTGCTAGATGCGATCCAGGGGTAAGAGACATGGATATATTTCCCGCACTTCTTTCTGTCATCTCAGACCCAATGCTCTTGGCCGCCATCCTTTTGGCAGCTATTGTCGGGATGATAGTTGGCGCCATTCCCGGTCTGACGGCCTCAGCCGCGATTGCGATGCTGCTGCCGATCACCTTTTACATGGAACCCCTGTTTGCGCTCGCCTTTCTCTATGTGATCGGAAAATCGGGCCGCTATGGCGGATCAATCGCCGCCATTCTGTTCAACACGCCGGGCACCGCCGCCTCTGCCGCGACACAGCTTGACGGCTATCCCCTCGCCAAAAGCGGCAAGGCAGGCAAAGCGATGAAGGTCGCCACCATTTCTTCGGTGATTGGTGATTTCATGGGCGATATCATGTTGGTTGTCGGGGTTGGCTTCATTGCGGCGCTGGCGTTGAAGCTGGGCCCACCCGAGACCTTTGCCATCTACTTCGCCGCCTTTGTGGTGATCGGATCGGTCATCGGCAAATCCATCCTGAAAGGTCTGGCCTCTGCCTTCATCGGTATTCTGGTCGCCATGGTTGGTCTTGATCCAATTTCCAGCCAAGAACGCTATACCTTCGGGTCTTTTGACCTGTCCAACGGCATCGGCCTAGTGCCGCTGATGATCGGTGTCTTTGTCTTGGGCGAAGTCTTCGCTCAGCTCGAAGAACGCAAAAAAGCCAAGAACGCAGAGATCGAAGTCAACGATCAGGCAGGCGACGACAACACCCTGACATGGGATGAATACAAACCCTGCCTGCCCCATGCCCTGCGTGGTGGTGTCATCGGAGCCTTTATCGGTGTCCTGCCCGGTCTGGGTTCTGCAATTGCCGCCTTCATCTCTTACGGCGAAGGCAAACGCCGTGCCAAAAACCCCGAAAAATGGGGCAAGGGCGCCCTCGAAGGTGTCGCCGCCCCCGAAGCCGCCAACAATGCGGTCTCTGGTCCTTCAATGGCCCCGCTGCTCACACTTGGCATCCCCGGCTCCACCATTGGCGCGATCCTGTTGGGCGTCTTTCTGATCCACGGCATTCAGGTCGGCCCAACGCTGTTCCTGACCGACAAAGAACTCGTCTACCGACTCTTTGCCTGTGGCATGCTGGGCATCCTTGCCTACGGGTTGATCGGATATTTCGGCGCAACACAAGTCGCCCGGATCATTCTGAAAATTCCGACGAACGTGCTCTATCCGATGATCTTTCTGACCTCGTTTGTAGCCGCTTATTCCGCCCGTGGGTCCATGTTTGACGTCACCGTCATGACAGTGGCCGGGTTCGTCGGCTGGCTGATGCGCAAATACGATTTCAACATCGCGGCCTTTGTCATCTCTTTTGTGCTCGCCAAAGGCGCCGAGGAAACCTTCCGCCAGTCCATGCTGATGTCAGATGGCGGCGCGCTTGTCTTCATCGAACGCCCCATCGCGGCGCTGTTCCTGGCAATTGGCCTGGCCGCCATGGCGTTTCGTATTCGCACGATCCTGCGCGAGCAAAAGATTGCCCAAGGGGGTCTTGGCGATGCTTAATTGGCACCTCTCACAAGATTGCTTTAGCGATGTCGAAATGCGCCGGATCTGGTCAGAAAACTCAACGCTTTCGGCATGGATCAAGGTCGAACAAACCCTTGCGAATGTTCAAGCCCAATCCGGGCTGATCCCGCAAGAGGCCGCCGACAAGATCGCCACCTTTTCTGCCTCGCATCTGGACCAAGACCAGATGCGGGATGCCATGACGATGGTTGGCCGCCCAATCGTCGATCTGGTCGCTCAGATGCGCGCCCATATTGGCCCAAACCTTGCCCCCTATGCCCACTACAACAGCACCACACAGGACATTCTGGACACAGCCCTCGCAATGCAGATGAAGCTGAGCCTTGACAATATCGCCCACACCATCGAGCGACTGATCACCCAGCTGGATCGCCATATCAGCGAACAGCAAGACACGCAGATAATCGGGCGCACCAACGGCCAACACGCGGTCCCCATGGCCATGACCAACAAACTACAGGTCTGGCGTTCAGAATTGCTGCGCCGGGAGCAGGCCCTGCAAGACGCCGCCACACGCGGCCTGAATGTGCAAATCGGTGGCCCGCTCGGAGATCTGGCAAAATATGACGGAGACACCGGCCAAGCCGTCAAAACCGGCGTTGCAGACGCTCTGGGTCTTGGCCAAATCGACCCACATTGGCAAAACGCACGCGACGGCCTGTCAGATATTGTGACCGCGCTTGGGGCGCTCTGCGCGACCCTCTGCAAGATCGCCCACAACATCAATCTGCTGTCGTCCTCTGACATTGCCGAAGTGTCTGAATGCCATGTCACAGGAAAAGGCGCGTCCTCGTCGATGCATCACAAGCGGAACCAACGGGCCAGCGAATTCGCCGAAGCCGTCGGCCGCCTCGGACGGCAGCGGTCTGAACAAATCGGGGAACTGACCTTGCATCAACATGAACGTTCGGGCGGTGTATGGATCGCAGAATGGGTGGTCGTCCCCGAAGTCTTCCTGCTGACCTCTGGCGCGCTGAGTTGGTCAGAGAAGATGATCGCGGACCTGACTGTGAACGCAGAACAAATGGCCCTCAGCCTCTGAACCTAAGATACATGCCCCAAGGCATTCCCCTTCTTTCGTGGTGATCCGGCTCCTCACTCTCCCCAGCCCCCATCACGAAAGATCCAGAGCGGACGCGTCGTATATGCGCCCGCTCTGGTCACCCAAAACTTCGCGGTTCTCGCAAATGAACCAAGGGCCCACGGCAAATAAAGGCTTAAACCCCACTCAAAGCCCCCTGCCCTATCCAAATTCAAAAATATTTTTGAATTTAACATATATATTACAATGCTTTAGATATAAAATCTAATCCATGACTTCAAATACGCCCAAACCCCGGTCCCGAATATGATCTGCTAACGCCTCGATGTCGCCGCCCAAAGGCCGGTCCTGTTCAAACGCCAGTGACAGGCTGCGCACCTGCCCCAGGACGGTGTTCAAATATGGCGCCACACCCGGTTCACACGCGCGCAACGCCACCGCCTGCCCCGCCACCAACATCTCGATCGCAGTCAGACGACGCAGCCGGTCAACGACCTGCATCAACGCTTTGACCGCCGCCGGGGACCCGGTCATGCAATCCTCAACCCCATTGGCGTTCACACTGGGCCAAATCGGAACCGGTTGCGCCTGATGCGCCAATTCCATCACCAAGGCTTCCGCCGGTTTCATCACCGGCGCAAACCCGTTTGAAGCACTGTTTGGTTTGGCTAGAAAGCTTGGCAATTCACTGAAAACAGGATTCAACATCTTGGAAACCCGGGCCAATTGCGCAAACGCCAGCGCCACAAAGCTTCGACTCAGCGTTTCCACAACACTGCTGATTTCCGAGGTGAAATAGGCCCCACTCGACAGGATCTTGCCGGTTTCAACCAGCGCCACCGGATTGTCGCTGGCACTGTTGATCTCAATCTCAATACTCGCCGCCGCCTGATCCAAAGCGCTCTGCGTCGTACCATGGATCTGCACAACGTTGCGAAAACTCAGCGGATCCTGCAACCGCCGGGCCTGCGTCGTGTCAGCCAAGACGCTGCCTGCCAACCGATCTCTCAGCCCCGCTGCCGCCTTCAACTGGCCGGGATGAGGTTTAACCGCCAATATCGCCGCATCCAATGGGCCAAGGTTGGCCCTAAACCCCTCAACAGACAACGCAGCGGCTGTCTGAGCCGCTTGAAACGCAATTTGCGCCTCATACACTGCCAAAGCCGCTGCCCCTCCCACAGCCCCTGTATGATTGGCCAGCGCCAACCCCTCGCGCGGGGCCAGAACAAATGCAGGGATCCCCTGCCCCGCCATCATCTCAGAGCTTGGACCAACCGCGCCACTGCTGTCCCTCATCTGACCTTCGCCAATCAAAGCCAGACCGACGGTCGCGTTTAAAATCAAATCCGCTGCGCCAATTGATCCGATCTGGCCACTGACCGGGGTCAAATCCGCCTCAAGACATTTGGCCAGATGCAGGGCAAGTTCGGGTCGCGCACCGCTATACCCACACAGCAAGGTGTTCAGCCGCACAATCATACCCGCCCGGATGATTTCACGGCATTCCTCTGGGCCAATCGCATGCGCCCTGCCCCGCAACGTCTGAACCGAGAAATCCGCAAGCGCCTTGTCATCCAAAACCTCGGTTGACCGCGCGCCCAGCCCAGTGGTCACCCCGTATACTGGCACCTTACCCCGGATCGCCTGCTGCACCATGGCGTGGCTTGCGGCCATCGCATCCAGACCGCTCTGGCTTAGGGCAATACGCGGTGTCCCATGCGCCGCGCGGTACAGGCCGACGAGATCAAGCGCGCTGCCATCCAGATGCAAAACCGGATCATTCATCGCGATACAGCAGGTTCTGTGTAATCCCCATGTCGCGCGCTTTGTCCAAAATCTTAGCCCCCAATGCGATGTCCCCGGTCGACATGCCCCGATGCCAGAACAGGATGGTTTCATCGTCAGATTCCCGCCCGGGCTTCGCACCGCACGCGATCTCTCCGATCTCTGCATAGAAACTTTCTTCGGTGATCTTCCCTGCATCAATATGCGGCCGCAGTGCCCCTAAGTGCCCGGCCCGCATCTGTCCCAGATCATCCATCACAAACTTGTCAAACCCATCGACAAAATTCAACGGCAAGGCGCTCATGGTGCCATACGGTACAACAAAGCTACCTTTTTTCACCCAAGAGCGGTCAAACATCGGAGTCGGTTCGTTCAGCCGCGTGGCTTCAATCATGATATCCGCACCCGACAGACAGCTTTCCCAATCCTCCGTCACGATGACCTTCTTGCCCAGATCCTGGCTCAGCTTCTCGCCAAAGGCATTGCGGCTTTCAGGACGGCGGGAATGCACGCGGATTTCGTCGAAATCAAACAGGTGATCCAACAAACGCACATTCCAATACGACGTCCCACGTGCCCCGAGATGGCCAAGGATTTTCGGGTTCTTTGGCCCTAACCATTTCGCCCCCAGCGCGGTCAAAGCCCCGGTGCGCATGTCCGTAATCCCAGCAGCGTCAATCACTGCGAGCGGCGCACCGGTCCGGGGACAGAACAGGTTCAGCAACGCCAACTCTGAGGGAAGCCCGCGTTTGTAATTGTCGACAAAGTCCCCAACAACTTTGACCCCAGCATAGCCCAGAGGCTCCACATAGCCACGCAGCACATTGAAATGCCCGTTGAACGCCGGATCAGAGGTCAGATGCATACGTGGCTCGATCACCGTTTTGCCTTGCCCCGCAGCGATCAACCCTTGTTCCACCGCTGACAGAATTTCATCATTGGTCAGCGCCAATTTGTCGATCTCTGGTTTTCCCAGATATTCAATTTCCATCTTAGCCATGCGCAATCCCTTCCTTTGACCCGACAGTGACCCGAGTTTGCTGGCTTTTCAAATCCACAAATTGTATATCTCGGCACAGTTTTTCTTTGCCAGATCGGGATGACGCGATGCGCCTGCCTCCTTTGAACCCGCTCAAGGCTTTCGAGGCCACGGTACGGCTTGGGGGGTTTACGGCAGCAGCGGCTGAACTGGGGGTGTCTCCACCAGCCGTCAGCATGCAAGTGCGCAAGGCCGAGGACTACTTTGGCAAAAAGCTGTTCCTGCGCACCCACAACGAATTGCATCTGACCGATGCGGGTCGTCAACTTTACCCATCGATTTCAGCGGCCCTAACAGAGATTTCGACTATCTCGGATCAGCTACTCGAAAACGATGCCCGATCCAGCATTGTCCTCAGCACCATTCAGTCGTTGTCCGTCCAATGGGTCGCCCCAGCGTTGGCGCGATTTCGCGAGAGGTTTCCAGACACAGGGGTTGAGCTGAAGATAGAAGCTGATCCCGTTGACCTGGCGCGGTCTCAAGTGGACGTTCGCCTGACCTATGAAAATCACTTGTATCCCCAAATGTCAGCCATGCCTTTGTTCTCGGATGTAACCTATCCAATGTGCTCAGAAAGGTTTCTTAGTGACCATCTCAAGGATGGGGATTTAACTTCGCTTTCAGACAGTCACTTCATCCACACCGATTGGGGAGAGAGCTATGCCTCGTACCCCACATGGGCGGCTTGGTTTCGTGAAATGGGGAAACCACGTAATCCTGATCCACGAAAAGGGCTGCGGGTTGGCGGGTCTGCGGTGGCGGCAACCTTGGCTGCGAATGGGGGTGGGATAGCTCTTGTTCCAAAGCAACTGTTCCAAGAATTGCTGGATCAACAGAAACTCGTTGTTCCAAGCACTGTTGGTCTACCATTGCCGCATTCGTTCTTTGCAATCACACAACACACACCAGAAACAGCTCTGGCGAATAGCACGGCTAAATCACGCGCTGTTTCAGGGTTGTTAGACGCGTTGCAAAGTTCACAGCTGTGAACCCGAGCACAGGCAAGGGAACGGTTCACAGCTGTGAACTTCGTCCTCATGCGGCATCCCTCCGCATCAATGCCATGATCATTGGACCGCAGGAGAACGTTCCAAGATTAGCTTTGGCAGTCAGCGATCTTAGGTAACCTCCAGCAGAACGAATGGTCTCGAACCGTTCCAAGATGCAGAGAACAACAACAGCCGCTTCTTCTGGACCCATTGCGGTTTTTGCATCTTCCCAAGCGGTGGGGGAAATATCCATCATTGGGTGAATGGTTTCAGCGACTCTTACCAAATCATGCCAATGGCGAACGGGACCTTTGGCATATGTTTGGAGTTCTGTGCAGGTTGCGAGAACCATACTGAGCGGAATACGAGGCAGCTTATGGTCTTGCTCAACATCTGGAAGGGCAGGGGGCGTTTCGTTATCTTCTTTGCTTGTGCACTTGTTCGGAACCTCGGGGATGTATGTTGTGATATTGGTCTGTTCAGATTCATAAGAGTCTTTATCTGAATTCTGATGGTGCTGCTCAGATAGAGACTCTGTGGTGCTCAAAACGGCTGTTTCTTGTGGCTCAAGAATGTCTCTGGCTGCAACGAGCGCGGTGTTCAAACGGGTCTCGATGTCCAGCAACGCATCGAATGGCTGCTTTCTGCGGAGATCGCGTGCGGTTAGGATGGCGAGATCGGAAAACTGATCCCATACAGTCAAGTCAGGACGCAGCTCTGCGCCGTATTCAGCAAGACCTGCCAGATCGCGACGCATCAGGCTGACCGTTTCTCTGAGGCGAGTGTATTGTTCTTGGGCTGCGCGAATGGTTTCGGCAGTGTCGCGGATTTCGTCCGCGCGCTGCACAAGGGGGGTGAGGTCAAACCCAAAGGCGGTTTTTTCCGAGCCATAGCGGCGGGCATAGCGTTTGCCGTTCGGGCTGTCGCGACGCAGCAGCAGACCGGCCTGTACCAGTCGCGCAAGGTGACGCCGCATGGTTGAGCAGGGCATGCCATTGAGGCGTTCACAGATTGATTTGTTCGACGGATACACCACCAGATCAGGGTTGTTGCCACCCAGAAGTGTCGCTTGATGAAAGCTGATCAAAGCCTGCAGCACGGAAATATCCCGGTCTGATAGATCAAAAGCAGTGCGGGCAGCTGCCAGTTCGCGCAGGATTTCCCATTTGTTAACACCACTTGGGGGAAGATCCTTTTGCGTTCTGGAATGATGTTTCAAAATGGCAGCATCAAGGGTTCGCCGAAACGGCGTTACAGGATTGTAGGTCATTTTTATTCATGAAGACAAAGAAATCCCGTGCCGCGAATCACTTTGGACTTGCGGTTCAGATTGCTCGACACTACCTTGAAGGTGCTAGAAACAAGTTAGGGTCTCGTGGAGCTATGTCTTTACGGGGCCTTTTCTTTTGTCGGCTCATGCCTCCTTTGTTATTTTTTGCTCGTCCTCAGTCTTCGCCGCGCCGTAACCAACGCGCGTGAAGGTCTTGAATTACATCCTGTGCCTCGGTCTCTAACCAGTCGGCAAAGGCGCTGTTGTCGACGTTCAGAGATATCCCTTTGGCGGTGCGTTTCACGGTTCCGCTGCGCGTGCCTGCAAGCATCAGCGGGTGGCTGGTTGGGCGGGCAGGGGAGGGGGCGGCGGTGCTTTTCTCAGCTGTTGGCTTTCCGACTGCTTTGCTGACCGCTTCGAACGCGAGCACCGAGGTGTCGGCCGGCTCTGTTATCGGGTCTTCGATCAGAATGTCGACCGAGGCCTTTGCATAGACGTCATCGGCTATGGTCATCAGCCGGGCGCGATCCGCGCCTTTTTCTTCGATGGCTTTGCCAAGCGTTTCCCAGCGCGGGCGTCCAATACCATGGGTCGATCCGATGGCGCGCACAAGATCGACGCCAACCATGTCAACAATGGCGATGGCCATGGACACCGAGGATTTAGTGACGGTCAGAACTTCGGCGACCTGGGATTGATTGCCAAAGCCACTTTCAACTAACTCTTTGGCAAATAATGCTTTTTCTATGAACGAAAGATCGCGTCGAGCCATATTTTCAGAGATTTGCGCCCGTACGGCGGCATCTTCGTCCAAGTTCGCGATCAGGGCGCGGACCTTGGTGACCTTGTCCGAGTGGCGGATCGCTTCGAGCCGACGGCGGCCATACACAAGCAGGTAGCGGTCGGCGTCTTCTGGATGACGGCGCACCAGAATAGGCACGGTCTGGCCATTGGTTTCGATCGCGTCGCGTAGGTCGGCGACGTCTTCGGGGTCAAGCCGGTCGGCCAAACGATCATCAGCGATGGTGTCTGCGTCCAGTTCCCAGACGTGATGGGAATCCACCGCATCGCGGGCGGACCGCAGGGCGCGGTTGTTGGACATCATCGAGGGGGCCGCGGCAGAGGCGGGGCCTCCGGCGGCAGCGAGACTGTCCAGCATGGACATTCGTTTCTTTTTCGATGTGGTCATGAGCGCCCCCATGTTTTCTGGATCAGATCTGCGATTTCATCGTTCATGGCGTTCAGGCTTTCGACGGCCCGATCATAGGTCGCGCGGGTGAAGGCGCTGCGTTCTACTTCGTAGAGGGTTTGTTTGGTCAGGCCTGCGTCTGAAATCGCCGTGGACTTGAGCATGGGGGCATTCAGAACCGAGTCCCCGTACATCGTGCGCAGGAAGGCGACGATCCGGTTTTGTGGCGCATCCGAGGGCTCATACCGGGTCAGGACGTAGCGCATCCAGTCGTGGGACATATCCGCGCCGCTTTCGGCGATCACATCCATCAGGTCAGCGGTCATCCGCAGGAACTGGCTCATCGACATGACGTCGAGCATTTCGGGGTGAATGGTGACCAGCACCCCGGTCGAAGCCGACAGGGCCGACATGGTGAGAAAGCCCAGTTGTGGCGGGCAGTCGATGACCACGATGTCATAGTCATCATCGACCTGGGCGAGCGCCTCTTTGACCCGGAAGAAGAACATGCCCGCGTTGCCCTGAGCCAAGGCGCGGGGGGTTTCGTGTTCAAATTCCATCAGTTCGAGGTTGCCCGGAATCAGGTCGAGGTTCGGAATATAGGTGGGCCGGATGATCGAGCGGATCGGAACGGGATCCTCGTAGCGGATCGCGTCATAGAGGGTTCCGCCGTCCACCAGATCGAATTCAGGTTGGACGCCGTGCAGGGCGGTCAAAGAGGCCTGTGGATCAAGGTCGATGGCTAGCACGCGGTAGCCGCGCAGGGCAAGCCGCTGCGCCAGATGAGCCGAGGTGGTGGTTTTGCCTGAGCCGCCTTTGAAATTCATCACCCCTAGGATCTGCATATGGTCGCCCTCGCGGCGTCCGGGCAGATAGTCGCCGGGTTTGCGGGCGGTTTTCTCCAGCAGAACGCGCAGGTCCTGAATGTCTTGGGTGGAATAGTGGCGCCGATTGCCCGGCGTCAGCTCGGGGGAGGGGCCTTTGCCATCGAGGTGCAGCTTGCGGAGATAGGAATCGTTGACCCCCAACAACGCGGCCGCTTCACCCGAGGTGAATTTGCGCATCGTTTTCTGGGCGTTTGGGGGGAACAGGTTCTCGCGCTGCGAATGCAACTGTCCGGCCAGCCACTCGGAGTGCTGGCGAATGACCCCATTGAGATCGTCTTCGGTTGTGTTATCGGTCATCTGCTCTCTGCACCTCCGTGGCGTGTTCACGGAAAATGGCGTTTATCGCCTCGTTTTCGTGACTATTGTCCAAATCGTCAGAGTCGTGCAAGAGAAATTTATATTTAGGGTCTTAGGGCGTGCGTCTGCCCCACAGTGAGATGGACCACTGTGGGGGCGAGTATGCGGTGTGTTGGCTGGGATGCAAGCCTACGGGTTTCGCCAGCGTCCGCTGAGATCGCTGTGGCGGGCAATCCGGGACTGATTGAGAGAGCTGTTGGGTTTGGCAAATGGTCTAGAATGCCTCAATCGCCTAGGGGTTGGTCAGCACAGAGCCGTATTTTCTTTGTTAGGGCAGAGGGTTGGATGGTGTGTGCAATGATAGCAAGGGCTGGTTTCAAGCGGCAAAAACCAGTGCCATATCTTTGAAGCCTTTCACCTCGATCGGATTGCCTGATGGGTCGCGGAAAAACATGGTTGCCTGCTCGCCCGGTTCGCCCTCAAATCGCAGGCTGGGGGGGAGGACGAAGGAGATATCGTGATCTTGCAGGCGCTCTGCCAATACGGTCCAGTCGGCCATGGGCAGAACAACACCAAGATGTGGCATTGGGACCAAA
The DNA here is from genome assembly GCF_040365955.1 of Phaeobacter sp. NW0010-22. Classification (NCBI taxonomy): domain Bacteria; kingdom Pseudomonadati; phylum Pseudomonadota; class Alphaproteobacteria; order Rhodobacterales; family Roseobacteraceae; genus Phaeobacter; species Phaeobacter sp. NW0010-22. Next base: position 60,442 of record NZ_BAABWT010000012.1, read on the forward strand.
TGGCTGCCAACCTTGCCGGTTGCCTGTGTTTTGAACGGTTCGCCCAGATGCAGCGATAACTGGTGTCCAAAGAAGTTATAGTCGATCCACGTGTCGGTCGAACGACCCTCAGCACAGCTGAGAATGCCTCCGTAGAAATGGCGCGCAGCCTTTAGGTCTTGGACGTTAAAGGCGAAATGGAAGGGCGTTGGCATGTATGTTCTCCGTCATCTGTATTGAGGCAGGAGTAGCAGCGCCATATAAAAAGAAATAATGAGTATGTGTGTGTTCAATCGAAAGGAATAGTTTGGATATTCGGTATCTGGAGACGTTGCTGGAAGTTGTCGAGGGGGGCTCTTTGGCGGCTGCCGGGCGACGTCAGAATATAACGGCCGCGGCAGTTGGTCAGCGGTTGAAAGCGCTGGAGCAGGAGCTGGGGACCCGACTGGTTGCGCGGTCTGGCGCAACGGTGCGTCCGACCTCTGCGTGTTTGCGGATGCTGCCGCGTCTGCAATCTATCTTGTCTGAAACGCGTCGGTTGCAGAGTGATGTGGCCGAGGACGGATTGGCGGGGCCTTATCGGTTGGGGGTCATTTCCACCGGATTGTCTGACTATGTTCCGTCCCTAGTGACGCATTTGCCAGAGCTTGCACCCGATGTGGAGCTGCTGATCACACCGGGGTCGTCGACGCAATTGTATGACATGGTGTCCCGCGCGGATCTGGATGCGGCCATTCTGGTGGAACCTCATTTTCAGATCCCCAAGACCCTTGCCATTCAGCATCTGAATACACAGCCCTTTGCGTGGGTCACGCCGACAGAACCGGCAACAGCGGATTTACCCTTGGTGGTTTATGACCGAACCTCTTGGGGCGGAGAGATCGCCTGGCGTTGGATCGAGCAGCAGGCCACCGTGCCTAAAGTGCTGTGCGAAATGGATTCACCCGAAACGGTCGCCAGTTTGGTTGCCAGCGGCGTAGCGCGTGCGGTTTTGCCGATCTGGGCAAGTCTTGCAGGAATGTCAGGGATCAACATTCACAGTATTGAGGAGCTAACACCTCGGTCGATTGTTTTCGTGCACCGGGGGACGCCGATTGATCGGGTCTGTGTCGGTGTAATGCGCGGGGGCTGAAGTGTGGGAGCCGTTGAGCGGGTTCAGGCTTGAACGGAGCATGTGTCGCAGGTGGAAACAAATTATGTTTCTTGACCTTCCAGTTACTGGAAGCCGTACTTAGGTGTGATCTGACAATGCCAAGGTGACACCATGACAGAGACTGACTCAGTTCGGTTACAAATTACGGGTATGAATTGCGCCTCGTGCGTGGGGCGTGTTGAGCGTGCGCTGTTGGCGGTGCCTGGCGTTGAATCGGCGGCGGTGAATCTTGCCAATGAAAGCGCCCAAATCACTCATGCATCCGCGGTGTCGGTGGCTGATCTGGTCACGCTCCTTGGTGATGTTGGATACCCTGCCGAGGTCGAAGAGATCACGTTGGATGTTCAGAACATGTCCTGTGCATCCTGTGTGGGGCGTGTCGAACGGGCGTTGAACGCAGGCGACGGGGTTTTGGGGGCAGCGGTGAATCTGGCGACAGAGACTGCAACCGTACGGTATGCCGCTGGCGTGAACACGCCCGCCGGGGTTGCGGCGTTGGCCACGGATGCGGGGTATCCGGCAGCGATTACATCCGCGCAGGAAAGTGACAGGGACCAACGCAAAGCGGATGAAATCGATGAATTGGCGCGGCGCACTTTGTTTGCTGCTGTCTTGGCCTTGCCGGTTTTCATCATTGAAATGGGCTCGCACCTTATTCCGGGTATGCACCACCTGATTATGGGCACGATTGGCCTGCAGAGCAGTTATTATTTACAGTTTCTGCTAACCTCTTTGGTTCTGTTTGGTCCGGGATTGTCGTTTTACACCAAGGGGTTTCCGGCGCTGTTCAAGGGCGCGCCTGATATGAATTCGTTGGTGGCGCTTGGCACATCGGCGGCTTACGGGTTTTCTTTGGTGGCGACATTTGCGCCGGGTGTGCTGCCTGCAGGCACCGCCAATGTGTACTACGAGGCGGCGGCCGTGATTGTGGTGCTGATCCTGTTGGGGCGTCTGCTGGAGGCGCGCGCAAAGGGGCGCACGGGCGAGGCCATTCGTAAACTTGTGGGATTGCAGGCCAAAACCGCGCGCGTTGAACGGGCAGGGGGCATTCAGGAACTCGCGATCGAGGACATTCTGGTCGGGGATGTGATTCATGTGCGTCCGGGCGAGAAAATTGCAGTGGATGGCCGGGTTTTAACCGGGTCGTCCTACGTCGACGAAAGCATGATTACAGGCGAGCCGATACCGGTTGAGAAATCCGATGGGGCCGGGGTTGTGGGCGCAACAGTGAATGGCACAGGTGCTTTGACTTTTCGCGCTGAAAAGGTGGGCAGTGACACGATGCTGGCCCAGATTATTCAGATGGTGGAACAGGCGCAGGCGACCAAACTGCCGATTCAGGGGCTGGTTGACCGGATCACCCAGTGGTTTGTGCCCGCTGTGATGGGGGTTGCTGTGTTGACGGTCGCGATCTGGTTCCTGTTTGGCCCTGATCCGGCGCTGAGTCTGGCCTTGGTTGCTGGTGTTTCTGTCCTGATTATCGCCTGTCCCTGTGCGATGGGTTTGGCGACCCCGACCTCGATCATGGTGGGGACGGGGCGGGCCGCTGAAATGGGGGTTCTGTTCCGCAAGGGTGATGCGCTGCAATTGCTACAGGAAAGCACGGTTGTGGCTTTGGACAAGACGGGGACGCTGACCGCCGGGAAACCTGCGTTGACGGATATGATCGTTGCACCGGGCCGGGACGTGGCGGATGTACTGCGTCTTGTGGCGGCGGTCGAAGGCAAATCTGAACACCCGATTGCAGAGGCGATTGTGGCGGATGCTGTGGCCAAAGGATTGGGACTGCCCGAGGTCGATGGATTTGACTCGATCACCGGATACGGCGTGTCCGCGCGGGTTGGTGGCCATGCCGTGCTGGTGGGTGCGGATCGGTTGATGACACGTGAAGGCGTTGATCTGGGTGCATTGTCTGCGCAGGGTGAGGCGTTGGCGCGCAAGGGAAAGACGCCGCTCTATGCGGCTGTTGATGGCCAGATTGCTGCGGTCATTGCGGTGGCGGATCCGATCAAACCCACCACGCCTGCGGCCATTGCTGCGTTTCACGCGCTGGGTCTGAAGGTGGCGATGATCACTGGTGACAACCAGCGGACGGCGCAGGCAATTGCCAGTGAACTGGGCATAGATCACGTGATTGCCGAGGTTTTGCCAGAAGGCAAGGTGGCCGCGCTGGAGGGGTTGCGGGTCGGAGATGGCAAACTGACCTTTGTCGGGGACGGTATCAACGATGCGCCAGCACTGGCTGCGGCTGATGTTGGTATTGCGATTGGAACAGGCACAGATGTGGCGATTGAAGCCGCAGATGTGGTGCTGATGTCCGGGGATTTGGTTGGGGTGGTGAATGCCTTTGACATCAGTCAGCGGACCATGCGCAACATCCGGCAAAACCTGTTTTGGGCATTTGGCTATAACACGCTGTTGATCCCGGTTGCGGCGGGGGCGTTTTATCCGTTTGGTGGTCCGTTGTTGTCACCGGTTTTGGCGGCGGGCGCGATGGCCTTGTCCAGTGTGTTTGTCCTGAGCAACGCGTTGCGCCTGCGGTGGGTGCGCCCGGCGATGCAGGCAACGGGGCAGGGGGGTGATCCTGCGCAACAGACCCCACACGCGGTACCGGCAGAATAATAAGGGCGAGCTAATGAACATAGGCGATGTTGCGGAACGCTCGGGTGTTCCACCCAAAACTATCCGGTATTACGAGGATATCGGGTTTATCAAACCGCATCGGTTGGCGAATGGGTATCGGGATTTTGAAGATAAAGACCTGCACAAGCTGGTGTTTATTGGCCGCGCAAGGTCGCTGGGGTTTTCTATCGAAGATTGCCGCACCCTGTTGGCGCTGTATGACAACGACGCGCGCACCAGTGCGGATGTAAAACAGGTCGCGGAACAAAACCTGAGAGAGATCGAAGCCAAGATCAGTGACCTGCAGGCGATGCATTCAACCTTGTCGCATCTGATTTCGGAATGTGCCGGGGACCAGCGACCAGATTGTCCGATCTTGCAGGGGCTCAGCCAAACGCCTGATCAAAAAGGGTGACGTCCTTTGCTAGTCGTCCAGTGAGCCATGCACGGCAAGTTGGTCCAGTTCGGCACTTTGGGTTTCGATCGCGCGATAGCTTTCGCGGACACCTGCGGTGGTCAGTTCGCGCGCCACGGTCAAAAGCGTGCCGTCTGCATGTTCGTCACATAAATCGGCCATGTGTGAAATCTCGTCTGCGGCCACTGGGCGCGCGGCGTCGAGGTCGGGGGCACCGTAATAGGTGACGAAATGCTGGGCCAGTTGTTCGGTTAAGCGGGCGACTTCGTTTGGTTCCACAGGTGTTACGGCGACAAAGGTGGCGCGTCCATGTGTGTCCAGCCCGAGCCAGCCGTTTGCGAACGCCTGACGGGCCTTTCCGGTAAGATCAGCGTCGCTCCAGTTTGAGAACTCAAACCCGCCTGAGACGCACCATTCGCCGGTGCGGGCATGTGTGGCAAAGACACGGGTGTCGCTCTCATCAAGATGTGTCGCAATGGCCAGTTTCATCAGGGGGTCTCCAACAGGGTTGTCAGGGGGATCAATTGGGTGGTGCCGTCGGCGTCACGCAAAAGCATGCCGAAATCTTCGTCTACGCCCATGAACGTGCCTGTTTTACCATTCTGGGTTACGGCTTCGCCAACATCATGGGCCAAACCGCGCCATTCTTCGTGCAAGGGGCGCGGCCCGTCGTGTTCCCAGCGGTTGATCCAGTTCAGGGTGTGGCGCGCCCAGGCCTCGAGCAGGGCAGGGGCTTCGACGTCGCTGCAGCCTTCGGCATAGAGGGCTGTGGCATCGGGGGTTTCCCCCGGATTGTCGCTGGCTGGCCAAAGTGGGATCGCGACACCGACTACCAGCCAGTCCGGAGATGAGGCGGGGTCTGTGTCAGATGCCATGACGCGGAAGCGGCCACATCGCGCGCCGTTCACACGCAGGGCGCCGTTCCATTCCAGATGAACCGCGACTTCGGGGGGGGCCAATGCGCCAAGCGCGTTCTGAAACCCGATGCCACAGGTGGGCAGCATTGCCATGGCAGAGGCAAGCGGCACCTCGGGGGCAAAGACCATCGCCGCCGTCATCATGTTTGGTGCCAGGTTGTAAACGATCAAACCGGCGTCACAGCCCATTGCGGCCTTGGCGCAGGCAGTATCGAAGGGATCAATGGGGCCTGTTACAGCCAAGCCCGACATCAGCGGGGGAAAAACGATGGGCTCGCTCATGCATGGCCCCCGGCGATAAGCGTTTGTGCGATTGCATGGAACGCTTTGGCCTGCGCGCTGTCCGGTTGACTTGTCACAATGGGCGCACCGCCATCTGCTGCCATCCGGATCTGCAGATCCAGCGGGATTTCAGCGAGCAGGGGAACGTTGAGTTTGTCCGCCTCGGCGGCAACGCCGCCATGGCCGAATACATGCTCTTCGTGGCCACAGTTCGAACAGATGTGGGTGGACATGTTTTCAATCATCCCAAGGATTGGCACGTTCAATTGCTGGAACATGTCTATCCCCTTTCGGGCATCCAGCAGCGCGATATCTTGCGGGGTTGAGACGATGATTGCCCCGTCCACCTGCGATTTCTGCGCCAAGGTCATTTGAACGTCGCCTGTTCCCGGTGGCAGGTCCACGATCAGCACGTCCAGCGCGCCCCATTGGACCTGTGTCATCATTTGTTGCAGCGCCCCCATCAACATTGGGCCGCGCCACACGACGGCTTGATCGTCATTGGTCATCAGGCCCATCGACATCATTGTGACACCGTGGTTGCGCAGAGGCAAAATAATCTTGCCGTCTGGGCTGGCGGGACGCCCCGAAACCCCCAACATGCGAGGTTGCGAGGGGCCATATACGTCTGCGTCCAACAAACCAACGCGCCGCCCTTCGGCGGCCAGAGCGCAGGCGAGATTGGCGGACACTGTTGATTTTCCGACCCCGCCTTTGCCGGACGCGATTGCTAGTATACGATCGACTCCGGGAACTTTTTGCGGGCCTTGGGGGGCAGCCGGTTTTGGTTTCAGTTCCGGAGGGGCAGCCGGGGCGCTGTGGGCCGTCATGACGATATTGGCGGTGATGCCAAGGGCGCTGAGCGCTGTTTCGGCCTGTGCCTTTGTTGCTTCATAGGCTTTGGCCTGTGCGGGATCGATTTCGAGCACAAACCGGGCTGTGTTGTCGTCGACGTTTAAGGCACGCATTGCCCCTGAGGACACGATGTCGCCACCAGTGGGGTCAGTCACGCCTTTGAGTGCGGCCAGAACCTTATCTCGGATCACGTTGAATTCCTGTTCTTTGGTCTTTGCCGGTCCTTGCGGAGGCACTTATGTTTCAGTGATCGCGGCGCTTTGACAGATAGTCTTCGGTGGTGCGGGGGCGAGGGCGCTTGCCACCCTCAAACGGGTTGTCCTTGGCGTGGTACTGCGCGTTGACCCGACACGTGTCGCACATTTGGATCATGCGGGCGGCACCGGGGTTGGCGAACATCGCGTGATTGCCAGCCAGTTTTTCGGTGATTTTCTCGATGGTGGATTTCACACCAAACAGGGCGCCGCATTCAACACAGCCAAACGGCTCTTCTTCGTGCAGGACAGCCTGATCCAGAGCGGAAGGGTTCAGGTTCATTTGGGGTTCAAGGGTGATTGCTTGTTCCGGGCAGGTTGATGCGCAGATCCCGCATTGCAGGCAGGCGTCCTCTTGGAAGCGGAGTTGGGGGAGGTCAGGGTTGTCGCCAAGCGCCCCAGAGGGACACAGCGAGACACAGGACAGGCACAGCGTGCAGTCGTCGGTGTTGACGACCACAGCGCCATAAGGCGCGCCCGCAGGCAATGTAAGCGTTTCGTTTGGTGAATTCAGTGCGGTGGCGGCTTGGCGTGCAATCTGGCGGCGGGTGCCCATCGGGCGAACGGGTGTGGCCACAGGGGCAGGCGGTGTTGCCGCGTACAGGGTATCGGCCATTGCATCGGGGTCGTCGGAGTCCAGCAAGACAACCGAAGCTCCAAGAGCGGTGGCAAGAGCGGCTTCGTAGGCGATCACTTGTCGGTCAGCGCCGGGGGCCAGTTGGATGTTGACCTGTGCGAAACCGGCAGCTTGTGCCGCGACCATCTCGGCGTGGCCAAAGGCGGCCAGCGCCGCCAGTTCCAGCGGAATGACATGGGCCGGTAGACCACGGCCAAAGCGGGCGGCCAGTCGGATCATCTCGGACCCATGATCGTTTACCACCAGTAGGCTGGGGGCGCTTCCGCCGGCTTCGAGGTAGGCGCGGGCCAGTGTTTGCACGCGGCGGAATGTCAAATCAACGGGGGGCGCATCATAACTGATCGCGCCGGACGGGCAGAGCGAGGAACAGGCTCCGCAGCCTGCGCAGATCATCGGGTCAATGGTGACATGGTCGCCGTTTGGGGTGATTGCGCCGGTTGGGCAGACGTCAAGGCACCGCGAGCAGCCGGATTGGCTGGCACGGGAATGCGCGCACAACAGGGGTTCTGATTTGATGTAGAGTGGCTTTTCAAACGTCCCGATAAGGTGAGAGGCCGCCAGTATGACGCTGGAAATGGCTGGGGGATGTTTGGGATCTGCGTGCAGATACCCTTCGCGTTTTTCGGGCGCTGGAAAGAGAGGTGTGTTGCCTGTCAGGTCAATGATGATGTCACAGTCCGATCGACCACCGTCACGCGGGGCGGTGAACTGTATCGGTCCGCGCCCACCCAGCACGCGTTGTTCGAGTGCATCAATCACGACCGAGAACTGCCCGAGCGACCCTTGGGCGCGTCTGAGCTGACCGCGGATCACATCATAATCACGGGTCACAGGGGCCTCGGATCCGGGGGCAAGCAACAGGGTCACAGCCAGATGTTCGGCCAGCGCTTCGGCGGCGGGGATGGCCACATCCGGGGGGCCGATGATCAGACAACTGCCATCAGACACGACTTCGATGGCTTTGCTAGGTTGTGCAGGCAATCCAGCTTCGGCGATCAGGGCGGACATTTTGGGTAGTTTCGATGCGGGGTCATCGGACCATGAGGCCCGGTCGCGCAGGTCGAGTGTGGCAGGGGCAGGCACCCCTAATTCAGAGGAAAGTGAGTCGAAAAGTTGAGCTTCTTGCGCACAACAAATCATTGCATCACCGGCCTGAATTGCCGCTGCTGCATCGTTGATTTGGTCGGTGCACAGGGCGGTAAACACCTTTGAGACGGGGGTTCCGCATGTCTCGGAAATCGCCTCGGCATCGATGGCTTGACTGCCGGAGCAGTCACATAAAATCAACGTCTTAGTCATCATATTCCTCCGTTTTCCGGGGCGCTGAAAGTCGCGGTTTCGCCCTGGAAATCCATTTCAAATAGGCATGATTCTGAAGGCAGGTAAACCGGTTTTCTGAACGAGGGAATCAGCAAACACCTTGGGAAAGCGTTAGGTGATTCGCACCCTCAGAGAGATTTCATAAATCCGATAGAAACACTCGAGATAGACAATTCGTCTGCGTGATGTTTGGTCGAAATTTCTTTCTCGACATTTTGTCTAGATCGCACATTTGGCACGACAAAGTACTTTATGTGGCGGTCTGCCCCGCGTCATTCTTGGAGACGGGAGGACAGCTGGGTTTGATCCACGATCCAAATAGATTTGAACAAATGCCGGTTGGCATTGTTTTGCGCCGCGTGCCGGGGGTGACCCAGTGGGCGGCTTGGTCGTGGAAAGCGACCGGAGTTTTACCGGGGGCTGCGGATGCGAATTGGCGGGTGTTGCGGACGGAAGGCGACATGACCGAATATCACGCCACCACGCTGCCGGTTGAACTGCACGGTGCGGAAACCGAGGCATATCTGCATGGGCTGGCAGCGCAAGAACCAGCTTTGTATGTGGTGATGCGCGAGAGTGTTCGTGCGGATGAACCCCTCGATATCGTTCTGATTACAGCCTCGCCATATGAAGCGCAGGACTATGCGGACAGTGGCGAAGAGATCATCGAGAAGATCGCGATGCCCGCGGCGGTGATGGCTTGGGTTTTGGATTTTGTCGAAACCCACCACCGCGAAGAGATCTTTAAGAAACGCAAGCGCGACAAGAAAGACATTGGGTTGGTCGAGGATGGCGTCGGGGACGCGCGCATCACTCAGATGGCTGATGTCTATCGCGCTCCGTCGCAAGCCAAAAAGGAGCGTCTGCAATGAGCCGCTTCTGGGCAAACCGAAAGGCGGCTGTGCAAGCCGAGGCCAAAGCTGATGAACAACAGGTTGAAGCCGACGCGCAAGCACTGCGTGAGGCTGAACTGGCGGACCGTACCGATGCGGAAATTCTGGCTGAGCTTGAGTTGCCCGATCCGGATACGTTGGAGGAGGGGGACGATTTCAAAGTGTTCCTGACTGAGGCCGTACCAGCGCGCATCCGCACCCGTGCACTGCGTCGACTTTGGCGGTTAAATCCGGTGTTGGCCAATGTTGATGGGTTGGTTGATTACGGCGAAGATTTCAACGACGCCTCTTTCTTTCTCGAAAATATGCAGACCGCTTATCAGGTGGGTAAGGGGATGACGGAACACGTGTTAGAGTTGGCCCGTCAAGCGGAAGCCGAGGCCGAGGGTGAAACCACCCCTGAAGCCCCAGAGATGGAAACGCCCGAGCGACTGGCCCATCGGGAAGATGATGACGTGGACGAGGTGCCTGTCTTTGTAAGCGAGACGCCGGTTTATCAGCCTCCAATCGTAGAGCCCGAGCCTGAGCTTCAAGCCCCTAATATGCACCGCATGCGGTTTGTCTTTGATGCCCCCACCAATCCGGGGCTGCCGGAGATGGCGAATGAATGAGGATACCCAAATGAATGTAGCGCAAGACCTCCGTGTCTCTGAGGAAGATCGCCTGCGGGCGGATCTTTACAACTATCTCGGCACGATCTTGTCTGGGCCACCAAATGCGGACCTGCTGAGTATGACGTCGGGCCTGTCGGGTGACGATACCCCACTGGGCGTGGCAATCAATGCGCTGGCCAAGATTGCGAAGTTGTCGAAACCAGCGGCGATCGAAAGCGAATTCAACAAGCTGTTCATTGGTTTGGGCCGGGGTGAGCTGTTGCCCTATGCAAGCTATTACCTGACCGGGTTCCTGAATGAAAAGCCGCTGGCGAAATTGCGTCAGGATATGGCCGCGCGGGGCCTGACGCGGGCGGAAAACGTCTATGAGCCCGAAGATAACATTGCTTCTTTGATGGAGATTATGGGCGCGCTGATCGTTGGTCGATTTGGGCAAGCCCGCGAAGTCAGGGATCAGAAGCTCTTTTTCAACACGCATATCGCTCCGTGGGCAGGGCATTTTTTCGCGGATTTAGAAGCGGCCAAAAATTCGGTTTTCTATGCAGCCGTCGGTCAGGTTGGCCGCGTGTTCATGGAGATTGAAGCCGAGGGATTTCGAATGAGCGCGGAGTGATCCGCTTAAACTGGTGGGCAACCACCGCCAACAGAGAGGAGGAACTCTCATGACCCAGAAGGACAAGGAGACGACAAGTCGCCGGGACTTTCTGAAACTGGCCGGAACAGCAGCCCCAGCGGCTGCGGTGACCGTTATGGCCAGCGGGCAACAGGCCGAAGCGGCCGCTGAGCCTGATTTGCAATCCACACGATTGCAGGACACGGCGCAGACGCGCGCCTATTTTGACTCGGCCCGTTTCTAACAGGCCGATCAACCCGTACCTGAGACGACTGGTTGCGTTAGGCCCGACAGTCAAAGGTTTTCATCAACCCAGCCAGCCCCAGTGGGGTAGCAAGGGAGGTTAACATGCTGAGGAAAAAGACCAACGGGGTTGCGAGACGCCCCCAGCGGACCAGTATCCTTTCCGAAGTCGCGGAAAAATCCGTCGACCGCCGCGCGTTTTTGCGTGGCAGCGGCCTGGCCATTGGTGGTCTTGCCGCAATCAGCGCCACTGGAGGAACAGTGACGCAGGCCAATGCGCAGACTGCTGCAGCCGGGGCCGTTGAGACGATAAAATCTATCTGCACCCATTGTTCGGTCGGCTGCACAGTCGTTGCCGAAGTGGAAAGTGGTGTCTGGACTGGGCAAGAACCCGGTTATGACAGCCCGTTCAACTTGGGAGCACATTGTGCCAAAGGCGCCTCGGTGCGCGAACATGCCCATGGCGAACGCCGCCTGAAATACCCGATGAAGAAAGAGGGTGGCGAATGGAAGCGCATCAGCTGGGCGCAAGCGATCGACGAGATCGGCGACGGCATGATGAAGATCCGGGAAGAAAGCGGCCCGGACAGCGTCTATTGGTTGGGCAGTGCTAAGCACTCGAATGAACAGGCCTATCTGTTCCGCAAATTCGCCGCCTATTGGGGCACGAACAACGTGGATCACCAGGCCCGGATCTGTCACTCGACCACAGTCGCTGGTGTTGCAAACACATGGGGCTACGGCGCCATGACGAACAGCTACAACGACATTCACAATTCCAAGTCCATCTTTATCATCGGTGGTAATCCGGCAGAAGCGCACCCTGTGTCGCTGTTGCACGTGCTCAAGGCGAAAGAAGAAAACAACGCGCCGCTGATCGTGTGTGACCCGCGGTTTACGCGCACAGCGGCCCATGCGGATGAATATGTCCGCTTCCGTCCGGGCACAGATGTTGCGCTGGTCTGGGGTCTGTTGTGGCATATCTTTGAGAACGGTTGGGAAGACAAAGAGTTCATCCGCACCCGTGTCTGGGGTATGGATCAGATCCGCACCGAAGTGAAAAAGTGGAACCCCGAAGAAGTCGAACGCGTTACTGGCGCTCCGGGTGAACAGTTGCGTCGCGTTGCGCGGACTTTGGCCAACAACCGTCCCGGCACCGTGATCTGGTGTATGGGTGGCACACAGCACACCAACGGCAACAACAACACACGCGCCTATTGCGTTCTTCAACTTGCGTTGGGGAACATGGGCACCGAAGGTGGCGGAACGAACATTTTCCGTGGCCACGACAACGTGCAGGGCGCGACCGATCTTGGCGTTCTGAGCCACACCTTGCCGGGCTATTATGGTCTGTCGGCTGGTGCTTGGGCCCATTGGGCGCGCGTCTGGGAAGAAGATCCAGAATGGCTGGGTGCGCAGTTTGCCAAGGTTACCGGGTCAGACGGCAAGGAAAAGAGCCTGCAGAATTTAAAGGGCATTCCTGTCAGTCGCTGGATCGACGGCGTTCTGGAAGATCCCGATAACATGGACAACCCTGATAAGGTGCGTGCCATGGTTTTGTGGGGGCATGCGCCCAACTCTCAGACTCGTGGACCGGAAATGAAAACGGCGATGGAGAAGTTGGACATGCTGGTCGTTGTTGACCCGTATCCCACTGTCTCGGCTGTTTTGCATGATCGGACCGATGGCTGCTACCTGTTGCCTGCGGCGACGCAGTTCGAAACCCGTGGTTCGGTCACGGCCTCGAACCGGTCGTTCCAATGGCGTGACAAAGTGGTTGATCCGCTGTTCGAAGCAAAGACTGATCACGTGATCATGGCCATGTTCGCCAACAAATTTGGCTGGGCCGATCGTCTGTTCCGCAATATCGAAATGGAAGACGACGAGACGCCAAATGTGGAAAGCATCACGCGCGAGTTCAACAAGGGACTGTGGACCATTGGGTACACGGGTCAAAGCCCGGAACGGCTCAAGCTGCACATGGCAAACCAGCATACGTTTGACCGCACCACGTTGAAAGCGGTCGGTGGGCCGGCAGATGGGGACTATTACGGTCTGCCATGGCCATGCTGGGGAACGGCTGAGATGGGTCATCCCGGAACGCCGAACCTGTATGACATGTCAAAACCCGTCAGCGAAGGCGGCCTGACCTTCCGTGCCCGGTTCGGTGTGGAACGCGATGGTGACAACCTGTTGGCCGAAGGCGTCTATTCCAAAAATTCGGACATTCAGGACGGATATCCCGAATTCACCATGCAGATGCTGATGGATCTTGGATGGGATGGCGATCTGACGGACGAAGAACGTGCGGCTATCGACGCTGTGGCTGGACCCAAAACCAACTGGAAAACCGACCTTTCGGGCGGTATTCAGAGGGTGGCGATTCAGCACGAATGTGCGCCGTTTGGTAATGCCAAGGCACGTGCGGTTGTGTGGACCTTCCCGGATCCGATCCCAGTGCATCGCGAACCGCTGTATACGCCGCGTCGCGATCTTGTGAAGGACTATCCGACCTACGAAGATCGTCACGACTATCGTCTGCCAACGCTGTATGCCTCGATCCAGAAACAGGACTTTTCGAAAGACTATCCGATTGTTCTGACGTCTGGACGTCTCGTTGAATACGAAGGCGGCGGAGAGGAATCCCGGTCCAATCCATGGTTGGCCGAGCTTCAGCAGGACATGTTTGTCGAAATAAACACGCGTGACGCCAATAATCTTGGTGTGCGGGATGGCAAACAGGTCTGGGTCGAAGGCCCGGAAGGCGGCAAGGTCAAGGTTATGGCGATGGTGACGGAGCGGGTCGGCGAAGGCGTTGCCTTTATGCCGTTCCATTTTGGTGGCCATTATCAGGGCAAGGACCTGCGGGACAAATACCCCGACGGTGCCGACCCCTATGTGTTGGGCGAAAGCAGCAACACGGCCCAAACCTATGGCTATGACTCAGTGACCCAGATGCAAGAGACGAAATGTACTCTTTGCAAAATCTGGGCAGCGTAAGGAGAACGAGAAATGGCAAGAGCAAAGTTTCTCTGCGACGCCGAGCGCTGCATCGAGTGCAACGCCTGTGTGACCGCTTGTAAGAACGAGCATGAAGTGCCCTGGGGCATCAACCGCCGTCGGGTTGTCACCATTGAGGATGGCAAACCGGGTGAGCGGTCGATCTCGGTCGCTTGTATGCACTGTTCAGATGCGCCCTGCATGGCCGTGTGTCCAACCGATTGCTTTTATCAGACCGAAGAAGGTGTGGTTTTGCATTCCAAGGACCTGTGCATTGGGTGTGGTTACTGTTTTTATGCGTGCCCCTTTGGCGCGCCGCAGTATCCGCAAGCGGGTAATTTCGGATCGCGTGGCAAGATGGACAAATGTACCTTCTGCGCCGGTGGCCCCGAAGAGAACCATTCCACAGCCGAGTTTGCCAAATATGGCCGCAATCGTCTGGCCGAAGGCAAACTGCCGATCTGTGCTGAGATGTGTTCGACCAAGGCCTTGCTCGCGGGTGATGGGGATCAAGTGTCCCAGATCTACCGTGAACGCGTGGTGGCACGTGGGTTTGGATCTGGCGCTTGGGGTTGGGGCACCGCCTACCAGCTCAAGGGTGAATGATACAATTCGACCCTGACAGGACGGCCCTGAATTGGGCCGTCCTGCATTCTAATTTTTTCCAAGGAGGAGCGACCATGCTGCGCATGGCACTCGCACTTGTTCTGACGCTTGCGCTGGCATCTTTTGCACAGGCTCAGGAAAAACCTGCGGATATTGATCGGTCATCGACCGGCGGTGCGCAGACGCTTGAGGATATTCTGAACCGACAAGCGGGGCAGAAGGTTGATGACACGTTCCGCCGTGATGCGGTTGGATCGGCGGACAATGCGGCCGGGATCGCTTCGCAACTGGGCACGCTTGGGGGTGTTTCAGATCCGGAGATGTGGCGTGCCTTACGCTATGGTTCGGCTGACTTAAAGGTTTCGGCAGGCGGAGAAGTGGCAACCGTTGTAATGCAGGACGGAGGCATGACATGGCTTGAGTTCCGGCGCGGGCCGCTGCGAACCTATGGCGGATGGTTGTTGTTGGGGACGCTGGTCGCTTTGGCTTTGTTCTATCTCTTACGTGGAAAGGTCCGTATTGATGCGCCGAACACGGGGCGTTTGGTCGTTCGTTTCAAGGCTATTGAACGCTTTGGTCATTGGCTATTGGCGGGGTCTTTTATCTTGCTGGGGGTCACGGGCCTTGCGGTTCTGTTTGGTCGCGTTGTCCTTGCCCCTGCGTTGGGCAAAGACGTGAACGCGACGCTTTTGGTTTGGTCAAAGCTGATCCATAACAACGTGGCTTGGGCGTTTATTCTGGGCCTTGTGATGGTTTTCGTCATGTGGGTTGCGAACAACATTCCAAGCCGGCTTGATCTTGTGTGGTTCCGACAGTTTGGCGGCATCATCGGGAATGCACACCCACCAGCAAAGAAGTTCAACGCTGGCCAAAAGATCATTTTTTGGTCCGTCATACTGTTTGGGACTTCGATTGCGTTGACAGGCGTATCGTTGCTGTTCCCCTTTGAGATGCCATTGTTTGCCAAATCGTTCTCGGTTTTGAACGCAACCGGTCTGCCACAGTTGGTTGGGCTGGGAGAGTTGCCCGTCGTGCTTGCGCCGCAAGAAGAGATGCAATTGGCACAAGTCTGGCACACGTTGCTTGCCTTTGTTCTGATGGCGATTATTTTCGCGCACATCTATATCGGATCGGTGGGCATGGAAGGTGCCTATGACGCGATGGGATCTGGCGAAGTGGACGAAGCATGGGCTGAACAACACCACTCGCTCTGGTTAGAGGAAGTTTTGGAGAGCCAAGGCTCTGACACAAAAAGCGGAACGGCCGCCGAGTGATTTCCATCTCCATGGCCCGTCTGTTACCCTGCGGGCCATGCATTCTATTCGAACTGGAGAAATTGGTATGAAAGCCATGATGACGGGATTTGCCGGGGTCGTGCTGGTGGCGGTTTGCGCAAATCTGGTGCTTAGCAATCTTGGGTTTGCTTCGCAGGATGTACATTCGGGCGCGTCGGTTCGGCTGGATTGAGAGCGATGTCATCGTACAAGCAGGATGAGTATGGCGAAAGCCTTGCGGATGCATCGATTCTTGTGATCGATGACGAACCCGGGATGCGCAATTTCCTGACGAAGATTTTGTCACCACGGTGTAAGCGAGTTGAACAAGCCGGCTCTGCTGCCGAGGCGTCAGCAATTCTTGACAAGCATCACTTTGACCTTGTGGTTCTGGACAACATCATGCCGGGCAAGACCGGGTTGGATTGGCTGCGCGAACAGGGCAGGGTTGGCCTGTTTTCGGACGCTATTTTGATCACGGCCTATGCTGATCTGGAAACGGCCATCGAAGCCTTGCGCATGGGCGTTGTGGATTTTGTTCTGAAACCGTTTCGAGCAAACCAAATCCTGAACGCGGTTGCCCGTGCCTTGGACCGCAAGATACTGCGTCGGGATAACTCGCTTCTTAAACACGCGCTTTTGTCCGAAGAGAGTTCGGCGCGGGGGCGCCTGTTGGGGAATTCTACGCCAATTGAACAGGTGCGCGAAATGCTGGCGCGTCTTGCACCTTTGCCAACGCCTGTTTTGTTTCTGGGTAAAACCGGAACCGGCAAAGAGGTTGCCGCACGGACATTGCATGCGATATCAGATCGGGCTGAAAAGCCGTTTGTGGCGGTGAACTGCGCCGCGATTTCGCCCAAGCATTGTACCGAAGAGCTGTTTGGGATGATCGACGAAAACGGGCGCAGCCGGGATGGGTTGTTTCTGTTGGCAGATGGGGGCGTTTTGTTTCTGGACGAAGTCGCACAAATGCCAGAGCAGACCCAAGTGGCCTTGCTGCGCGTATTAGAGGATCAGCGCATTCGTCCGGTCGGGGCAGAACGGGACATTCCGCTGAACCTACGGATTTTCTTTGCCACTAATGTTGATCTGGAACAGGCGGTCGCAGAGGGAAAATTTCGATCTGATCTGTATCACCGGATCAACGTGGTCAGCATCGACATGCCGGACCTTAAGGATCGATCTGACGATATCGTTGAACTGGCTGCATTGTTCATGGATCAGATGTCAAAGACGCTGGCGCTTCCGGGGTTGGAATTGGACGAAGAAACCTTGCTTAAGCTGTGTCGCTATGACTGGCCCGGCAATGTGCGCGAGCTGCGAAACACGATCGAGCGTTCGGTGATCTTGGGTGAGTTCTCGGAAGAATTCGCTGGCGCTGGACAGGTGACTGGGATGCAGGCGATTGAATCGCTGGATCTGGTGACGCAACGCCACATCGTGCAAGTGTTGGACGCTTGTGGGGGCAATCGCGCCGAAGCATCGCGCAGGCTTGGTGTGTCGCGCAAGACCATTGATCGCAAATGCGCGTCGTGGGGGATGTAGGCCAGGATTAAGTGTCTTTGACCGCTGGAATCCAAACCGTGAACACGGCCCCGCCCGTTGGTTGATTTCGAGCGGAAATATGCCCGCCTGCCTGTTGGATCAGCGTTTGACTTATGGACAATCCCAGCCCAGTGCCTTCGCCCAGTTTGGTGGTATGAAAGGGATCAAACACCCGTTTCATATGGTCTGCATCAATACCCGGTCCCGTATCTGAAACAGAAAGCTCTACGCCGTCGATCTCATTTCGAGGGACCGGCTTTACCCTGATGTCCAGCTGCCCGTCGCCACCCATTGCCTGAATGGCATTGACCATGAGATTCACAAGAACCTGCTGCATCTCACCGGTGTTGATCGCAACATTTGGCGCTGCTTTGAACTGAGCGACAATTTGAACGTTTTGCTGTGGATGAACGTGGGTGATTAAACTCTTGCAATCGTCTACCAACATCTCCAGCGATGTGCCTTCTCCGGAGGCTGAGAATTCGGTGGGGCGCGCGAATTGCAGAAGCTTGCCAACGATCCCGTCAATTCGCTGTACTTGCTTATCGATCAGATTCAATTCGGTTTCCACACGGGCGGCATCTGGGCCAAGTGTCTGACGCACGACGTCTACATTGCCTTGAATGACGGCGACGGGGTTATTGATTTCATGCGCAACCCCCGCAGTGATTTCCCCAATCGACGCGAGTTTTTCGGACAGCA
Organism: Phaeobacter sp. NW0010-22; assembly: GCF_040365955.1. Lineage (NCBI taxonomy): Bacteria > Pseudomonadati > Pseudomonadota > Alphaproteobacteria > Rhodobacterales > Roseobacteraceae > Phaeobacter > Phaeobacter sp. NW0010-22. Next base: position 78,366 of record NZ_BAABWT010000012.1, read on the forward strand.
CCAATTGCTGAAATGTTTCCTCTAGCTTTTCATTGGCGTCGCGCAGCTCTGATGTGCGACGATCAACGCGATCATTCAGTTCTTCTGCCCAACTGCGCAGGGCCTGATCCCGCTCTTGGACCTGATCCAGCAATGTATCCAGATGGGTTGCGACTTGACTGATTTCATCTTTTGATCCGACGCTGCCATTGCGCGCAGACAGATCCCCGTGTTCCACACGCTTCATGGTTTTGGTCATGCGTTCAAGCGGTGAAAAAATACCACGCGCCATTCTAAGGAAAAGCGGGATAGACAAGGCAAGCACGGCGACCATCGCAGCTAACATGGTGAGATAAGCGGATCGTTTCGCATTGGCAAACGGTGCCTCTAAGAACCCAACATAGAGCATCCCAACCCGGTTCCCGAAGCTGTCGCTGAGCGGGAGATATCCTGAGATATACCAATCGTTTACAACAAACGCGCGGTCCAGCCATGTCCGGCCCTGATCCAAAACTGCGGCCCGGACTTCGGCAGAGACACGGGTTCCCAACGCGCGGACATCTTCAAACAGCCGTACATTGGTCGAAACGCGGACGTCTTCGAGAAACAAAGTCGCGGTGCCCTGTCTTTCCCCGCCCGTCGCCGCGTTGAGATACACCAGCGCGTTGATGGTATCGATGAAATCGAGGTTCTTGTTCAGCAAGATCCCCCCGATCAGGACACCTTGGTGCCCCAGCAGATCAACGGGTGCCGCAGTATGAACCACCATGCCGCGATCTTCGACCACTCGATCGGTGGGCACGGCGGCTTCGGTTTCGATCAGGTCCACCCGCGCGCGTTCGGCCAAGGCAGGGAAATTGGCAATTGTATCGGCCGGGAAAATGTCGATCTGCGAAGACAGCTGGCCCCCGAGCGCGGCCTGAACCACTGGCCAGTGTTGGGCTTCGCCTGTCTGTGTTGCCGGAAGGTAGTAGAGAAAATCGAGCGCTTGCTGAATGCGTTGTTGTTCTAGATACGCGGCCCTCGTTTCCGCAGGCCCGGTCAATGCAAATTGGAAAGTTCGGGAGTCTGCGATAGCGGCGATACCCGCACCGGTCCCGGCCAATATGCGTCCCAGGTATTGTTCAGCTATGCGGAGATCACTGTCGACCTTGGCGATCAAAAGCTCATCGTAATCCGAGGTCCAACGTGTCATCGCCAGCAACATCAACAACGGAAGCAAGACTACAAGAGGCGCAAGAGCGAGCACCAACAGCTTCAGGCGTACTGAATTCAATGTCCCCTCCTTTGGCGCAGATTTCAGCAAAAACCGAATGTGTTAGGGTAGCCTACCAGACAGAAATACCTGTACCAGAGCCTTCTGATTGTGGGTGCTGTTCCGCGGTCGATCTGCCCGAATGCAGATGCCATTTGGACAAAATGGCGGACAAAATGTCCTTATTTTCCATTTGAGGTTAGAATTTGGTTTTTCTGGCTCGCGTGCTGTGATTGAGCTGTGTTCGGATAACATTTGAACCGACACGTCGCGTCGAAACTGGGGGAAGGCATGTTTGAGATATGGGACGGCCTCGCTCAGGCTTTTTGGCTGGTGATAACACTGGATTCGGATCTCGTTGAAATCACGTTACGATCGCTTCATGTCACGTTGTCGGCCTTGGTGTTTGCTTCAATTTTGGCTTTGCCGTTGGGGGCTCTTCTTGCTGTACGCAGGTTTCGCGCACGGCGGATTACGATTGCGGTTTTGAATGCACTCATGGGCTTGCCGCCGGTTGTTGTTGGCCTGATCGTTTATGTTTTTCTGAGCAGATCAGGACCATTTGGTGTATTCGGTTTGTTGTTTACACCCACAGCTATGATCATTGCCCAAGTCATCATTATCTTACCGCTCATCGCCTCTATCGCACATCAATCCTTGCGCGAACTCTGGTCGGATTATCATGATTTGCTCATTTCGATGAATACCACCCAGCGGCAACGTATCGCGGCCCTCTTGTGGGATGGGCGCCGGGCGTTGATGACGGCCTCTTTGGCTGGATTCGGGCGTGCCATTGGCGAAGTGGGAGGGATCATGATCGTTGGTGGCAATATCGACCATCATACCCGGGTATTAACTACAGCCATCGCGCTTGAGACCGGCAAAGGGGATTTTGCATTGGCGCTTGGACTTGGCTTTGTCCTGATTTCTCTGGCGATTGCTGTGAACCTAGCCATTCATATCATCGGTCGCACAGAACAGGAGGGTAGGTGGTGAGCCCCTTGTTTCCCTTGGTGGTCGACGGCGCAACCGTGCGCCGGCGCGGTAAAGTGCTTGTCGGACCCGTCAATTTGACCCTGTCCGCAAAGGGCACGACGATTGTGATTGGCCCAAACGGGGCAGGCAAAACATCCTTCTTGCGCATGCTTCACGGGATTGCTCGTTTGGCTGAAGGGTCTGTGACATGGGCCTGTGACGCGATCGAGGCCAGGTCACGCCAATCGTTTGTGTTTCAGCAACCAGTGATGATGCGCCGATCGGTCATGGGCAACTTGATCTATCCGCTTTGTCTGGCGGGGCTTCCACGGGCTGAGGCACGCGGACACGCCGCGCTCGCCGCAGCAGATGTTGGGCTGGATAAAATGCTGGATCGGCCCGCACATTTTCTGTCTGGGGGCGAACGCCAAAAACTCGCCTTGGCCCGCGCGTTGATAACAAAGCCCGATGTTTTGTTTTTGGACGAACCCTGCTCCTCGCTTGATGGGCGCGCAACTCGTGAGATTGAAACGATCTTGATGCGAGCGAATGCAGCAGGCACGCGATTGGTCATGTCAACACACGACATGGGGCAAGCGCGTCGACTGGCGACAGATGTTCTATTTCTGCTGAACGGTAAACTACATGAAAGTGCTCCGGCTGAGCAATTTTTCTCTGGCCCTTCTACCGACCCGGCGCGAGCGTTCCTGAACGGTGATATTGTCGAATGAAGCAGTTACCTCATGAGCTGTTCTGACTGTCTTTAACGCGGTAGGGGATAATCGTGATAGGTCTTGGCACGATTTCGGGTCGTTCGGAGCACTGGACCAGCGCCATTGCCGACAACGCATGGGGCAGAATACGTGACTTTTCATCGTTCGGACCGATTTCTGCGCAAATTGCCCCGAAAGGGTCTGACCAGATAAACGTTTCCAAAACAGCTTGAGCGTCTCAACCTTAACTGAAACAATTTCAAGGCAGGCCAGATTTTCCTAGCTCCTGCACGTGGACTGATATGACTTTTCTGCGCTTTTTTCTGATCGCCAGCTTGCTTACATCCGCGATGTCAGATGTGCGGGCGCAAAATGCACCGATATTGCAGTTCATTAAACAAGAACCGCTTTATCTGCAGCGTGACCGCCTGAAGGAACCTTCTGGCCTGGACATTCAACCGAATTCGCAGGCGTTCTGGATCGTCAGCGACGACAGCGCCGAACTGTTTTCCGTTGAGACGCCTCCAGCGCGCGTCGACGTTATTTTTCCCCTAGCGTACGAGGGGTTGGAAGGCGTGAGTGCGGGCTGGGATGAGGGCATCGTGTTGATGGTTCAGGAAGACACCAATGCCATTGTTCTGATTGACGAACGAAATTCCGCAGCCTCGGTCAGATTGCCAATTTCCAAGATGAAAGGGTACGACGCAATCGCAGGCCACTTTGAGGGCTCTGATACAAACAAAGGCCTTGAAGGTATTGCGGTAGACCGTGAAAGGCGCCGGATTTTTGTGGTCAAGGAAGGCAAGCCCCGGCTTCTTGTGGAAATCTCGGGTGATTTGAGCAGCATCACGGCCCACAGAAAACTCAAGGCAAAGCACGGGTTTCGTGTATCGGGTTTAAAGGACAAAAAACTTGATATTTCAGGTCTGTATTATGACCGTGCCCAAGATGCCCTTTGGATGGCCAGTGACCGAGGGGGCAGTGTTTTTCTCTATGACCTAAAGTCAAATCGGGCGGTACGGCTTGAAATCGAGTATGACAGTGGAGAAATTCCAGATTTGAAAGGTATCGAAGGTATCGCTTTAAGCAGCGATCACGAGGTTCTTTATCTGGTGTCTGACGCGGGCAAAGAGTCGTCGTTGTTTACCTTTCGAGTGATCCGGTGAGTTGTTCATCAGCGCCTTAGCTCATACAGATACGCCCTTCAGTACGTCCTCTTTGGTTAGCGTATCTTTCGTTCCCGACATCATCACTTCGCCTCTGCGTAGAACCACAAACCTGTCAGCCAGATCATAGGCGAACTCGAAATACTGTTCGACCAGTACAATCGCCATATCGCCTTTGTTCCGCAGCAGCCGGATTACTTCGCCGATCTGTTGGATGATGTTGGGCTGGATGCCTTCTGTCGGTTCGTCCAGCAGCAACAGCCGCGGTTTGGTTATCAGTGCCCGGGCGATTGCTAACTGCTGTTGTTGCCCACCTGATAAATCCCCGCCACGCCGGTTCTGCATTTCCTTGAGAACAGGGAAAAGCTCAAATATTTCGTCTGGAATGAAATGCTCGGCCGGTGGCAGACAGACGAAACCGGTTTCGAGGTTCTCACGCACGGTCAGCAGCGGAAAGACCTCACGCCCTTGTGGCACATAGGCGATACCCTTGTGCGCCAACTTGTGCGAGGGCAGGACACCCAGCACTTCGCCCTCCAGCTCCACGGTTCCACCGGATCGCGGATGGGTACCCGAAATGGCCTTGATCAGGCTAGTCTTGCCGACGCCATTGGTGCCCATCACACAGGTCACCTCGCCCATCTCGGCCTCCATTGAGATGCCGTTCAGTATTTGCGAATGACCATAATGCAGGGTCAGGTCTTGTAGTTTCAACATGCTTCAGCGCCCCAGATAGACATCGATGACTTCTTGGTTCGAGGTGACATGGTCAAGGCTGCCCTCGGCCAGAACGGCCCCCTCGTGCAGAACCGTTACCTTACAATTCAGGCGGCGAACGAATTCCATGTCATGCTCGACAACCACAACTGCGCGGGTCTTGGCCGCTTCCAGAAGAAGGTCGGTGGTGTGCTCGCGTTCTTGCGGCGTCATTCCTGCAGCAGGCTCATCCACCAGCAGCAAACGCGGTTCCTGGGCCAGCAACATGCCGATCTCCAACCATTGCTTTTGTCCATGGCTCAATTCGCCGGATTTGCGTTTCAACTCGTTCAGCAAACCTATTTCCTGAGCCAGCTCGCCAACCTTTTCGAGATCAACCTTGCTTGGCTTGTAAGCCAGCACAGCGAACCAACCGCGTGGTTTTTTCAAAGCCATCAGCAGGTTTTCCTGCACTGTCTGATCTTCGAACACCGTGGGCTTTTGGAATTTGCGTCCGATCCCAGCTTGGGCGATCTTAGCTTCGTTCATCTTCAGAAGAGAAATGGATTTCTCGCCCCAGATCACTCGGCCTTCGTCCGGCTTGGTTTTGCCGGTGACGATGTCCATGAAAGTGGTCTTGCCGGCCCCGTTGGGTCCGATTACAGCGCGCAGCTCGGCCTCGCCAATCCGGAATGACAGGTTGTTGATGGCGCGGAACCCGTCGAATGTGACGGACACACCGGATACTTCAAGAAGCGTACTCATTGGCTCGCCTCCTGTTCGCGTAGCGCGCCGTCGTCAGGACCAAGATCTGCACCATGGCGGTTGGGATTTTTGCGCTGGCTCCACAGATCAATAAGCCCACCCATGCCTTTCGGTGCGAACAAGGTGACCGCGACAAAGGACAAGCCCAGCAGCACCAACCACCAGTCCACCCATTTGACTGTGTAAAAACCCAGCGAGATGTCAGGTGCCTGACCACCAGTGAACCAAGTACTCAGAAGGCTGACGAACGCGGCGCCGATGACCGCTCCATACAGCCGCCCGCGTCCGCCAATGGCCACCCAAACTGCGAGGTAGATGGACGCGATCGGTGCAACCTCAGCCGGGTTGATTATGCCCGCCTGCGGGTAATAGAGTGCCCCCGCAATAGCGGCGATGCAGGCGGTCAGGGTGAAGATTACGAGCTTGTAGGTTTCAACCGAATAGCCAAGGAACCGCACGCGCGCCTCGTTGTCCCGTACGCCGCGGATGACCGATCCGAACTTGCCTGAAACGGTCCAAGCCGCCAGCAGATAGCCCAGCCCAAGCGCCAGAGCAGAGGCCCAGAAGAACCACAGTGACACTGCGTCCTGCGAGGCGGTCACGGCTGGTAGGTTCTGCAAGCCAGACAACCCGTTGTTTCCGCGCAACCCACTGTCGTTCTGGAACAGGTATAGCGCCAGTGCCAGCGTCATCGCTTGTGTCAGGATTGACAGGTACACGCCCGTCACCCTGCTGCGGAATGCCAACCACCCGAAAACCAAAGCCAGCAACCCCGGCACCAGAACGACCAGCACCAATTGCAGGAACAGGCTGTCTGAAAAGGCCCATATCAAGGGAAACTCATTGGAACCAACCACACCAAAGATTTGGTTGCCGATGGCATCAACGACCTCTGAACTTGTCGGCGGAATGTCTGCCTGTGAAAGCGACTCGACCACGATCAGGCGGGTGCGTTCATACATCAACCACATGCCGATCATGTAGCCGCCCAACCCGAAGAAGGCGAAATGACCAAGTGACAGGATCCCCGCGAACCCCCAGATCAGGTCCATCGCGACCGCAATCAGGCACAGGCACAGGGTCTTGCCCAGCGTCTTGATGAAACTGGTCGAGATCGTTCCGATTCCAAAGCCCTCGGACAGCACCGTGACGAGCAAGGTGAACAGAGCCAAACAGGTAAGGAAGATCAGGACAGACGGGTTCTTGGCAATGAAAGAGCGTTGCATGGTTCAATCCCCTGCAGCGCGGCCCTTGAGGGCGATGATGCCCCTAGGCCGGAACTGAATGAAAATGATGATGAAGACAATCATGTAAGTTTGAGCAGCCAGAGTGTTCGACGGGTTCAGCCATTCGATGCCTTTTTGGAAGAAGCCAATCATGACAGCCCCAGCCAGTGTGCCCCAGATGTTACCGACCCCACCGACAACGACAGTCATGAAGCTTTGAACGATATAGTCGCTGCCCAACTCAGAGGTTACTTTGGCAAAAAGGCCGATGGCAACACCGGCAATTCCGGCAATGCCCGAGCCAAGACCAAAGGTTAGCATGTTGACCTTGCCGGGGTTGATTCCCATCGACGCAGCCATGCTTGGGTTCTGTGTCACCGCACGGGTTTCAAGCCCGAGCCTGGTGCGTTTCATGATAAACAGAAAGACGCCTAGGAACGTGAGGGCAAGGATGAAGATGGCGATACGGATATAGCTGATTGACACAACGTCGTTCATCACCAGCGCTCCATCCAGCCAACCCGGCGCCGTCAGGGGGCGCGCTTGGGTACCAAAGATGTTCTTGGCCAACTGTTGCAGGGCGATGGATATGCCAAAAGTTGCCAGCAGGGTTTCCAACGGACGGGCATAGAGCCAGCGGATCACCAGCCGCTCCATCGCCACGCCAGCGGCAAAGGTCACGGCAAAGGCCAGCGGGATTGCCACGATGATTGAAACGGTGTGATCAGGAATGATTTGCTGCACCACGTAGCCGGTATAGGCGCCCATCATGATAAATTCACCATGGGCCATATTGATAACCCCCATGACGCCGAAAGTGATGGCAAGGCCAATGGCAGCGAGAAAGTAGATCGATGCAAGGGAAAGCGCGTCAAGGGTCAGGTCCAGCGTCTGGTTGAAACCAACCTTCAAGCCGATGGAATCCAGTGCGTGGTTCGCCGCCGTCGTCACTTCGACTGATGGCTCGGCATAGCTTTCAAAGAATACATGCTTCGCGAGGGTAGCATCGATATCTGTCTGTGTAACAAGCGAAGGCACTCTGCCGGTCTCTGCCAGCGCAGCATAGGCACGGCTACGGGCGTCATCCTTGTCCAGCTGCGCCACTGGTACGCCGCCGACTCGACCCCCATCAATATTGGCAACCAGTGAATTGCGCATACCGTCCGACGACACCTGCGCCCGAGCCAACCCCTTGTCCACCAGCAGGGAATAGGCCTCGCCCTTGGAGAACCCTTTAGCGCCAGGCACTAGAACCCGCGCGATGTTCAATCCTTCGGGCACATTGCCCGATGCCACACTACGCGTCGTCGCCACCAATGGGTTCAAGGTCGCGCGAACATCGACACTCAGATCAGTGGACATTTCGTCGATGGCTTCAACGCGGGCCTTGATATCTACATCATAGCCAATGGTTAGAAGCCGCTCGAGCCGTTGTTTCTGGGCTTTGAGCATTGCATCAGCTTCATTCTCGATCGATGCACGCAAGGGCGCCAACTGCACAGCAGAGGGATCACGCTGTATAGATGTCAACGCGCCCTGTCGCTTGGCTTTGTCCGGATCAGATAACTGGAACATCACCAGCGCCGTGGCGATCATGGCACGGACACCGCTGTTGGGTTTCAGGTGTTTGAGCTCTTTACTGGGATATGTACCTACCACTTCACCGCTATCAAAATCGGTCAACTGATAGGTTTTGTTCTCGGTTTTTTCCCCCACAAAAAACGCCCCGTCGGACTTCCGCATCCACATGGCTTTGGCCGCCCATGTTTCAAGCACGGTTTGTGCCTTTGGCGAGCCACTGGTGGCAATCGCGTCGATGGCCGGGCCTATGGTCTTGCGTGAGCTTTTAGCGATCGCCGCTTGATGCTCTTGCAGGATGGGTTGGATGTCTCGTTCCTCGGCCGATGCTGTCAGGCAGGACAATAGGACGGCAAGACCCGCAAAGAATAATCGTATCATGTCGGAAGTGTCCGCGTCTTGGGTTGGAAGGGGCCAGGGAGTGGCCCCTTTCTCAAGTTCAGGCCTTAGTAGTTCGAGAGGGTCTGAACACAGGTCTTGGTTTCGGTGTTGTACATACCGCAACCCAGATCTTTCCAATCCGACATAAGAACAGCCGATTCAGGCAGGAAGTCGGTCCACGCGTCACCTGCGACTTCGCTGGTCTGGCTGATGATATCAAACTGACCATCATCCTGAATTTCACCGATCAGCACTGGCTTGGCCAAGTGGTGGTTCGGGAGCATCACCGCCATACCGCCGGTCAGGTTGGGGTATTCCTGTCCGTACATGGAAGCCCGCACAGAATCGACTTCGGTACTGCCGGCTGCAGTCGCGGCATTCACCCACATGTTGAAGCCGATGAAATGCGCTTCCATTGGGTCGTTGGTCACGCGCTCTTCACCCATGGTGGCTTTCCACGTTTTCACGAACTCGGCATTCACATCGGTATCTGCGGACTGAAAGTAGTTCCATGCCGCCAAGTGACCCACAAGGTTAGAGGTATCCAAACCAGCCAGTTCCTCCTCGCCGACTGAGAAGGCTACAACCGGAATATCGTCGGCCGACACGCCAGCGGCTGCCAGTTCCTTGTAGAAACCGATATTTGCGTCACCGTTGATTGTTGAGATCACGCCGACTTTCTTACCATCCGCGCCGAGCGCAACAACATCAGCCACGATCTTTGACCAGTCCGAATGACCGAACGGTGTGTAGTTTACGAAGATGTCATCATCGGCAATTCCTTTGCCCTTCAGATAGCTTTCCAGAATGTTGTTGGTGGTTCTGGGATAGACATAGTCTGTGCCAAGCAGAGCGAATTTCTCGACACCTAGCTCTTCAAGGAAATAGTCTGTCGCCGGAATAGCCTGCTGATTTGGCGAGGCTCCGGTGTAGAAAACGTTTTTCGACGATTCCTCACCTTCATATTGCACCGGGTAGAACAGCAAGCCGTTCAGTTCTTCGATCACCGGTAGAACAGACTTGCGTGAGACCGAAGTCCAGTTGCCGAAGATCACATCGACTTCATGTACGGTCAGCAATTCGCGGGCCTTTTCCGCAAACAGCGGCCAATCTGATGCCGGATCTACCACCACGGCTTCCAGTTGTTTGCCCAGTAGGCCGCCGTTTGCATTCTGCTGATCGATCAGCATCAGCATGGTGTCTTTCAAAGTGGTCTCTGAGATTGCCATAGTGCCGGAAAGCGAGTGCAGGACGCCGACTTTGATGGTGTCTTCGGCAGACATGGCAGCCCCTGCCAGTGTGGCAAAGACGAGTGATCCGGCGAGTGTGGATTTGAGAAAATTCATACAGTCCTCCAGGCGGGGCCATTGGTCAGGGCTTGCGCTTAGGCGCCTTGTTCCATTACCTGTCCCCGCAACTTCGTGTTGCAATTCGTGTGGCGGCCGCTTCGAGGTCCAATTCGTATGGTCGTCACACACCCCCAATTTCCAGACATCACGTCACTGGCAGGCACCGTCATCGATTCTGCATTGCGGCATGAAAGGCAAACTTGGGCGGGCGCAAACCTCACCCAGCGGCTATTACTGCACAGTTTTTGACCTCACATCGCAGCTTTCGCTCAATAATTAGACGCAACACCAGAGGCAGCATTACGAAACGCTGTTTCTTGTGGTGCTTCTAACTTCAGAGCGCAAAGACCTTAGGCAACCCAAAGACACGAGGATGCCCACATCACACAGCACGCATTCATAACAGCCGAGGCCGACACAGTGGCTCAGCCTCGAGCCAGAGGCGTGCTGCACCTGGGCACCAAGTTGTCTGGAAAGCGCACGGTTGTAGACCGGCTGTATCAGGCGGGTTCGTCCAAGTATCTTTTTCCTCGCTCGCGTAGCGAAGGCCTTGAGGCTGTGTTCCTTAATACTGCAGGGGGCGTGACTGGTGGAGATGCGTTTGAGAATTCGGTGCAGACCAAGGCCGGGACGACGCTGACTTTGACGACCCAAGCCTGCGAACGTGCTTACAAGGCCCAACCCGGCCAAATTGGCAAAGTTCGCAGCACGGTGCAGGTCACTTCTGGCGCGCGAGTCAACTGGCTCCCTCAGGAAACCATTCTGTTCAACGGTTCGGCGATGGATCGGCAGCTGTCTGTAGATTTAGACGAACGCGCGTCCTTTCTAATGGTTGAACCGCTGATATTCGGTCGCACCGCAATGGGTGAAGTTCTGACGAACATTTTCTTCCGTGATCGAATTCAGATCCGAAAGAAAGGCGTTCCTGTCTATGTTGACTCGATGACCTTGCGGGGTGACGTGAACGCGCATCTCGCGCGCCGCTTTATCGCCAACGGGGCGCTGGCCATGGCATCGCTGGTGTATATCGCCGACGATGCGCAAGCCTACCTCTCAAAGGTAAGAGAGCTATTGCCCGAAACTGGCGGAGCCAGCCTGTTGTACGACGATACTTTGGTTCTGCGCATGCTCGCGACAGACAGCTTTGATCTGCGCCAGACCCTTATACCGGTGATCAGTCTTCTTACCGGCCAAGACCTTCCCAGATGTTGGATGATTTGAAATGAACCTGACCCCGAGAGAAAAAGACAAGTTGCTGGTAGCCTTGGCTGCCGAGATAGCCCGCAAAAGGCTTGCGCGGGGCGTCAAGCTGAACCACCCCGAAGCCATTGCACTGATTACTGATGCGGTCGTCGAGGGTGCCCGTGATGGGCGTACGGTGGCTGACATGATGGAAGCTGGTGCGCATGTGATTACAGCCGATCAATGCATGGTGGGCATCCCAGAGATGATCCATGACGTTCAAGTCGAAGCCACATTTCCGGATGGCACCAAGCTTGTCACCGTCCACAACCCGATCCGCTAAAGGAGATCCGTCATGAAAACTATTGTATCCGCTCTGCTTGTTCTGGCCACTGGTCCCGCGCTTGCCCACTCTGGGGTTCACATGCATCCGCACGCCTCTGATCCTTCCTGGTTGCCTTTGCTTGTCACTTTTCTGGTTGTGGCTTTTGGCGGAGCTTTGGTTGCGGTGCGCCGCAAATGATACCCGGGGAAATTCTACCTGCAGAGGGCGAGATCAAGCTGAACAAAGGGTTATGGGGGACTAGGTTGATGGTTGCGAATACCGGAGACCGCCCTGTTCAGGTTGGATCACATTACCACTTTGCAGAAACCAACCCAGCTTTGGATTTCGACCGGTACGCGGCTCTTGGGATGCGGTTGGATATCCCGTCTGGAACCGCAGTCAGATTTGAACCGGGCCAGCGCCGTGAAGTGAACGTGGTGCCAATCGGCGGACGGCGTCACATTTATGGGTTCAATCAGCATATCATGGGGGAACTGAACGATGCCGGGTAAAATGCATCGTGCCGATTATGCGGCAATGTATGGACCCACGACCGGAGACCGGGTGCGTCTGGCCGACACGGATCTGATCATCGAAGTCGAGCATGACTATGCGACCTATGGTGAAGAAGTGAAATTTGGTGGCGGCAAGGTAATTCGGGATGGCATGGGGCAAAGCCAGGTTACCCGCGCCGCTGGAGCCGTGGACACAGTGATCACCTGCGCTTTGATAGTGGACCATAGCGGCATTTACAAAGCCGACGTTGGACTAAAATCCGGACGCATTCACAAGATCGGCAAAGCGGGCAACCCTGACACTCAGTCAGGCGTTGATATAATTATTGGCCCCGGCACCGAAATCATCGCTGGCGAAGGTCGCATCCTGACGGCTGGAGGGTTCGACAGCCACATCCATTTTATTTGCCCACAACAGATAGAAGATGCGCTGCATTCCGGCCTGACCACCATGCTAGGCGGTGGCACTGGCCCGGCGCATGGCACCTTGGCCACCACTTGCACCCCCGGTCCATGGCACATCGGGCGAATGTTACAGGCAGCGGATGCATTTCCGATGAACCTTGCCTTTGCCGGCAAGGGAAACGCCTCTCTGCCAGAAGCACTTGAAGAACAGGTTCTTGGCGGTGCCTGTGCACTGAAACTGCATGAGGACTGGGGCACAACGCCTGCAGCCATCGACTGCTGCCTGTCAGTGGCCGATGATCTGGATGTACAGGTGATGATCCACACTGACACGCTCAATGAATCTGGTTTTGTCGAGAACACTGTGGCCGCCATGAAAGGCCGCACCATCCATGCCTTTCATACCGAGGGCGCGGGCGGCGGTCATGCCCCGGATATCATTAAGATCTGCGGCGAAGAGCATGTTCTGCCGTCTTCAACCAACCCCACTCGTCCTTTCACAGTGAATACCTTGGAAGAGCATCTCGACATGCTGATGGTCTGCCATCATCTCGACAAGTCGATTCCGGAGGACGTCGCCTTTGCTGAAAGTCGTATCCGCCGAGAGACTATCGCCGCCGAGGACATCCTGCACGATATGGGTGCGTTTTCCATAATCGCATCCGATAGTCAGGCCATGGGCCGCGTTGGCGAAGTGCTGATCCGCACCTGGCAGACTGCTGACAAGATGAAGAAGCAACGGGGCAGGTTGCCTGAGGAAACCGGCAACAATGACAATTACCGGGTGCGCCGCTACATCGCCAAATACACTATCAACCCGGCCATCGCCCATGGAATTTCTCACGAGATCGGCAGTATCGAAGCCGGAAAACGGGCTGATCTGGTGCTCTGGGACCCCGCCTTTTTTGGTGTGAAACCTGAGATGGTTCTGCTCGGCGGTACTATAGTCATGGCGCAGATGGGCGATCCCAACGCGTCGATCCCGACACCGCAACCTGTCTACTCACGCCCAATGTTTGGTGCTTATGGCCGCTCTGTCGAAAACTCGGCAGTCACTTTTGTCAGCGCCGCTGCGCAAGATGCAGGAATCGGCGCGCGACTGGGTCTCGCCAAGGACACGCTGCCGGTGAAGAACACCCGCAATATTGGCAAGTCTCACCTGCTTCTCAACAACGCCACGCCGAAGGTCGAAGTCGACCCCGAAACCTACGAAGTGCGCGCTGACGGAGAGCTGCTCACCTGTCAACCCGCCGAGGTTTTGCCAATGGCACAACGCTATTTCCTGTTTTGAAAGTGCTTCCCATGACCCTTCCTCCAAGCCGTCAAACCCGTAAACCCGGCCATTGGTCCGATGCGTATGACTGTGTGACGCTCAGCTATGACGACCGTTTCCTGCGCCGCAAGATGCTGACGACGGTACAGGCCGAGACGTTTCTCGTCGATCTGACCCATACCATCTCACTTGATCATGGCGCCGCGTTCGAGCTGGAAGATGGTCGCCTGATCGGGGTCTTAGCCGCCGAGGAAGAATTGTTAGAAGTCACCGGCAACGATCTGACCCGGCTCGCCTGGCATATCGGCAACCGTCACACCCCCTGCCAAATTGAGCCCGACCGGTTGCTGATCCAGCGCGACCATGTGATCCGTGATATGCTGGGCAAGATCGGCGCCAGTGTGCGCGAGGTGGTCGAGCCTTTTACACCAGAAGGCGGGGCTTATGGCCACGGGCGGACCCATGGTCACAGCCACTGACATCCTGACCTTGACGCAGTGGTTCTCCCCCGCTTACCCGGTGGGGGCATTTGCCTATTCGCACGGGCTGGAATGGGCCATTGATGCGGGTGAAGTGACCACAGCAGAACAGACCGGCGCATGGATTGCAGAAGTGCTACGAAATGGTGCTGGGTGGAATGACAGCCTGTTCCTTGGTGCGGCCTATCAGGCCGAGGCCAACGACCTGAGCGAGATCGACGCGATGAGTTGCGCCTTTTCGGCGTCGGCCGAGCGCATGAAAGAAACCCGCTTACAGGGCGAAGCATTCTGTGAAATCACGTCAAAGGTCTGGAGCGCGGATCTTCGGGGGCTGACCTATCCGGTCGCTGTTGGCCGCGCTGCCCGGCTGCGGGGCTTGCCACTGGACCTTACCAGGCAATTCTACCTGCAAGCTTTCATGGCCAATCTTGTGGCGGTGGCCATGCGTCTTGTTCCACTGGGTCAGACCGAAGGCCAAAAGCTGATCCGCGAATTGACACAGCTTTGTAGCCAGATTGTCGCAGACGCCAGCGGTGCTTCGCTCGATGAACTCGGCAATTCAGCCTTTTTGTCGGACATAGCAGCGATGAAACACGAAACCCAGTATTCAAGGATTTTTCGCACATGAGCACGATGAATGGACCACTTCGCGTTGGAATCGGTGGCCCTGTTGGTGCCGGTAAGACAACACTTACTGCTGCTCTGAGCAAAGCCTTGAGCGACAGATATTCTATCGGTGTCATCACAAATGACATTTACACGAAAGAGGATGCTGAAGCATTGATGCGGATGCAGGTTTTGCCACAAGATCGCATCATCGGGGTCGAGACAGGCGGATGCCCTCATACTGCGATCCGAGAAGATGCATCAATCAATCTTGCCGCTGTGGCTGAGATGGTCGACCGGCATCCAGACGTCGAAATCGTCATGATCGAGAGTGGGGGTGACAATCTGTCAGCCACTTTTAGCCCGGAACTGGCGGATGTAACGATTTATGTGATCGACGTGGCCGCTGGAGAGGAAATTCCCCGCAAAGGTGGGCCGGCCATTACCAAATCTGATATACTGATCATTAACAAGACCGACCTTGCCCCCTATGTAGGTGCATCGCTGGAGGTCATGGACCGGGACGCGAAAAAGATGCGTCGGGGGCGACCTTTCGTGTTTACTTCGCTGCGTAATCGAGAGGGAGTGGCCAAAATTATCACTTTGCTTGAGGATGCCGGAGGCCTGAGTGCTCTGAGCGGCGACATATGCACCGTCGTTACCTGAAGCCTAAACGCGTTCTTGAGGCAGAGCTGCACAAGTTTTGATCAAGGCCTCGGGAAAAAAGGCCATCCTACGGTCCAAACGACGATGTTGAAGAAGGGGATGAAACGACAAAAGAGAACATAATTGTCACCTTGAACATGCCTGCTGCCGAGACGATGAATCGAAAAACGACACCATTTTCTATCATAGGCAGATACTGCGCCTAGGCGACGCTTTAGGAGCTTGTGATGGCCTAATCGACGGAACCGATCGCGTCTTCTAGTACATCGAACATCTGATCTATTTGATCTGGTGAAATTACAAGCGGCGGCGACATCACGCACATGTTGATGATTGGGCGCAGGACCAAGCCATTTTCCTGACATTTTGCATCGATGTTCGCACCAAGTTCATAGTCGCGTGCGAGTGAACTGCCATGGTCGGGATCATAGGAGCACTCGATACATCCCATGAGCCCCATTCCGCGCGCATCTACGACTAAGGGCAGGTTGGACAAGTTCTGCAGGCGTTCTTGGAAATGCGGAGTTATAGTCTGGACGTGTTCAAGTATTCCTTCGCGCTCAATAATTTGCATGCTTGCTAAGCCTGCCGCGGCACTAACGGGGTGGCCAGAATAAGTGTACCCGTTAGAAAATGTGGCACCTTTGCCATCGGAACCAGAAATATCTGCGATCAAGCGATCCGAAAAGATTGCGGCGCCCATTGGTGCATAGCCTGAGGTCAAGCCTTTGGCGCACGTAATTATGTCGGGTTGAATGCCAAAAACATCATAAGATGCAAACCAGTGGCCAAGGCGCCCAAACGCGGTAACCACTTCGTCAGAAATATAAAGAACATCATGCCTATGGCAGACCTCAATGCAGCGTTTATGATACCCTATCGGGGGTACAATTACGCCTCCAGAGGCCAATACGGGCTCAGCGATAAATGCTGCGACGTTCTCTGGCCCAAGCTCTAGAATAGCGTTTTCAAGATCGGCGATCTTTTCATCAAGAAATTCTTCAATGCTTTGGTCTGGTGCGCGCAGAATAGGGTTCACGTTTGGTAAGAAGTGAGCGAGCTCGTCTGGCTTGTCGAGCCACAGGCGATCCCGCTCTTTCCCGCTAACGGCCGCGGCAAGATAGGTACTGCCATGATAGGCTTTTTGACGTGAGATGATCTTCTTTTTGGTCGGTTTGCCCAGTAGATTGTTGCGGAAGTGAACAAACCGCAGCGCAGTATCAACCGCCGTTGATCCCCCGGTGGTGAAAAACACGTGGTTCAAATCGCCTGGCGTCCGTTTTGCAATTTCACGTGCAAATTCAGTAGCAACAGAGTTGGTGTTATTGAAGGGCGAGAAATACGCTAATTGGCGGGCTTGCTCGGCCATAGCATTTGCTATTTCGTCTCGGCCATACCCGACCTGGACACACCACATGCCAGCGGGACCGTCTAACATTTTCTGGCCTGCATCATTTGTGACATAGACGCCGTCGCTTGCCTCGATAAAGGCGCGGTCGTTTTGACCTATGTCGTCCATGCCCTCCCATGGGTGCATGAAATGGTCATTATCCCAGTTTTTCGAATTCGTATTGTCCATTTCGTGCTCCGTTAGATTTTGAGCCGGGTGAGAGTTGCGCTTGCACCAACCCTCGTCGCGATAACGCGTTCAGCAGCCTGTTGACCGCTGAGGAAAGCACCGTGCACTGTGGCATAGGACTCTGTCATGGTTGCTTCTCCGGCGAAGAAGATGCGTTCATCGAGAGTCTCTGCCAACATTTTGCGTGCACCTGCTCCGCCGGGCTTGGAGTAGCTGTAAGACCCTAGCGTTAAGGTATTGGTGCTCCAGTTGGTTTCGTCAGTACGAAGCACATATTTAGTCACGTCATTACCAAACACAGTGCGCAGTCCCTGCAAGCAATAGTCTGTGGCAGCTCCGACGCCCTCCTTTTCTAACGCCTCTCCAAACCGGCCAGCCAAGAATCCTGTCGCGATGCTGGTCTCAAAGAACCCAAATAATAGGGAGCAAAAGGCATCACCCCCCGTGTGGTAATCTGCGATCTGGCCTTGTGTGGCGTCGCACCATGCCGGATCAAACTCTATGCCGACTTTGTTCAAGAGACCGTTTGGCAGCATATCGACCGCATCTTGTTTTTGGATAGGCAGGGCCGGCACAAATTCGATTGCTCCGGACGCAAGGACGCCGGTGGAAACCGTCAAAATCAGATGCTTTGCTTTCAGAACGCCTTGCGGAGTTGTTACTTCTACACCAGTGCCGTTGTAGTCAATTTTGCTAACGGGGCAGTTGAGCTGAGTAGGAATTCCTGGATGCAAATCTTGTATGAAAGCGCCGAGACCGCCGCCAACCAACCAATCGCCTTTTGCATCCGCATAATTGTAAACGTCTGCAGCTGAAACTAAGTCGGCATCGCCTGCCATCATTTGTGCGATGGAACAGGTGGCAGACGTTTTGAACGGCCCGTCAGGCATTGCGGCGGCAGTGGTTGTATCTGTGGTTTCAGCGCCTCTTTTATTGATGGCGAGCCACATGGCCTCTTGGTATCCTCGATACGCAAGCACTTCGTCACTGGTAAGGTCATACCCTTCTGTGTGGACATGGGACCATAGCCATGGCGCCTTGTGCAACACAGCGCCGCGTTGTTCCGCGAGCCGGGCAAGTGGATTAAGCGACACAGAGTGGAGCCAAGATCCCCCACGATCAAAAGGGGCGCTGAACGTGGTTGTATCGGTGACACATCGCCCACCTGTGTGTGCTGCGGCTTCCAAAACAACGGTTTCAATTCCGGCGGCCAGCAACGCGGTTGCAGCGGAAAGGCCAGCCGTTCCTGCACCGATAACGATCACCTCGGGGTTTTGTGGAATCTTGCTCATGTTTTCTTTCTGAGGGATGTACTGAAATCCAACAGGCAATCCTGAACACCTTCGTAGGTGGCCAAATCATTCGGGTCTTCGTCGTCAAATTTGCTACATCTGCGGTAGATCTCGAGCATCTCCACCGGCATGAGCTTCATGTTGTAGAAGTACATGGCAGCGGCATACCTTGCCGCCCCAGAACCGGGTGGGCCAACGCGGGCGTAGAGTATAGTCTTCTGCTTGTTGAACTCGACGGTATTTGGCTTGGGTGGGATCACGTCTGACCTGTGTGCTGCATCGATGTGTTTAGCGCAGAAAGCTGATCTTCGTCTGGGGCGTCATCTAAGGTGTAAATTGGTAAAACCTTGCGCAGATGATCATGATGGCTGCGCACGCCGTATTCGAGATCAGACAGGTAGAAACCTTCGAATGAGTCTGATGCCATCGCCTCATTAGACCAGATGGTCAGCTGAATATCTTCGTCTACTGTTTCGCGGTCAATGCGGGCGGCTAGGTAGCGCGCGGCGCGTTGTTGGCGATTTTCAGTTTCATTTCGGTAAGTTGCACTGCGCAGCACCGATTCACCCGTTGCCACTGGGAACTCTTGATAAAACAACACTGTTTCAGGCGTCACCGCTATGACGGAGTTTGGGAAAATCCCGTAGTACAACCATCTTTTTTGCAGATGCTCGGGAAGGAACGATTGTGGCATGCTCATTTTCTTGTAATTGCGAACGGCCCAACGGCGCCCCTTTGTGGGGGTAAATTCACCATCAGAGCGAGATACGCCATCAACGAAAGGCTCATCCTTGTAGGTCGAGCCATACAAATCTTGTAGTGCGGGGTGTGCCATCGCAACGTGATATCCTTCGTTATCGACATCGCGCACGGACTTCCAATTGACCGGAGATTTCTCTGTCCAAATACCATCGGTCGGTACGTGTTGATCCATCTTATAGGCAGCTGTTTCTTCCTCAAATGGGCGCATTAACTCAGCAACAGAAGGCTGTGGCCCGGGGCGGAAACGTACAAAAACAAACCCTTGCCAGACTTCCATTTCGATTGGGCGCAGGCCAAATTTACTTTTGTCCATTTGCGGAAAGGATTCGGGTCGACCGGGGCCCCTGAGCGTGCCATCCAAGTTGTAGACCCAGCCATGAAAAGGGCAAATTAGTGCGTTGGGGCACGTGCCTTGGTCCTTGACAACAAGACGCGAGCCCCGATGGCGACAAATGTTGTAATAAGCCCGGACTTCGTTGTTGGGATCGCGCAGAATAATGGCCCGTTCATCACACATATCGAAGCACTGGAAGCTTCCCGCTTCGGGAATATCAGATACATGGCAAGCGATCTGCCAGTGTGTCTTGAACAACTTTTCTTTTTCAAGCTCCAACAAGGCGGGGCTGTGATAACACCAGCCGGGCAGGCCGCGGCGATCCCAGTCGTTTGGTATGGCAATGTCTCTTACATTTGTATTCATCTTGCAGGCCAGACTTTCCAATTCATTTGCTCCTGGATTTTTGCGGAAGTGGCAAAGTCAGTCCGCGGTGTTTGATAGATAGCGTCGGGTGGGGCTGCGCCAGCTAAGAAACGACATCCTTCAAATTCATAGATGCCTAAAACTCTATCAGCGTCAAGTATTTCTGACTGACTGGCCATTCAGAAGGTGTGTTAAAATATTTTGTGGTAATGCCATGAAACCCCAGTGTTACAGGGACATTATCATGTTGTCTGTTTTGATTACCCGCATTGATGAAGAAAATGAGGGCACCGGTGTGCTTGACAGGGTCGGTCGACACTGCTTACCGTTCTGACTGACCGTTCAGATAGAAAGTCTCAAACAAGAGTTCGACTGTCGAAATTGCATAGCCAAGTTGAAAGACATCTGCCCAACGAAAAATCGAATAACTAGCGCGCGCAATGGCGAAAAAGCCTCCGATAAGGTCATCAAATAGGGAGAAGAGAAACTATGAAGATCATCAAGAATATCTTGGGGAGTTCGCTCACAGCAGCAGCTAGCTTAGGAATTGCAAGCATCGCGCTTGCAGAGGATCGCGTTCTAAAAGTTACCAATTGGGGCGAATACATCGCTGAAGATACAATCTCGAACTTTGAAAAAGAGTATGGGATTAAAGTTATCTATGACCCTTACGATTCTGCTGAAGCAATCGATGCAAAGCTGCTTGCAGGTAACAGTGGTTATGACGTGGTTAGCCATTCTGGTGGTGATGTTGCTCGTTTGATCAAGGCAGGCATTGTTGCGCCCTTGGATATGTCCAAATTGGACAACGTTAAAAATATGGACCCCGCGCTGATGGCGCAGCTGGCCGTTGATTGGGATCCGGGCAACCAGCACTTCGTTCCGTACATGTGGGGCACCCACGGTGTCACTTACAATAAAGACTTGGTGCTTGAAACTTATGCGGATGCGCCGATTGGCTCGATGGATATGGTTTTTGACCCCGTCCACATGAAGGAACTCGCGAAATGCGGCGTTTCTTTTCTAGATTCACCAGGTGACATTATCCCGATGGCTCTAGCGCATATGGGGTTGGACCCAAACTCCACCAACAAAGACGACTACGCAAAAGTAGGGGCCATGTTGGCCGAAATTCGTCCCTATGTGAAAACTTTTGATAACTATGCTTATCAACGGATGCCTCAGAAAGAGTTCTGTGTTTCAACAACCTGGGGTCCTGATGGGCTGCTTGCTATGTCTGGCGCGGTTGAAGCAAATACCGGGGTGGTTCTCGATTTCTTCCTGCCAGAAGGGGATGGTGCGGCTCAGCTCTGGATCGACGGCTGGATGATCCCAGGTGATGCAGCTAACAAAGATGACGCTCATCTTTTTCTCAACTACATGATGCGCCCTGAAGTAGGTGCTGCTGACAGTAACTTTACTTGGTACGCAACAGCGAACCTGACAGCTAAGCCGATGGTTGATGACGATGTGATCTCAAGCCCGGCGGCTTTTCCGACTTCTGAGCAAGTCGCCAAAATGTACACAACAGCTGTTTTGCCCCCGAAAGTGGAGCGCTTGCAGACCCGCACTTGGACTGACTTCAAAGCCGGCAACTAATTGCTTTGTGTGAGAACTTGAGCAGCGGTTTTCTTTGAGAACGCCGCTGCTCGCTGTCATTTCTACTAGCGCACGAGGCATGCTTTGACTGAGACAGGAACTGTCAGCGAAACGCCCTGGCTTGACCAAGATGGGCAACAGCCCTTGGTTCAGATTAAGGGTGTCACAAAAAAATATGGCGAAGTTACCGCCGTTGATAATGTTGATCTTGATATCTATCAGGGCGAACTGTTTTGTCTCTTGGGCGGGTCTGGGTGCGGAAAATCCACGCTTTTACGTATGCTCGCTGGATTTGAAGGCCTCAATGGTGGCAGCATCACGATTGATGGTGTCGATATGCAGGATGTTCCGGCTTACGACCGACCAACAAACATGATGTTCCAAAGCTATGCGTTGTTTCCACACATGAGCGTAGAGCAGAATATTGCATTCGGTTTGCAACAAGACAAAATGGCTCGAAGCGAGATCAGCAACCGTGTGCATGACATCCTCACGTTGGTTGAACTTCAAGACTTCAAGAAACGTAAACCACAACAGCTGTCAGGGGGGCAACGCCAGCGCGTCGCGCTTGCACGCGCCCTAGTGAAAGAACCACGTTTGTTGCTATTGGACGAACCTTTGGCTGCATTGGATAAAAAATTGCGTAAGCAAACGCAGTTTGAGCTCGCCAATATTCAGGAAAAGGTTGGTGTGACCTTTATTGTCGTGACGCATGATCAAGAAGAAGCCATGACGCTTTCAACGCGTATGGCAGTTATGGATGCAGGAAAGTTCAAGCAGATAGGTACACCCACGGAAATTTACGAGTTTCCAGAATCGCGATTTGTGGCGGATTTTATCGGGTCTGCAAATGTGTTTGAAGGGCGCGTTACAGAAGATGGTGCGGACCATGTGCGCGTTAAAACCAACGTCGCAGAGGTTTTCATCGACCATGGCCAATCTGTCAAAGTTGGCAGTAAGATTTGGGTGGCACTACGGCCTGAAAAGATACGCATAACCAAAACCGATGAACCGGCTTCTGGTCCAAACCAAGTAAGCGGGGTTGTGGATGACATTGGATATCTGGGTGAGATGTCAATTTACAAAATCGAACTCCCGAATGGTCAGATTGTAGACATCACTTCTCCGAACAGTTCGCGCCCGATGAATAGACAGCACCGCATAACGTGGGGCGACAAAGTTAACATCGCTTGGGAGCCATCTAGTGTGATGTTGCTTACCGAATGACCGATTTTTCCACCCAACCGTCCATCCCGTCTCAGCCTGAGAAGAAATCGCTGCTTCGCCGGATGCGGCGCAAGCTTCAGGACAATTGGCGGCTGGTTATCATTGCTATTCCCTTTGCATGGCTTCTTCTCTTCTTTCTTACGCCATTCTTTATTGTCGCGAAAATTAGCCTGGCTGAACTTGCGATCGCTAGCCCGCCGTTCACCAAAATGATTGAATGGGCCGATAGTGGGATCGTAACGATCCGACTGGTGTTTGATAATTTCACTTATATTCTAGAAGACGACCTATACCGCAACACTTACCTGAATTCGTTGAAAATTTCGGTCACCTCAACGTTCTTTTGCCTTCTTTTCGGGTATCCAATTGCCTATGCGATTGTGCGGTCCGGTCCTGTGGCTAAGCCACTTCTTTTGTTTGCTATTATTTTGCCTTTTTGGACATCTTTCCTACTGCGCGTTTACGCTTGGATGGGGTTGCTCGCAGATCAAGGTACAATCAATAATTTACTGATGTCGCTTGGTTTGATCGATGAGCCGATACGCATGCTTTATACAGAGTTCGCGGTCTATATCGGTATTGTCTACACCTACATGCCCTTCATGATACTGCCTCTCTATGCCAATATGGAAAAGCTGGATGGCCGCCTGAACGAAGCCGCTGCAGATCTTGGTTCTCGACCAATGAACACTTTCTTTAGGGTTACGCTACCTCTGACGACCCCGGGCGTCGTTGCTGGTTGTTTGTTGGTCTTTATCCCGGCAACCGGCGAGTATGTTATTCCTGATCTCTTGGGTGGAGGGAACGTGCAGATGATTGGACGGGTTTTGTACAACGAGTTCTCGCGTAACAGCGATTGGCCCGTCGCCGCGGCGGTGGCGATTGTTCTGCTTGTCCTATTGGTGCTGCCCATCATGGTTTTTCAGTATTTCCAAGGCAAAGCTTCGGAGGGGCAATAGACATGCACGGAAAGCGCTCACGTTTTTTGACGATCATGCTCGTACTTGGAATGGCATTCTTCTATGTGCCGATGGTTCTGCTGGTCGTCTATTCGTTCAACTATTCCAAAATTGTACCGGTGTGGGGTGGGTGGTCGCTGCGGTGGTACGAAGTCTTGTTTCAGTCCGAAGAAGTCTGGATGGCCGTATCTCTCAGTCTAAAGATCGCATTTGTGAACGCGACTTTTGCAACGATGTTGGGCACTTTGGCAGGGCTCGCCATGGTGCGGTTTGGCCGCTTTAGGGGGCGCACATTGTTTGGCGGGATGTTGGTTGCCCCCTTGGTTATGCCAGAGGTGATTACTGGCCTGTCCTTGTTGGTTTTCTTTATCTCTATGAAGCAATTGGTCGGCTGGCCTGAGCAACGGGGCTTTGCAACGATAACAATTGCCCATATCACTTTTTCGCTGGCCTATGTGGCCGTGACCATTCAGGCGCGTCTAACTGGCATGGGTGAAGATTTGGAAGAAGCCGCGGCAGATCTTGGCGCTAAACCTTTCAAAGTCTTGACCGCAATTACGATCCCACGGTTAACGCCTGCGTTGATCTCTGGCTGGCTGCTGGCCTTCACCCTTTCGCTTGATGATCTGGTGATCGCGAGCTTTGTAACTGGGCCCGGGGCTAACACCTTGCCGATCCTAATATTCTCTCGCATAAGACTTGGATTGAGGCCTGACATTAATGCCCTTGCCACGATAATGATTCTTGTAATTGCAACGTGTGTAGCAATTGCAGCGATCTTAATGTTCCGCCAGCAGCGCGCGGATCTGAAGGATCAACAGCTGGCGGAGCGCGGAGAAAGTTAACTATGAATGTCAAAATCGCGTCGTCGAGAAAACGAACCGCTCCTAAGGAAACGCGTCAAAAGCAGCTCATAATGGCAGCGATAGATTCGATTTCTAAGCGCGGATTTTCAGACACGACGCTGAGGCACGTAACAGAGAAGGCCAAGCTGTCTCATGGTGTGGTCAATTACCACTTCAAGAACAAGGAAGCGCTGTACGATGCGACCTTGGGGTATCTGGCCAAAGAGCACTATGATATTTGGACGCAGTATTACGACAATGCCAAACCAACCGCTGCGCATCGTCTTGCGGCTATTATCAGTGCCGACTTCGATAAAAAAGTTTGTACTCACAAAAGGTTAGCTGCGTGGTTTGCTTTTTGGGGGCAGGCAAAATATCGACCTAACTATTTGAAGATTCACAACCAGTATGACAATGAACGGTACCAGAAAATCGCAAAAATTTGCAACGAGCTGGTTGCGGATGGTGATTATCCAGACCTCGATATCGAGCGCACTACGCGCTCAATCGAGGCGCTTTCTGACGGATCTTGGTTGTGCTTGATGTTGTACCCCGGCGGCCCGGATCGCGAAGTGTTCCGTGATGATTGCCTGTACGCATTAACGCGCTTCTTCCCCAAGCATTTTCCGCTGAAAGACTGACTGCGCGTTAGCATGCCAAAGACCTGTGCAGCTGGCATCAGATGCACAGGTCTTTGATGTGGTAAAGGGGTTAAGTCGCGACTTGTGCGTAGTACTTCTTGATGTGGGTTGGGATGCTCCACTTGCACAACGTCCCTTTCGGGATGAAAAAGCAATCACCTGCCTTCACATTATGTGTAGTTCCTGCTGCTTCGGTGATCGTGGCCTCTCCGTCGATCACCTGTACGTATTCGTGCACTGAAAACGGCTCCATCTCAAACTCTGCGGTCTCACATTCCCAAACACCCACGGTCATGTTTCCGGTGTCATTTCTGAAGCTGATATGCTCACGCTCAATGGGCTCCCCTGGCTTCGAAGAGGCCTTCAAGGGCGTATCTGGATCTACGATGATGACTGCTTCGTCTGCGGTGTCGATTTGTGGTGTTTCCGCGTTGGGGGAGAGGAGGGTGATAAAGAATTTCTTGAGATACCCCTGTTGTTTCCAACTCATCGGTGCGCCGTTCCTGAACGCTACGCAATCCCCTATGCCTGCGCGTGTTGCGTTGCCTGTTCCGTCGACCATCGCGAAGTCTCCCTCTAAGATGCTTACAAACTCATCGCCGGGGTAGGGGCCAAAGGTCTCTTGCATGGTTGTTGTGTCCCAGACCCCGACTGTCAGTCCGATCTCATCATCTTCAAAAAATACATGCCAGTGTTGCTCGGGAAGAAGCGATTGGAAGTCCGCTTGATCAAGTTCAAGTGGAGTCAGCCCTTTGTCGGGTGGCCCATTCGGAACTAGGCGGACAATTCTTGGTTTATGGGGCATGTGCTTCTCTCTTTGGCAAAATCATGAATTTGGTGTTCCAAGGATTATGGCCTTGACTCATTCGTTAAGGCAACAAATGATTGAATGACTGTTCAGATAGAGAAGACGCATTAGTGCATTGAAATAAAATAGATAAAAGTAGATCAAAGAGAATCTTGTTAGGAAAAAAGTTGAATCCCGTGACGAAGAGGTTCTCATTTTGATTTCCAAGGAAAGAACTCACGATGCCCCGCAGTGCTTAGACGTTAACCACCCCACCAGCCTTGTCCCAAAGGAAGCCCCGAATGAAGCGTGATCCGCGATTTGACGTCTTGTTTGAGCCAGTCAAAATTGGGCCTGTGACGGCTCCAAATCGATTTTTCCAAGTGCCACATTGTAACGGGATGGGGCATCAATACCCGTCATCCATGGCAGAAATGCGCGGCGTGAAAGCCGAGGGCGGTTGGGGTGTTGTGAATACCGAAGAGTGTGAGATTTCGCATACTTCGGAATTGTCAGGCGCTATAGAAAGTCGCCTTTGGGACGATGACGACATACCCGTTCTGAGAAAGATGGTTGATAAAATTCATGCTCACGGTGGGTTGGCTGGAATTGAACCCGCGCATCTTGGTGCGGGAGCAGCCAACAATTACAGCCGCGAAGTGCCTATGGGCCCCGCCGCGCGGCCGATTGACTTGCTTGAGCCCGTTCACGCCCGTCGGATGGACAAATCCGATATAAAGGCGTTTCGCAAAATGCATGTTGATGCAGCGGTCCGGTCCAAGAAAGCGGGCTTTGACATCGTCTATGTGTATGCCGGGCACGACATGACAACGCTGATGCATTTTTTGCAATCTGACCGGAATGACAGAACAGATGAATACGGCGGTAGTCTAGAAAACCGCGTACGGTTGCTGCGTGAAGTGATTGAAGACACCAAAGAAGCGATCGGTGATACTTGTGCTGTTGCCGTGCGTTTGGCGGTGGATGAAATGCGTGGCAAAAGCGGAATTTCCAGCGATGGTGAGGGACGTGAAATTGTCGAGATGCTCGCTGAACTGCCAGATCTATGGGACGTGAATGTCAGCGGGTGGGAAAATGACAGCGCCACTTCACGGTTTTCGGACGAAGGCTTTCAGACGGATTATATTCGTTTTGTAAAGCAGGTTACCACCAAGCCGGTAGTCGGTGTCGGACGATTTACGTCACCGGATGCGATGGTGTCACTTATCAAGAACGGGGTTCTCGATCTGATTGGCGCAGCGCGACCGTCGATTGCCGACCCTTTCCTGCCCAAGAAAATTGACGAAGGCAGGGTTGAAGATATTCGCGAATGCATTGGCTGCAATATCTGTGTGACGGGGGATTTTCTCAGTCACCCTATGCGGTGCACACAGAACCCCACAATGGGTGAAGAGTGGCGCAGGGGATGGCATCCTGAACGGATTGCACCCAAGTCAGCGGATGAAAGTTTTCTTATCGTCGGTGGCGGACCTTCGGGGCTTGAGGCCGCGCGCGCTTTGGGGCAGCGCGGCTATGATGTAACGTTGGCTGAAAGGAGTGATACCTTGGGGGGGCGCGTTCAAATCGAAAGCCAATTGCCGGGTCTAAATCAGTGGCGGCGCGTGGCTGATTACCGCACGTACCAGATCAGCCAGATGGCAAATGTGGCGACTTATCTCAACAGTTCGCTCAGCGTGGATCAAGTGCTGGAGTTTGAGGCGGATCACATTGTGCTGGCGACAGGGTCTGATTGGGATACGACGGGTATCGGGCGCAACAACCGTCGCGCGATCACGGGGTTCAACTCTGACACGGTGATGAGTGTGGATGCGATTTGTGCAGGTGCAACGCCAGTAGGTCCTGTGGTGATCTTCGATGATGATTACTATTACATGGCGGGCGTTCTGGCTGAGAAGCTTCGGAATGAGGGTCATGAAGTAACTTATGTGACACCCGCCGCGGATGTGTCGCACTGGACCCACAATACAATGGAGCAAACCCGTATCCAGGCTAGGCTCATGGAAATTGGGGTGCGCATCATACCGCTTCATAACCTTGCTACTATTCACGCAGATAGTGTCGACTTAGTGTGTATGTATACAGATAGAATTCAACGAATTCAGTGTGGTACACTTATTCCTGTTGCGATGCGAAACCCACGCCAAACTCTGTTCGCTGAGTTGCAGGGGCGCGCCAAATCTGTGACGTTAATTGGGGATTGTAATGCGCCGGGCACGATCGCGGCAGCTGTTTACGCCGGGCATCGATTTGCCCGTGAACTAGGCGAGGAGGCGGTTGAGGGTGTTCCGTTTCGCCGAGAACTTCCCGCGCTTTCGCTGGATTGATCCATGGCGCGAGATCCAAGATATGATGTCTTGTTTGAGCCGGTAAAGATCGGACCGGTGACTGCAAAGAACCGTTTTTACCAAGTGCCACACTGCAATGGGATGGGCCGGAGTTACCCTTCTTCCATGGCTGAGATGCGGCGTGTGAAGGCCGAAGGTGGGTGGGCGGTTGTGACAACTGAGGAGGTGGAAATTCATCCCTCTGGGGATCATTCTCCTTGGATGGGCGGTCGATTATGGGAAGATCGTGACATTCCGGTTCTTGCCCGTATGTGCGACGCAGTGCATGAATTCGGTGCGCTGGCGGGCTGTGAATTGAACCACGCAGGCGTGATGGCCGCCAACCGCTATAGCCGCGATATGCCGATGGCCCCAAGTCATGTGCCTGTTGCGCTGCCAGATCCCGTTCAAGCCCGAGCAATGGACTTGTCTGATATTCGCGACCTGCGCCGTTGGCATCGCGAGGCGGCGCTGCGCGCCCGCGATGCTGGTTTCGATATTGTCTATGTTTACGCGGGCCACCAGCTTTCAACGATCTCACATTTTCTGTCGCCTTATCGCAATCGCCGTTCTGATGCCTATGGTGGCAGTCTGGAAAACCGCGCCCGCTTGTTACGTGAAGTCCTTGAAGATACGCGCGATGCTGTGGGGGATAGCTGCGCGATTGCGCTTCGGTTTTCAGTTGATGAACTCATGGGAGATTCAGGTATTTCGAGCACCGCCGAAGGGCGAGATTTGGTTGAAATGCTGGCTGAACTGCCCGACCTCTGGGATGTGAACATTAGCGGATGGGAGAACGATAGCGCCACCTCTCGATTCAAGCCATCAGGGTATCAAGAGGATTACATCCGTTGGGTAAAGAGCGTCACAACCAAGCCCGTTGTCGGCGTAGGGCGCTACACCTCTCCGGATGCCATGGTGTCGTTGGTTAACAACGGTGTTCTTGACTTCATCGGTGCAGCGCGGCCCTCGATCGCCGATCCGTTCCTTCCCCTAAAGGTTGAAGAAGGCAGGGTTGAAGATATCCGTGAATGCATTGGTTGCAATATTTGCGTTTCCGGAGACAACAATTTTGTGCCAATCCGATGTACCCAGAACCCGACGATGGGCGAGGAATGGCGCAAGCTTTGGCATCCCGAACGGATCGCCCCTGCGCATGCTGATGAACCCGTTCTTATTGTAGGGGCAGGGCCGGCCGGATTAGAGGCTGCGCGTGCACTGGGCCAACGCGGATACCATGTAACGCTCGCAGATCGGGCAGGTGAACTTGGGGGTCGTCTCCAAACGGAGCGGAAATTGCCGGGTTTGTCGGAATGGGGCAGGGTCGTTGACCACCGTATCTGGCTGATCAGTCAGATGGCCAATGTGGACACTTTCTTAGAGAGCAATCTTACAGCAGAAACCATTCGGGAGTTCGGAGCTGATCACGTGGTTATAGCGACGGGATCAAAATGGACAAGCGATGGCATAGGACGTGAGAACCCGCGTGGAATTGTCATTGATCCAGCCGCGCGTGTTCTTACGCCTAACGACGTTATGGCCGGGCAGCTTCCCAATGGACCGGTGACGATCTTTGATGACGATCACTATTACATGGGCGGATTAATGGCCGAAGTTCTACGCAAGGACGGCTATGAAGTTACTCTCGTGACACCGGCCGCCTATGTGTCTGAATGGTCACTTCAAACTTTAGAGCAGCACAAGATCCAATCACGACTGATGGAGCTAGGCGTAAAGTTGGTGCTGTCTCATAACCTGTCTCGTATCCGAGCCAGCGAAGTGGTCCTTACCTGCGGCTACACAAATGCAGAATCCCAAGTTGAAACTGACACCACCTTGCTTGCGACGATGCGCGCACCTGAGGACGAATTGTTTCAAGCACTTCGTACTGCAGATCTCGGATCACTCACACGGATCGGGGACTGCCTTGCCCCCGGAACCATTGCCGCCGCGATTTATGGAGGGCATCGCTTTGCCCGCGAGTTGGGCGTGGCTGACTTAGACAACGTTCCTTTTCGCCGTGAACTTCCAACCCTTGCCGCCCTTGATTGATACTGGAGCCAGCCATGACCCGCGATCCTCGTTATGACATATTGTTCAAGCCGCTTAAGATTGGGCCAGTCACCACCAAGAACCGTTTCTTTCAAGTTCCGCATTGCACTGGCATGGGCTTTATTCGACCCCGAATGTTAGCTGAAATGCGTGGTATGAAAGCTGAAGGAGGATGGGGGGTTGTTTGCACAGAATACAACTCCATCCACCCCTCATCAGAAGACCTCAAACATGTGTCATCTTCGCTTTGGGATGACAGTGATATTCGGGCTTCGCGTTTGATGACAGATAAGGTGCATGCCCATGGTGCACTCGCAGGTGCCGAGCTGTGGTACGGAGGGTCACGCAGTGCGAACATGATGACGCGCGAGGTGGCGCTTGATCTTGATAGTTTACCAAATGCTGTTGGTCATCCGTTTCAAACCCGCGCGATGGACAAATCCGATATACGTGATCTCCGCCGCTGGCACCGGAAGGCGGCATTACGCGCTAAGGAGGCCGAGTTCGACATCGTCTATGTCTATGCCACACATGGTTATTTGCTGGCGAACTTTCTTGATCCAGTCCGCAACACGCGGGGTGACGAATATGGTGGTAGCATGGAAAACCGAACGCGCCTCATACGGGAGTTGATCGAAGAAACCAAAGATGCAGTCGGTGATCGCTGTGCTGTGGCGGTACGCTTTGCGGCAGATGAACAGGCGGGAGAAGACGGCAAGCCAATCACGGGTGAACGCCGGGATATGTTTGAAATGATGGCGCACATGCCGGACCTTTGGGATATCAATATCGCCAACTATGACGTCGAGATGGGCGTGTCGCGTTTCACCAAAGAAGGTGCGTTGGAACCTTATATGGATTTTGTGAAGTCCGTGACCGACAAGCCGGTTGTTACAGTGGGACGCTTTACATCGCCCGATACAATGGTCAGCCAAATCAAACGGGGCGTGACTGACTTGATTGGCGCGGCTCGCCCCTCTATCGCTGACCCATTCCTTCCAGCCAAGATCGAAGCAGGCGATGTGGATGCCATTCGGGAATGCATCGGCTGTAACATTTGCTATTCGGGCGATAGCATCGGTGTGCCTATTCGTTGCACTCAGAACCCAACAATGGGCGAAGAGTGGCGCAAAGGGTGGCATCCTGAAAAGATGAACCCAAAGGGTGGCGATGGCCGTGTTTTGGTTGTAGGGGCAGGCCCCGCCGGCCTAGAAGCGGCACGCGCTTTGGGTAAACGGGGCTATGATGTCATACTTGCAGAAGCTAGCCGCCAAGTGGGAGGTCGTGTTCTACGTGAGGCAAGCCTGCCCGGTATGAGCGAGTACATCCGAGTAAAGAATTACCGTGAACAACAGCTTTCAGAGATGCCAAACGTCGAAATCTTTCTAGAAAGTCTCCTGTCTGCGCAGGATGTTCATGCTGTAGGGGCGGACCACGTTGTAATCGCAACAGGTGCCAACTGGCGCGCAGAGCGTTTTAACGGAAATGAGTATAAATCCGTTGTTACCAACTGCAGTGGTGTCGACGTTTTCACACCCGATGACATCATGGATGGTAAATTGCCCAACGGCCCAACGCTGATTTATGATGAAGATGGCTATTATCTAGGTGGTGTTATTGCCGAGAAAATCCGTCACTTGGGTCACGATGTGACATACGTAACCCCGGCAGATGCTGTTTCAAAATGGACTGAAAACACTTCGGAAAGTTGGCGCGTTCGCAGTCATTTGATGACACTTGGCATCAAGATAATACTTTCAAAGTCGCTACGGAGTTTTGATGGGCAAACCGCAATGTTGGCCTGTGAGTTCTCGGGCCAAACCAGTGAGGTGAACGTCGAAAACATAGTCATGGTGACCCAGCGTAGGACAAATGATACTCTCTATCAGGCTTTGCTGGAAGGCGCAGATCGTGACCCCGGGAAACTCCCATTCACGTTGGCCCGGATCGGCGATTGTGATGCTCCAGCCATTATTGCTGCAGCAATTTATTCAGGCCATCGGTATGCGCGTGAACTGGATGTACCTGTGGATGTGGATGAGCCCTTGCGCCACGATAGGACCGATGTGGGGGAAACAACGGATGGCGAATATCTGAAGAACGCCTGACACTCGCGTTGATAAGGCCAAAAAGGCAAATGTGATAGGTGGGGTGCTTCCTGTCTGGCATAGCTACAGACGCGCTGAAAATGAGCCGGGCTATCTCTTAGTGTTGGCAATCCTTGGTTCCCAACGTTCTGACGATCTATTACACAGGCTCCTGCATTCGGCAGAGCCGTTAGCTAGGCTTGCCTCGGTCCGAAACGTCGTCAAACAACTGTTTGTTTCGACCTGTCGACGTTTCAGTGGTGTTAGAAGCTGAGGTGTTGGTTAAGGTGTTGCCAAATCTGGTCATCATGTTCAGAAATAGCTTCCGCCAAACGAACCATCCGGATCGACATTGATTGCGTCGGCAGCACATCGTCAACGCACACAAGTTTGTCCTCTGTAAGGTGTGTCGTAACCAGAGAGAGGGGCAACCAAGCAATGCCAATTTCGTTCACAGCGTATTGAAGCATGGCCAGTGTCAGGGCTGTTTCAGCTCTGGGTATCAAGGTTTTATTTTTTGGCAAACGCGGTGCGATTGTTCGGGAAAATACCTGCCCAAGAAAAACTTCTGGTGGATAGCTGATCGTTGGAATTGTCGCATCATTTGCTTTCGCCCGTACTGTAGGGGCACAGACTGGGATCAGAGTGTCGGCCCCGATTTCTTTGGTTTCAAACGCGTTGCCAGGTTCCGGCATTCTATCATCGGGGACAGCATACATGATGGCAAAATCAACCTCTTTCGAGATCAAGTGCAACAGACATTCGTCTTGATTTCCTGAACGCACGCGCACCGAGGTTTCACCACTATCCGTCAGAATACGGACAATCTCGGGTGATATCGTTGCAGTAAGGGCATGTTGGCACACAAAAGACAGCGGCTTACTGGCCTGATCGCTTGCTGTTTTTAACGAGTGTCGAAGTTTGTGCAGTCGCGTGCTGAGTTCACGCAGTTCAATTTCCAGTTCCTGCACACCCGGCATCAATGAAACGGGTTTTCGGCGGCGGTCAAACAACTCTGTTCCGATGTTGTCTTCGATCAGCCGCACCCGACGCGTGAACGCGGATTGGGTTAGCGAACGCTTTTCTGCAGCGCGGGTTAGAGAGCCGCTGTCAAGCACTGCCAATATGTCATCGATCCATTCCAGGCGCATGAGCTATGAATACCGCAGTATCCCCTAACATGCAATTATCGCAAATTACCTGTCAAAATTCGAATTAGCAAAGTAAATTACGGGCAAGTAAGTTGATGGAAGCAAATATTAGGACTCACCCCATGCACCTTGCCCGTTTCCCACGCCTGCACCTTGCCCACCTGCCAACGCCACTTGAGCCGATGACGCGACTGTCAAAAGAGTTGGGCGTTGAAATCTGGATCAAACGCGATGATTGCACAGGTATGTCGACCGGGGGCAACAAGACCCGTAAGTTAGAATTCTTGATGGCCGAGGCCGAGGCGCAGGGCGCAGACATGGTCATGACGCAGGGGGCCACGCAAACCAATCACGGCCGCCAGACAGCAGCTTTTGCCGCCAAGCTGGGGTTGAAGTGTCATATTCTGCTGGAAGATCGTACGGGCTATCAGGATGGAAATTACAATACCAATGGCAACGTCCTGCTTGACCATCTGCACGGCGCAACCACCGAAAAGTTCCCAGGCGGCCATGACATGCCGGGTGAGATGGAGAAAGCGGCTGAAAGGAAGCGCGCTGAGGGTCATAATGTTTATGTCATTCCGGGTGGTGGATCGAACCCAACCGGTGCTCTTGGTTATGTAAATGCAGCTTTCGAGCTTTTGGGGCAAGCTAATGACAGCGGTTTGCGAATTGATCGACTAGTTCACGCAACCGGCTCTTCGGGCACTCAGGCAGGACTGGTTACTGGAATGTGTGCGATGAATGCACAGGTCCCAGTTCTGGGGATTGGCACAAGGGCGCCACTGCCCAAGCAAGAGCAAATGGTTTATGATCTTGCGTGTAAAACCGCCGAGAAACTGGGCTGTGCGGGCGTGGTTAAGCGCGAAGATGTGATGGCAAACACTGATTATGTTGGCGAAGGCTATGGCCTGCCAACAGCAAGCGGCATCGAGGCGATCCAGATGTTTGCTGAACTGGAAGGTATCCTTCTGGATCCGTGTTACTCGGCCAAGGGTGCAGCGGGTTTGATTGATCTTGCACGCAAGGGTCAATTCAAAGATGAAAGGATCGTTTTCCTGCACACTGGTGGCGCTGCAGCGCTCGGGGGCTACGACTTTGCCTTTGATCATCAGAAGCGTTGGGTTTCAGTCTAAACCATGAACCTGCGTCCGATTGGCATTCTTGGTGGCATGGGACCTGAGGCGACGATCCTCCTCCAACGTAAGTTGGTGGAGGCGGTTTCCGCGCAGGATGATCGTGATCATATCCCGCTATTGATTGACATGAATACGCAGGTACCGTCGCGGATAGACCATCTGATTAACGGCAAAGGCAAAGATCCGGGGCCAACATTGGCTGCGATGGCACGCCGTCTTCAGGATGCCAACGCGTTTGCGCTGGCGATGCCCTGCAACACGGCGCACCACTATGCCAAAGCCATCACGGATGCCGTTGAGATTCCGCTGTTGAATATGGTTGAATTGGCTGCGGACCACGCAGCCCACACGATCGGATCAGGGGGGCGTGTTGGTATGCTTGCTTCGCCCGCGGTGCGGTATACCCGTCTTTTCGAAAATGCATTGGCCAAGCGCGGGATGTCGGTCGTTTGGCCAGCCGGCGATGATCCGATATTGACGGCAATTCAAAAGATAAAAAGGGTTGGCCCTTGTGTTGAAGCGCGCGTAGCATTGCAGGCGGCTTCAGATGAGCTTGTTGCTGCAGGGGCAGATCTTCAATTTGTTGCCTGCTCAGAGTTTTCGCTGATCACAGACAGTGTTTCCGCAGAAGTCGTTGCTATCGACACCCTCGACTTGCTGGTTCGCGCGATCATCTCGTTTTCAAGTGAAGGTCACATTGGCGAGGCTTTTTAGAGCCCTATTGTTCTTAGGGTGGGGGCGTTCGAAAAATCTTAGACCGTCACAAACGATCCCAGAGCTGTTGAGCGATCTGGTCAAAAGTTGCCGGATTGCCAAAGGCTGAAATCGTTAACGTGGCACACCACTCCTCATCGCCGATCAAAACCAACAAACCACTTGCGAGTTCTGTCGAAATCGCTGTTTCTGGCATCCAGGCAAACCCGCTCCCGGTCATCAATCGCCGTTTGATTGTTTCGACCAGACTATCAACATAGATCGTTTCAGTATTGAGGGGTTTCCGATCTATCGTGTTCTCAACAACCATGCCTAAAAACGACGATCGATCATAAGCCAGATAGGGGACAGGCGGCCCATCCTGCCGATCAAGATCCCAACCTTGCACGCGGGCGGCGTCCGCTGCGGCAACCGGTATCAACCGATCCTTCAACAAGTCCTTTCGTTCAAAGGCGGCTTCGTCGATCATTGGCGAAACTGAGTGGTGATAATAGCAGAGCAAGATGTCCACCGCGCCTTCGACCAAAAGATCGCAGCAGGTGCTTAGGGAATCGGACAATACGCGTGTGCGAAGGTCTGGAATTTGAAGCTGTAATTCTTCGATCCGGCTTGCCAGAAAATTGACCGCTATCGTGTGCAGCACTGAAAATCGAATAAAGCGACTATCCCCTCGGTCAGCATCGCGCAGCGATTGACGCGCTTCTGATAATTGTGAAACGGCTGCCAATGCGACTGGGAGGAACTGCCTACCTGCTTCTGTCAGTTGAACAGGGTAGGTCGCTCTGTTGACCAGAGGTAGGCCAACCCAGCTCTCTAATGCTTTGATTCTGCGACTGAATGCGGATTGGGTGATGTTTCGCTCATCTGAAGCTCGGGTGAAGTTCAGAGTCCGGGCGAGGCATTCAAAATCGCGCAGCCAATTCAAGTCCAATGGATATTCCTTCATGTCAAAAAGAGCGCCTTCGCGAAGCATATCTCAAACTATGCAAAAAAAGAATAGTATGATGAAATGTTCGAATTGGCCCTTTGAAAACCTCTTGATCTAGACTTCTGCGCAGGGTCCGGCGGTTTACACCCATACCAGCCTTCCGTCTGCAGTTGGTGCCCGAGGCAAGTTGGTGCGAACCGATCGCGCAACATGGGAAAGTCGAACGAACAAAAAATCGACGCCAAAAATCGGCGCAATTCAACAGAGGAGACTACAATGAAAACGAAGCTGAAGTCACTGAGCCTTGCGGCGATGGTTGGCATCTATGCGATGCCTGCTCTTGCCGCCGAAGAGGTCAAGATCGGTGTGCCATCCTGGACTGGGGCGCAGGCAATTGCGCATCTTTTGGGGGCGGTTGTCGAAACGCGCATCGGGGGGACGGTTGAATATGTCCCAGGAAACAATGCCACGATCTTTCAAGCCATGGATCAAGGGAAGGGTGACATCGACGTGCATCCCGATGTGTGGTTGCCCAATCAGGAAAGCTTTACCAAGAAATATGTCGACGAGGCGGGTACGGTAACTCTGTCGTCGAACCCTTACGAAGGCAATCAGGGCTTTTGCGTGAGCCAGGATTTTGGTGAAGCGAACAAAGTCACAGACATCGCTGATTTGGGTCGCCCGGACGTGGCTGCGTTGATGGATAGTGACGGCAATGGCAAAGGCGAAATGTGGATTGGTGCCCCAGGCTGGGCGTCGGCCAATGTGAACGAGGTCAAAACGCGGGATTATGGCCTTCTTGATTTCATCGAGCCGGTACGAGCCGAGGAAAGTGTGAAAACCGCACGGATCAAGGACAGCATCGCCAAGGGCGAAGGCTATGCTTTCTATTGCTATAAACCGCATGCGGTTTGGTACATGTTCGACGTTCAGATGCTGAGCGAGCCAGTTTATAATTCCGATAACTATGTAATGGTTCAACCTTCGGACGATCCTGATTGGTATGAAAAATCCAGTGTCTCCACTAAGGATGCGCTAAAGAACGTGCAGATCGCATGGTCTAATTCTCTTCCAGAACGCTCGCCAGCAATTGCTGACTTCTTCGCGAATTTTGCACTGACAGCGGATGATGTCAGTGGTTTTGCCTATGAAATCAGTGGTAAAGGCCGTGACCCAGCAGAGGTTGCCCGCGAATGGGTCGAGGCGAACTCTGATCGTGTCGATGGTTGGTTGGGTCTCTGATCCTGCGTTTGAAACCTGAGTGGTGCCAGCTGTTGGCGCCACTCAACCGCAGAGCTCTGGGGGACTTATGAGCGACGATACCGTTATCGAAATTTCGAATGTATGGAAAATTTTCGGCGGCCGCCCCGAAGTGGCCCTGAAAGCGATCAGGGATCAGGGGCTGACCAAGGCTCAGGTGCTGGCGGAATACAACTGCGTTGTCGGCGTAGCGGACGTTAGCCTGTCTGTGAATCGGGGTGAGATCTTCTGCATAATGGGCCTTTCAGGCAGTGGAAAATCCACCCTCGTTCGCCACTTTAATCGGTTGCTTGAGCCGACAGATGGCAAAATCGAAATCGAGGGCACGGACGTGATGGCGTTGGGGCCAAAGGAGCTTCAACAATTTCGCAACAACAAAATTGGCATGGTTTTTCAGAACTTTGCGCTGATGCCACACCGATCCGTGTTGGACAATGTCGCGATGCCGCTCGAAATCCGCCAGGTCAGCAAGAATGAACGTATGCGGCAGGCAGCGGCTATTTTGGATATTGTCGAACTTGGCGCTTGGGGGGCGAAATTCGCGCATGAGTTGTCAGGCGGTATGCAGCAACGTGTAGGTCTGGCTCGGGCTCTGGCGGCAAACCCGGATGTGTTGTTGATGGACGAACCATTTTCGGCACTTGATCCTTTGATCCGGCGGCAGTTGCAGGATGAATTTATCCGGCTGAGCAAGATCCTCAAAAAGACCACGATCTTTATCACCCACGATTTGGATGAGGCCGTTCGTATTGGCAACCGGATTGCAATTATGCGGGATGGCAAAGTTGTGCAGATCGGAACCGCTGAAGATATCGTGATGAATCCGGCTGATGACTATGTTGCTGATTTTGTAGCAGGTATTTCTCGCCTCAAGGTGGTGCGTGCCCATGCGGTGATGCGGCCTATCCCCGAACATCTCGCCACTCATGGTCCCCTGTCGTCTGACGCGCCGCGTGTGAATGAGAGCGAAAACCTGAGCACGTTGATTAATCTGGCGATCGACAACAGTAGCGCCATCCTGGTGGAAGACGGTGGTGTTGATGTTGGCGTGATTACTCGCGCCGATCTGCTGCGTACTGTGATCGAAGGGACCGAAGTGTCATGAGCACGTCTGACGTAAACCCACTTGATGATACCGAAAGCGAAGCAGCGCTGGCCTACGCCGAGGAGCGACGCGAAAACATCCGCGCCTTTGTGCGCACCAATCCCGACTATTACATTCGTAATTTTGACAAGATCGGGGCTTCGTCCCGATTTACGCCGACACTAAACCTTATGGCCGGCTTATTCGGCCCGGTTTGGTTTGGTGCACGCGGCTTATGGTCTTGGGCGTTGCCGTTTTTAATCCTTGAAACGATCGCCTTTGTTCAATTGGCCCGTGGCCTGTTTGGGGACCTAGCTGCTGATGCTATGGCACGGATTGCTTCAATCGAAGGCACTTTGGATTTACGTCGCCAACAGCTAGCTGCAGCAATTGAAAACAACTCGGACAAGATCGATGTCTATCGCCGGACAGTAGAGTCGCTTGAGGATAACATTGGTGGTATTCGCGCCGAAGCGGAGGCGCTGGCCGCCGAAGGTCCCTCCATTGTTTTGACGGGTCTTTTTCTCTTACTTATCGTTAAGGCATTGCAGTCCCAAGTTGCAAACTGGGCGCTAGAAGCCCGGTTTTCGGAATGGCTCTCTGATCGGTCTATCCGCTCAGCCATGCCGATGTCACAAATTGTGTTTAGCGCGATCTTCATGGCGTTGATCGTTGCGGCAGCCATGATACACTACAGTTTTCCCGGCCGGTTCTCTCTGCTCAGCCAATTCCCCACAGACCCAAACATCCGTCTCACGAGCATCACTTGGGTGGAAGATTTCATCGCGTGGTGCGTGCGCAATAGCGAAGCCTTTTTTGACGGGCTGACATTTGCCATCCGAGCATTGTTGGACGCGCTAGAAATCATTCTGGTACAGACCCCTTGGATTGTAATTGCCAGTCTAATCATTCTGTTGACGTGGCTAACTGCGGGCGTCAGCACCGCTATCTATTCTGGGGCATTTTTGGCCTACATGGGACTGCTGGGCTTTTGGGAGGGCGCGATGACGACGCTCGCTTTGTTGGGTACAGCGGCATGTTTGTCGATTGTCATTGGCATTCCGCTTGGAATGTTTGCCGCCCGACGCCCTCGGTTTTATGCGTTTATCCAGCCGATTATGGATTTCATGCAAACCATGCCTGCCTTTGTATTTATGGTTCCTGTGATCGCATTTTTTGGCGTGGGTAAACCCGCGGCTGTCGTGGTCACAATGATTTTCGGGGGAACACCCGTGGTGCGTTTGACCGTTCTTGGACTGCGGGGCGTGCCTGAAAGCGTGCGCGAAGCAGCTATCAGCTTCGGTGCTAACAAGTGGTATCTGCTGACCAAGGTTGATCTACCATTGGCAAGCCCATCGATCCGTGCGGGCATCAACCAAACTATCATGTTGTCACTCGCAATGGTCGTGGTGGCTTCGCTGATTGGTGCCAAAGGGTTGGGCGAAGACGTCTTGGAAGCATTGCAATACGCCAATGTCGGTCAGGGTATTCTTGCTGGATTTGCCATCCTTTTCTGCGCCATGATCCTCGATCGCATTGTTCAGGGTGGGCGCAAATGACGCCAATCGTTTTCGTTCATGGGTTTTTAGGCGGCAGCCGGCAATGGGTGGGGCAAACTGAAGCTCTAGGTGGCTTCAATGTTATTGCCCTAGATTTGCCGGGGTTTGGCAAGAACGCGCATCTCGACGCTATGGACAGCATTGCGAGATTTGCCGAATGGGCTCTGGGTGAGCTGAGTGCGCGGGGCATCGAACAGTTTACCCTGATTGGCCACTCGATGGGGGGGATGGTCGTGCAGGAAATGATCGCCCGTGCTCCCCAGCGTATTGCTAGCTTAGTGCTCTATGGTACGGGTTCGATCGGGGTTTTGCCCGGTCGGTTTGAAACAATAGGCACGTCAAAGCGCAGGGTCAGTACGGATGGGACAGTAGCCACGGCAAGGCGAATTTCGGCCACCTGGTTTCTCGAGCGGGAAAAGGCCCCTGCCTATGAAGACTGCGCCGTGATCGCGGAAAAATGCTCTCTGCAATCTATGTTGACAGGGCTTGATGCGATGGAAGGCTGGAGTGGTTCTGATAGCCTATCTAATATCGAAACAAAAACGTTGGTAATTTGGGGCGACCAGGACCGGACCTATCCTTGGAGTCAGACCCAGCAATTGTGGCAGTCCATTCCTGACGCCAATCTCGCGGTCATACCCGGATGTGCCCACGCGGCGCATTTAGAAAAGCCGGGACTGTTTAACATGATCCTGCGAGATTTCTCGGCCGCCTAACAGGCAACATGCACGGCAGGCATGTTGCATTTCTCACCATCGCGAGCGTTGTGCGCCTATCTCGTGCTGTACGGCTAAATGCTGTGCTGCTATTTACGTATGAAGCGAATGGCTGGTGTGCCTTTCTTTCAGTAGAAATGGATCTAACGGTCCCTTTTCACTGCTGTGGAAGCTTGCGGGAAACGGAAGGCACGATTGGTTCTCCACGTCATTAAGTACCGATTGTGGGCGCATATTAAGTATAATTTTCAGCTCCTTGGGCGCCTTTAGTCTTTCGAAAAGGCGATTAGGAAGCCAACGCCATACATCTTTCTACTAATAAATTAGTTGACAGATGAGGAAGCGCGCGACTAATTATTTTTGTGCTGAAGTGCCAGCAAACATAATCTTTGGGAGGAGATAAGATGCGTAAGTATCTGCTCTCCGCGACTGCGGCTGTAGCCGTCATCGCGGGGTCCGGGACTGCTTTTGCCGATTCGGCAGCAGCCCAGAAATGGATTGATCAAGAATTCCAACCTTCGACATTGTCGAAGGATGAACAAGCCGCTGAAATGGAGTGGTTTATTCAGGCATCTGAGCCCTTCTCGGGTATGGAAATCAACGTCTTGTCCGAGGGTATTCCGACCCACGGTTACGAGTCCGAAGTCCTGACAAAAGCTTTTGAAGAAATCACCGGTATCAAGGTTAATCACCAGATCCTTGGTGAAGGTGAGGTTGTTCAGGCTGTACAAACACAGATGCAGACGCAGCGGAACCTGTATGATGGGTACGTCAATGACAGCGACCTGATCGGAACACACTCTCGCCTGCAACTCGCGTACAATCTGACCGACCAGATGGCGGGTGACTGGGCGGCGACAACGTCGCCAACGCTGGACCTAGAAGACTTTATGGGCA
Organism: Phaeobacter sp. NW0010-22; assembly: GCF_040365955.1. Classification (NCBI taxonomy): domain Bacteria; kingdom Pseudomonadati; phylum Pseudomonadota; class Alphaproteobacteria; order Rhodobacterales; family Roseobacteraceae; genus Phaeobacter; species Phaeobacter sp. NW0010-22. Next base: position 120,223 of record NZ_BAABWT010000012.1, read on the forward strand.
TCCAGTTCACGACCGGGCCAGATGGCAACCTGTACCAACTGCCCGACCAGCAATTTGCTAACCTTTATTGGTTCCGTAAAGACTGGTTTGACCGTGCTGATCTGCAAGAAGCTTTCAAGGCAAAGTATGGCTACGATTTAGGCGTTCCCGTGAATTGGTCCGCCTATGAAGACATTGCTGAATTCTTTTCGAAAGACGTTAAAGAAGTCGACGGTGTCGCAATCTATGGACATATGGATTACGGCAAACGTGCGCCAGACCTTGGCTGGCGTATGACCGATGCCTGGTTGTCTATGGCAGGTGCGGGCTCCAAAGGGGAACCAAACGGTGTCCCAATCGACGAATGGGGCATCCGCATGGAAGCGGGCACATGTAACCCAGTTGGTGCCTCTGTATCACGCGGTGGTGCCGCCAATGGCCCCGCAGCCGTATACGCAATCCGCAAGTGGGACGAATGGCTGCGCAACTATGCACCTCCGGGCGCGGCGAGCTTTGACTTTTACCAGTCGCTGCCTGCTCTGAGCCAAGGCAACGTAGCTCAGCAGATCTTCTGGTACACAGCGTTTACAGCCGACATGGTGAAGCCGCAATCCGAAGGCAACAACACGGTAGACGCCGATGGTAATCCTTTGTGGCGCATGGCTCCGTCGCCTCATGGTCCTTATTGGGAAAAAGGCCAGAAGGTTGGGTATCAGGATGTTGGATCTTGGACGTTCCTCAAATCTACACCCTCTGATCGTGCTCAGGCAGCTTGGCTTTACGCCCAGTTCGTCACCTCGAAGACGGTTGACGTGAAGAAATCTCATGTTGGACTGACGTTCACACGTGATAGTTCCGTCAATCATGACTCTTTTACCGAAAGAGCATCGAAGCTTGGTGGTCTGGTCGAATTCTATCGTTCGCCTGACCGCGTGGCATGGTCGCCAACCGGAATCAACGTTCCAGATTATCCAAAGCTGGCCCAAATCTGGTGGCAGCAGATCGGTGACGTAAACTCTGGTGCGTTCACGCCACAAGAAGCGATGGATCGTCTGGCCGAAGAAATGGATATCACCATGGCTCGCATGCAGTCCGCAGACGAAAACGCCAATGTCTATGGTGGCTGTGGCCCCCGTTTGAACGACCCCAAGGATGCATCCGAGTGGTTGGGCAAAGGTGGTGCAAAAGCCAAGCTGGACAACGAAAAGCCTCAGGGCGAGACCGTCAACTATGACGAACTCGTCGCGCGCTGGAACCAATAATCCAAAAATGGCTTCTTCCCTTAAGGGGAGAAGCCAACCAGTGGCCGGAGCTGTTCTCAAGCTTCGGCCACGTACGCAAGGTTCGCAATCATGACAATCGAGTTAATAAATGCCAGCAAAGTTGTTCGCGGCATTACACACATTCAGCCCACCTCCCTGAAAATGAGCACCGGCCATTTCAATGTATTGCTGGGCCAGACCGGAGCGGGCAAGACATCGCTTATTAAGCTGATGGCAGGCTTGGACCCTTTGGCATCCGGTCAGATTTTTCTGGACGGAGAAGACGTCTCAAAGCTCTCAACGCAAAAGCGTAACATCAGTCTGGTGCATCAGTTCTTTGTGAACTACCCGCATATGAGTGTGTTTGATAACATTGCCTCCCCTTTGAAAGTTGCGGGAATGGCAACGTCTGAGATCGAAGGACGTGTTCAGGAAGCCGCCGATATTCTTCAACTGGGTCCAATGCTGAAACGGCGCCCACACGAGCTTTCGGGAGGCCAACAGCAGCGATGTGCTTTGGCGCGCGCGATTGCTAAGGAAAGCCGGGCCGTGTTTCTAGACGAGCCGCTGGCCAACCTTGACTACAAACTGCGGGAAGAACTGCGTGAACAGTTACCTGAGCTGTTTGCCGGACGCGGAGCGGTCGTTGTCTATGCCACATCTGAGCCAGAAGAAGCCCTGTTGCTGGGTGGAGAAACCCTGTTGATGAACGATGGTGTCGTGACCCAATTCGGGCCAACCGCCGAAATCTATCGCCAGCCCGCAAACCTGACTGCGGCACGCGTATTTTCGGATCCGCCGATCAATGCCGCAGAGATAACCAAAACCGGCGCTCGTGCTGAACTACGCACAGGCGTGAGCTGGGCCATGCAGGGAGATGCGGCAAGCTTACCTGACGGAGAATATACAGTAGCCATTCGCCCGCATCATGTCCTGCCCGTTAGACACGGCGACGATGACGTCGCGCTGAATGGAATTGTCCAGGTCACGGAATTATCAGGCTCGGAATCCAGCGCTCATTTTCAAATGGGCGCAGATGGCTGGGTCTCTCTTTCGGCCGGTGTGCACCCCTATAAAGTTGGTGAAGATCACCAGTTTTTCATGGACGTGCAAAAGGCCTTTTACTTCAGCCCTGACGGGAGCCTCGTGGCCTGATGGCAAAAATCACTCTATCAAACCTGCGTCATTCGTACTTGTCGAACCCTACTAGCCCTCAAGACTATGCGCTTAAGGAAATTGACCTGGATTGGAACGACGGTGGTGCATACGCATTGTTGGGCCCATCGGGATGTGGGAAATCCACCCTTTTGAATATCGTTTCGGGCCTCCTCACCCCGTCCGAGGGGCGTATTCTGTTTGATGGTAAGGATGTGACCAACCTTCCTCCGGATCAGCGCAACATTGCTCAAGTGTTTCAGTTCCCGGTAATTTACGACACGATGACAGTGCGTGAGAACCTTGCCTTCCCGCTGCGCAACCGCGGTGTTGCTGAAGCAAAAATCGCTGAACGTGTTGCCGAAATTGCCACCATGCTTGAAGTCGAAGAAATGTTGGACACACGGGCGGCGCATTTGTCACCTGACAACAAGCAGAAGATCTCGATGGGGCGTGGTCTGGTACGCGATGATGTGAATGTTGTGATGTTCGACGAGCCGCTGACAGTGATTGACCCGCATCTGAAATGGAAATTGCGATCAAAGCTAAAAGAGCTGCATCAACGCGTCCGCGCAACCATGATTTATGTGACCCACGACCAGACCGAAGCGCTGACGTTTGCGGACCAGGTTGTCGTTATGCAAGAGGGCGAGGTTGTGCAAGTCGGCACCCCCGTTGAGCTGTTTGAACGTCCGCAACATACCTTTGTTGGCCACTTCATTGGTTCGCCCGGGATGAATATCCTGCCTGCATCGGTGGATGACGGCAGTGTCATATTCAACGGAAATTCAGTCCGTGTCGAAGGTGGGATAACCGGGGAAGGGGGGGTGACTGAGCTTGGCGTGCGCCCTGAATTTGTCTCGTTATCTGATACCGGCATTCCCGCCCGTGTGCGCAAAGTTTCGGACGTTGGCCGCCACGCTGTAATCGAAACGATGGTTGGCGACACACGGGTGCGAGCCGTTGCTGAAACGGCGAACTTCGAGCAGGGGGCCGAGGTTCATCTGGCCTTCCAACAGGATCAGACACGGCTTTATCGCGATGGGTGGATCGCAACTGAGGTGGCATCATGAAAACTGAAAATCAACGCGCGTGGTTCTTTGTCCTGCCGGTCCTTTTGCTCGTTGCGTTCAATGCGCTTGTGCCAATTATGACGGTTGTCAATTACTCGGTTCAAGAGACGTTCGGGAATAACGTCTTTTTCTGGCAAGGTTTGGATTGGTTCGAGAATATCCTGCGATCTGATCGTTTTCACGCTGCACTTGGACGGCAGTTTCTGTTCACCTTCCTGATTTTGATAATCGAGGTTCCGCTGGGTATTATCGTCGCCTTGTCTATGCCCAAAAAAGGGTTCTGGGTCCCAGTTTGTCTGGTGACAATGGCGCTACCGATGCTGATCCCGTGGAACGTGGTCGGATCGATGTGGAACATTTTTACACTGCCCAACATCGGACTGTTGGGTTACTTTATGAACGATGTTCTGGGTGTGAATTATGACATGACCCAGCAACCGATTTCCGCTTGGATTACAATCGTTGTGATGGATGTCTGGCATTGGACATCGTTGGTGGTGCTGCTGTCTTATGCAGGCCTAGTGTCGATCCCAGATGCCTATTACCAGGCTGCCAAGATTGACGGCGCAAGCCCTTGGAAGGTGTTTCGCTACATCCAGTTGCCCAAGATGAAAACGGTACTGACAATTGCTGTCTTGTTGCGGTTTATGGACAGTTTCAACATCTACACCGAGCCCTTTGTTCTGACGGGTGGCGGGCCGGGTAATTCAACGACCCTGTTGTCGATTGACCTGGTGAAAATTGCACTAGGGCAGTTTGATCTGGGCCCGGCTGCTGCGATGAGTTTGATCTACTTTGCCATCACATTGCTGGTGTCGTGGCTGTTCTACACACTTATGACAAAGGATGACGCGCAATGAGAAAACGCTCCCTCATTCCGATCCTCTATATCCTGTTCCTGTTGTTGCCAATCTATTGGCTTGTCGCGATGAGTTTTAAGACCACGCAGGAAATTTTGGGTGGCTTTAGCCTATTCCCGCAAACGTTCACGTTTGAGAATTATAGGGTCATCTTTACCGATCCAACTTGGTACTGGGGCTACATCAACTCGATCATTTACGTGTCACTTAACACCGTCATATCGGTTTGTGTTGCTTTGCCTGCTGCCTATGCGTTTTCGCGATACAGGTTTCTCGGCGACAAACAGCTGTTTTTCTGGCTGCTGACAAATCGCATGGCGCCGGCGGCTGTCTTTGCTTTGCCCTTTTTCCAACTCTATTCATCGGTCGGCCTGTTTGACACGCATCTTGCGGTCGCATTGGCGCATTGTCTGTTTAACATCCCCCTGGCGGTTTGGATCCTAGAGGGATTCATGGGCGGGGTTCCTAAGGAGCTGGACGAAACTGCCTATGTTGACGGTTATTCCTTTCCCCGGTTCTTCACCACAATCTTCCTTCCGACGATCAAGGCCGGGGTCGGCGTTGCCGCGTTCTTTTGTTTCATGTTCTCGTGGGTCGAGCTGTTGCTGGCAAAGACACTCACGGCAGTGCAGGCGAAACCAATTGCAGCAACAATGACCAAGACAGCGTCGTCAGCAGGGTATGAGCTTGGCTTGCTGGCTGCTGCAGGCACACTGACCATCATACCCGGTGCCATCGTGATCTATTTCGTCCGCAACTACATCGCCAAGGGCTTTGCCCTGGGGAGGGTCTGAGAATGGGTATTTTTTGGCGCATTCTTGGGAGCTTGTTGGCCTTTAGCAGTTCAGCATCGGCGCAGGGCTGGGGCAATGTCACCAAGAAAGAGGTGGACGAGGGGTTTTCGTGGACTGCTCCGCTGTGGCCGTCTTTTTGGATGGCATGGACACCGGCCACCTTTCTGTTGTTCTGCGGAATTTTTGGTGCAATCGCGGTGATCGGCGTGCTGGAAGTGGTCAAATATCGAGACGGTATTGAACGGCGCGGCATTCTGGGACTGACCACCACTTTGGGCGACAGACTGTTTATCTCTCTGCTTGGAACGGCATACATCTTTCTGGCGTGGTTAGGAATTTTCGGTCAGCCTCTTTGGTGGCCGTTGGCGATCAGCATAGCGTGGGGCGTGTTCTGCTTCCGAAAAGTGTAATCTTTTGCATTTTACAACGAAATGTTTAGTATTTGCTTTGAGCGGGTATTGAATATGCGTTTCCTCAGGATGGAACGGTGATGAAAAAGAAAAAAAGCGACTTACTGACCGAAGTGGAACTGGAGTTCATGAGTGAACTTTGGGCTATTGAGGAAGGCACTGTTCGGGATGTTCTGGCACGTCTGCCGGAGTCCCGGAACCTCGCGTATACTTCGGCCGCGACCATCCTGCGTATTCTGGAGCAAAAGGAATTTGTTACCAGCAGGAAAGAGGGGAAGAGTCACGTCTACATTCCCACTCTGGCGCGTGATACTTACCAGTCCCGTTCGCTCAAGGATCTTTCAGCAAAGCTGTTTGATGACACACCGGCGTCCCTTGTGGCGCGTCTGGTCAATGATGACGAACTGACAGAAGAAGCATTGGGGCAAATCCGGGCACTTGTGGATCGGAGGTTGAAGAATGATTCCGGGTGAAATTCTGCTGGATGCTTTTGTAAACGCAAACATCCTGATCTGTGTTGCCTATCTGTTGTGGCGCTGTGTCCGAGAAGCGATGGCGCGTTCAGGTATAGGGCAAGCTTACGGTGCACAACTGCAGATCCTAAACAGTGTTTTTCTCCTGATTATTTTTTCCCCACTTATTACCATGGCCTACCGATCCTTGCAAAATGTCGGGATGGCAGGCAGCATGAATTTCAACCTGTCAGATATGGTCGTTTCCTACTATCTGAATGGCGGCTTTGAAATGAAGGCATCCGACCTCGAAGGTCTGATCCACATGCGCGATACCTTTATGTTGAACGTGATCAATGGTACGGGATGGGGTGCGAAAATCGCCATCGCCCTTTTCTTGATTGGTTTCACGCTTGGGGCTGTGCGCCTGATCTATTCGATGACCTGCCTCTACAAAATTGTCGCCCAAAGCTATGCTTGGCGCGGTTTTGGGCGTGTTCGCCTTCGGTTGTCTGACCGTACTTTGGTGCCGTTTTCCACACGTGGGCTGCGGTGCTATTATGTTGTTCTTCCTTCCCACATGCTGGCCGAGTCTCATGAGCTCAAGGTCTCGATTGCACATGAGTTGCAGCATATTCGTCAAGGCGATCTGGAATGGGAAATCTTCCTCGAAGCGCTTAAACCGCTGTTCTTTATGAACCCATTCTTCCACGCATGGAAAAGGCAGGTCGAAGATTTGCGCGAGTTCAGCTGCGATAGCAAGGTTTTGAACCGCGGTGTCATAGATGTCAGAACCTATTGCGATACCTTGCTGTCGGTGTGTCAGAACACCCTGCGGCGCGACCGCGCGTTTGTTATTGCGGTTCCCAAAGTAACGTTAGTTACTGCCGACCGAACCTCAGCGCGTGAGGGTAAGCTGGGCATGCTAGAGCATCGTATTCTATCTGCTTTAGAACACCGTCCGGTGAAAAGACAAAAAGCCCTGTCCCTTACGGTTGTTTTGCTGCTGGCGATTACGCTATCGGTCACTACGATTTCAATTCAGCGGTCTGGGGACTGGAGCCAAGATCGATTGATGCTATCGACCGTTGTGAACCTTGAACGCCTTGACGAAATAAACCGCTTGTCAACATTCGGGCGCATCAGAAACTAGGGCGGTTTTCGAGTCTCAGATGAAAGCGCGCACCGTTCGCAGTTAGGTGACAGGAGCGATTTAGACGAAACGTGTTTGTGCCGAGGTTGGGCAAACATCCGCACTGCAGCCGTTCAGTGACGATTATCAACTCTTGGCGCGGCCGCGTAGATGTCCGTTTGGAGGTGCTGCAACAAGTAGTCACACGCTTCACATCATGCACGGTATAGTTGATCGAATCTATAATCAGCCATAAGCTGATTTCTTTCATTGATGAATGCTGTCGTTAAATTTGCTCAAACATAACAGGATCTTAATTATGCCTCTCTCTATGAATCGTCGCCATTTCCTCGTGGGAACAGCGGGTCTTGTCGCCATGCACCCATTTTCAGTTTCTGCTGCGGGCAACCAAGCACACCTGCGTCTCATGGAAACGACTGACCTGCACGTGCATGTTTTTCCGTATGATTATTATGCCGATAAACCCCGCGATACTGTTGGGCTTTCGCGTACAGCGTCCTTGATTCAAGGGGTGCGGGCCGAGTCCACAAATTCGCTTTTGCTAGACAACGGCGATTTCTTGCAAGGCAACCCGATGGGCGACTACATCGCCTATGAGCGCGGTATGAAAGAGGGCGACAGCCATCCGATCATCAACGCAATGAACGCGCTTGGCTTTGATGCCTCGACACTGGGCAACCATGAATTTAATTACGGTATTTCGTTTTTGATGAAATCCTTGGCAGGGGCGGAGTTCCCTGTTGTTTCGGCCAACGTGGTCAAAAAGATGGGCGCTTCTGCAACAGAAGACACCACACTGATCAAGCCATACGTGATCATGGAGCGCGAGATCACCGATGGTAGCGGTGCGACGCATCCGATCAAGATTGGACTAATCGGATTTGTGCCCCCACAGATCATGAATTGGGATCGCAAGCATCTGGAAGGCAACGTGCAAACCCGCGATATCGTCGCGACAGCCAAGGCTTACGTTCCACAAATGAAAGAAGAAGGCGCAGATCTTATCATCGCGCTCTGTCACTCTGGCATTGGGGGCGCAAATGCCGAAGATGGGATGGAAAACGCTGCGATCCCGCTGGCGGCAGTTGAAGGCATTGACGCGATCCTTACGGGTCATAGCCACCTTGTTTTCCCATCTTCGAAATATACTGACATTTCTGGCGTTGACACAGAGGCAGGCACCATTGGTGGCAAACCCGGGGTCATGGGTGGATTCTGGGGCAGCCACATGGGTCTTCTCGACCTATTGATCGAACGGGACGGCAACAGCTGGCGCGTGCTTTCACATACGGCTGAAGCCCGACCAATTTCGAAACGCAATGAAGATCGTTCGTATACTGCACTTGCCGAGGATTACGCCCCAGTGTTGGCTGCAGCGACCAAAGAACATGAAGAGACTCTTAAGTACGTGCGCACAGCCGTCGGCAAAACAGACGCGCCGCTGCATAGCTACTTTGCCCTCGTTGCAGATGATCCATCTGTGCAAATCGTATCCAACGCGCAGCTATGGTACATAAAAGAGCAAATGGTCGGCACCGCTTACGAAGGTTTGCCCATCCTTTCTGCTGCTGCGCCATTCAAGGCCGGTGGCCGCGGAGGCCCAGAGTATTACACTGATGTGCCGGTTGGGGATGTGGCGATCAAGAACGTCGCCGATCTTTACCTTTATCCCAATACAATCCGCGCGGTGAAGGTGACGGGGCAGCAGGTCAAAGACTGGCTGGAACGCTCAGCGGGCATGTTCAACCAAGTCGAAGTGGGCGAACAGGACGCACCTTTGCTGAACCCAAGTTTCCCGAGTTATAATTTCGATGTGATGGACGGTGTAAGTTATCAAATCGACCTTTCTCAGCCATCCAGATTCAACAAAGACGGTGCAGTCGCAAGTGCAAATTCCAGCCGCATCACCAACCTCATGTTTGATGGTGCCCCGCTGGACATGGACAAAGAGTTCATTGTGGCCACTAATAATTATCGAGCGTCAGGGGGCGGCAGCTTCCCCGGTGCCAAGGGCGACACGGTCGTCTTTGAAGGACCAGATACAAACCGCGATATCATTGTGCGCTATTTGGTTGATCAAGGCACCGTGAGCCCCAAAGCAGATGCAAATTGGTCCTTTGCTCCGCTTGCTGACACTACGGTAATATTTGAAACGGGTCCTGCGGGTGCTGGCTATGCGGAGAGCGTCGAAGGCGTGTCAATCGAGCCAGCTGGAGCGTCCGACACAGGTTTCGCGAAGTTTCGCATAAAGCTCTAAACTGCTGAACTCGCAATCCGAGCCCGTCAAGTTGGGTTCGGATTGGTGGGCATTCATTCTGACAGCTCGGCAATATAGGCAAGCAAGCGATCCCGTGCGCGTGATGGTAACTCGGCAGGTAAATTGTGGGGCAGCGCTGGTGTAGGGCCCACCTGAATCAACATGACCATACCCATGGCAAAATGGGGTGTGCATTTGATGCCATAGAGGCCTGGAATGGTGAACGTAATTTCGATCTCTTCGTTGATTTTGCCTTTGAATGGCGTTGCACCATCAGGGGCCATACCGTCGATACTTGCGGCGTTGTGGCCGGGACGAGTTGCCAAAAACCTCACAGAATCGCCAGACGAGATCCGCAAAAAATTTGGCGAATAAACCATCGAACCAGTTTCATTGCGATTGAGCATCTCAACTTCATGCAACTCGGCGCTGGCGAAGTTCGGGATTAAAAAGAGAAACAGGGCAAGTAAAATTCGCATGAGGTGTCAGTTGCCCTTCACATGGCCGTGTGGAATCGGATGACCCGAGATTGATCTGCCGGATCAGTAAGGAAATGGGCGCAAACGCCAAAGACTTCGCCTAGTAAATCTCCGGTTAAGATCTCATCTGGTGTTCCAACCGCCCTAAGCTGCCCGTTCTGCAACACGCAGATTCGGTCACAAAGCATTGCTTGGTTGAGGTCGTGCAAGGCGATGACTGCGGTGACGGGAAGGCGCGTAACCAAATGCAGGATCGAAAGCTGGTGGCGAATATCGAGGTGATTGGTTGGTTCATCTAGCAGCAAAACCTTTGGCTGTTGCGCCAACGCTCGGGCGATATGAACCCGCTGGCGTTCACCACCCGACAACGTATGCCAATGTCGGTGATTGAAACCAGTCAAGTCGACATCTGTCAGCGCGCGCGCCACGATAGCATCGTCTTGAGAGCCCCAGCCGCGCAGGGCAGAAAGCCAGGGCGTACGGCCCAACTCCACAGCATCGCGCACTGATATACGATCAGCAGTGTCTGCATGCTGTTCAACCAATGCCACCCGCTGAGCAATGTCGCGCTGACGCAGCTGCGTCATGCTCTGGCCGTCAAGATGAACGGAGCCCCTGTTCGGTTTGCGGATCCCCGCAAGCATGCGCAGGAAGGTGGATTTACCGGATCCATTTGGCCCAATCAGACCCAGCTTTTCACCTTCGTTCACAGTTAGGGAAATGTCGCGGACGATTTGCTTGCCCTGTGTTTCCCAACCGAGGTTCTCGCACGACAGGATCATCGGGAGGCCCGCCCGTTAATTAAGATAAGGGCAAACACGGGCGCACCGACCAACGCAGTGACAACTCCGATTGGCAAGACCTGACCGGGGATAATCACGCGTGAAATCACATCTGCAAAGATCAAAAACACAGCGCCCGCTAACGCCGAGGCGGGCACCAGTATGCCGTGTCGATGGCCAACCATGAACCGCATCGCATGGGGGATCACTAGACCCACAAAGCCGATTGCCCCGACGACCGAGACCATCACGGCGGTGACCAGAGCGGCGATACCGATCAGGGTCAACTGCACCCGTTTCACGGAAACTCCCAGTGACGCTGCGCTGTCGGCTCCGAATGTAAATGCATCCAGTGCGCGTGTATTCCATAGACAGACCCCGACCCCGAGTACTGCCGCTGGTACGACGGTTGTTACATCGGGCCAACGGACCCCTGACATATTGCCCATCAGCCAAAACATGATTGCGCGGGATTGTTCGGCGTTGGCGGATTTTGTAATCAGAAACGTGGTTATGGCGTTGAACATTTGTGACCCCGCGATCCCTGCCAGCACAATGACGCTCGCCGCACGCAGCCCGGCGCCACCACCAGCAGCATGGGCGAGCAGAGCGACAAAACCAAAGGCCATCAAGGCACCCGTAAACGCGCCAAGGGACAGGGATATCAGCCCTCCGCCCAAGCCGATTACCGTGACCGCAACCGCGCCGGTCGACGCGCCGGCCGAGATCCCCAGAAGATAAGGATCCGCCAGCGCGTTGCGCAGCAGTGCCTGTAAGATGACGCCGGACAAGGCCAAACCCGCGCCGCAGCAGGCCGCCACAACCGCGCGGGACATGCGATAGTTCCACACAATGCCCTCATCAATCCGGTCCACTGGATAGCCAGCATCGAACAGTTTATTGGCGAGTACTTGCAGCACCACGTTGGCTGGAATGTTGGTTTCCCCTAGCGAGGCTCCAAATAACAGCGCGGCCAAAAGCACTGGGGGCACTACAAGCCCCCAATGCCAATGAGACCGGCGATAAAAAGGCCGGTCTATTGCCGTCATTGCGTCAAACCAAATCCGGGCAGTTCTTCTGCGATCTGCTCAAGCGCATAGATGGCGCGGACGGTTGGGCTCATCGCGTGGGCATCGATTGTGATGATCCGGCCTGCCTTTACGGCGGACATCTCTTTGGTCACCGGATCGGTCATCAGGAAGGCGCGCTTTTTCTCGATGTCATCCGCTGGGAAGCGGCGGCGATCCATTTTTGCGAGCACAATGAAAGTGGGGTCAGCCTTGGCGATGGTTTCCCAGCCGACCAATGGCCATTCCTCGCCAGAGGTCACCACGTTGTCGATGCCCAGCTTATCCATCATGTAAGCCGGCACGCCTTTTTGTCCGGCAACGTAGGGATCGGACTCCATGTCTGCGGATGAAAACCAGAACAGTGCTGAGCTGCCTTGAGACAGGTTCAGTGCCTCGGCCTTGGCAATGGCCTGCGCCTCGCGTGTTTTCAGGTCGCGGACCAATGCGGCCCCAGCGACCTGTGCATCATAGATTTCCGCAAGCTGTTCAATGCTGGTATAAAGTTGATCGGTTGAGAACAACTCGGACCGGGTACCGTCAGACCCAACAGTATTGTCCTTGGCGGCGCAATCGGTGGGCATCACATAGGTTGGCACATTCACGTCGTGAAACATCTCGCGTGTAGCCACCATGCCTTCGGCACCTACGTGCCATTCATACATGACTGTGACCAATTCCGGCTTCTTACCAACGACACTTTCAAAGCTGGGATCATTATCCGCAATGCGTTCGATCTTATCATTGATGTCCTTGAACGCAGGCAGAACCGGGTTGAACCAGACCGAGGTGCCAGTGATTTTGTCCTGTTGGCCCAACAGGTAAAGAATTTCAGTCGTGGACTGACCGATGGTGACCGTGCTTTCAGGGGCTTTCTCAAAGGTAATAGTGTGACCGCAGTTCTCCAAATATAACGGATATGCGGTTTCGTTAGCAAAAGCGGGTACGCTGAGCACAGTGGCCAGCGCAGTCAGCGTGATAATTTTGGATGTCATTGTATTGGCTCCGGTAGATCCGATGCCGGGGTTTTTGGAATAGAAAAAAGGCCAGCGTCCGAGCAGGCAAATGCATCAATCCATGCACAGCGCAAAAGAGACAGTCGCATCGCGATCCTTTCCCGAGCAACCCCGCCCGGTGGTTCAGTTTACATGTCGGCAGGTCTCCTGACTGGCGGATTGTAGCGTTCCCCGCCTTCCCAGACCTAAGGGTCCAGTGGCAATATGGGGTTGGCTCACCGCCTACAGTTGCGGGGGCAGTTTCGGTTCGTCCGGATAAACCCGAACGGCGAATTCCCTCTTAGGTCCCGAAGGACACCGACACGCGTCCATACTCATTTATAGGATTTTTCGTCAATACCCGAATTGAGGGACAGGTAAATTACCCGAAACAACAATGTGAGAAGGAATACGACGCAAAATGCGAGTGGGCACAGTGCTATACGCGCGGCGGGGGCAAGTTTTGAACCGTGCCTTTGTGATAGCCCTAAGGACCGAAACGAAATGACAAGCAGTAGGTCCATGAAATGCTGTGAAAAAGAAAAACGAGCGCCCCAGTGCTTAGAGGCGCTCGTTTAGGTCTTCAAATCTGAAGCAGATCGATCAGTTTAGGTCGAAGCGATCTGCGTTCATAACCTTGTCCCATGCTGCCACAAAATCAGCTACAAATTTGCCGCCAGCATCGTCTTGGCCATAAACTTCGGCCAAGGCGCGAAGCTGGGAATTTGAGCCAAAGGCGAGATCGACGCGCGTTGCGGTCCATTTGACGTCGCCTGATGCGCGGTTGCGACCTTCATACGTACGATCGCCTTTCATTGACCATTCCGTGCCCATATCAAGCAAGTTCACGAAGAAGTCGTTCGAAAGCGTCCCGACTTTGTCAGTGAAGACACCATGTGTGCTCCCTCCGTGATTGGCGCCCAGTACGCGCAGCCCTCCGACAAGCGCGGTCATTTCCGGCGCGGTCAATGTCAGAAGTTGGGCCTTGTCGATCAATAACTCCTCTGGAGAGATTGAATACTCCTGCTTTTGAAAGTTACGGAAACCGTCGGCAACAGGCTCCAAATGACCGATGCTTTCCACATCAGTCATATCCTGTGCTGCATCGCCACGGCCAAGTGTGACTGCAACATTGACGTCGTGGCCTGCATCCTTGGCAGCCTTCTCGATGGCCGCTGCGCCACCAATCACGATAAGGTCCCCCATTGATACCGACTGAGGTGAGGCTTTCTTGATGCCCTCCAATACTCCTAATACCCGTGCCAATTCTTCCGGCTCGTTTGCTTCCCAGCGGTTCATAGGTTCGAGTCTGATACGCGCACCATTTGCTCCGCCACGCATGTCCGAGCCACGGAAGGTCGAGGCTGACGCCCATGCGGTTTTCACCAGATCAGAGACTGACAGCCCCGAAGCCAGAATGGATGCTTTCAACGCCCTGATATCGAGATCGGTTGCAGTTTCTGACGCTGGAATCGGATCTTGCCAGATCATCTCTTCGACCGGGACTTCTTTGCCCAGATAACGCGCACGTGGCCCCATGTCGCGGTGGGTCAACTTGAACCAAGCGCGGGCAAAGGCTTTCTGGAACTCCTCTGGGTTCTCGTGAAAGCGCTTAGAGATCGGGCCATAGATCGGATCCATACGCATCGCCATATCGGCGGTGGTCATCATGGTAGGAACCTTTTTGGACGGATCATGCGCCTGCGGTGCCATATCCTCTTCGGTGACCCCAACCGGCTCCCAGATCCATGCACCTGCGGGCGATTTCGTCACGTTCCAATCATAGCCGAACAAAAGGTCGAAATAACCATTGTCCCACTGAACCGGGTTCGCCGTCCAAGCGCCTTCGATACCTGAAGTTGTGGTATCGTCACCCTTGCCCGTGCCATGGGTGTTGATCCAACCAAATCCCATCTGTTCTATCGGAGCAGCTTCTGGCTCGGGACCCACCAAGCTAGGATCTCCAGCACCATGCGCCTTGCCGAAGGTGTGCCCCCCGGCAATCAGCGCCACGGTTTCCTCATCGTCCATTGCCATGCGAGCGAAAGTTTCGCGTACATCGCGGCCCGAAGCGAGCACGTCTGGTACACCATTTGGTCCTTCAGGATTTACGTAGATCAAACCCATTTGAACAGCAGCAAGCGGGTCTTCCAAATCACGCTCGCCCGAATACCGGCTGTGGGGGTTTTCGTCGGGTGCAAGCCATTCGTTTTCAGCCCCCCAGTAGACATCTTCTTCTGGTTCCCAGACATCGGCGCGGCCACCAGCGAAACCGAATGTTTCACCGCCCATCGATTCAATCGCGACGTTGCCAGCAAGGATCATGAGGTCGGCCCATGAGATTTTGTTGCCATATTTCTGCTTGATCGGCCACAACAGGCGCCGTGCCTTGTCGAGGTTGCCGTTATCCGGCCAGGAGTTTAGCGGCGCAAATCGCTGTTGACCGGTGCCTGCACCGCCGCGTCCATCGGCGGTGCGATAGGTGCCCGCACTGTGCCAAGCCATGCGAATGAACAACCCACCATAGTGACCATAATCAGCAGGCCACCAATCCTGACTATCGGTCATCAGTGCACTCAAGTCTGCTTTGAGCGCTTCTAGATCAAGCGTCTTGAATGCGGCTGCGTATTCAAAACCATTCCCCATGGGATCGGATTTGGTCGAATTTTGATGCAGGATGCGAAGGTTGAGTTGGTTGGGCCACCAATCCTTATTCGAACGCATTCCCACGTTTGTTGCACCATGTGCGACCGGGCATTTCCCTACGTTGTTTCCGTCCATGTTCTCACTCCCGTTCAGGTTTTCGGTTGTTCAGGTGGATTGTCAAACTCGTGTCCGACTCCGTGACTTCAGACTAAGCGGTAAGATTGATAATAAGAAATTTATATTTCAAATAGTGACCATAACTTATGCCTATGATTGATATCAAAACCTGACAGCTCCAGTGCTTTGCTAAACTCGAAGAACATCTCCATTCTAGCTAGGCAGCCCGAGCGCGCTGTACTTTTCACACCGTTTAGTCACACAAGTTCAAGCAATGAGGGGAATGGGCGGCGAAGACTTCTGAGCATTCGTGTATAAGCTCGTCAACTAATGGGTTTGCCTTGTTAGGCGCATTTCAGTGACCACGGCCCCTAAACCAAATTCCTGTTTTAGGGGATCTGGCGTTCTGGGGTTTTGATTTCACTGGGTTAACAATTTTTTTAACATAACATTGATTACACGAACACCTTCACCAAGCAGGGCGCGCGCTACCCCCAACTGCGACTCTTGTTAGAAAACAGTAGTTTATCTGACCAGAGGAACCGCTATGGGTACGTCTTACACGCAATTGAGTATCACAGAACGACGCAGAATAGAACGCTGGAGGCACGCAAAAGTCCCGGTCGATGAGATGGCGCGCGTTTTGAAGCGTTGCAGGTCGACGATCTTCCGGGAACTCAAACGCAATCACTTCTCAGATGAGAGCATGCCGAAGCACGATGGCTACTACGGTGCCGCTGCACATCTGATGCAGGCGGATCGTCGTGCACGGGACCGTAAGCTCATCAAATATCCCGAACTGTGCAAAAGTGTGATCGAGCGGATCAAAGACGGCTGGACGCCCGAGCTGATCGGCAACCGCATGATCCAAGAACGAGCAAAGCCGCGCGTGTTCCAAGAAACGATATACCGCTACATCTATTCCAAAGATGGTATGCGTGATGACCTGTGGTGGTACCTGCCCACGCATCGTGTTGCCCGTCGCCCACGGCGCATGCGCAAGCGTCGCGAACCCAAATTCCATCGCGATGTCAGCATTCTGTTCCGCCCCGATGACGTGGCCCACCGCCGCCAGTTTGGGCATTGGGAGGGCGATTTGATGTTGTTTAAACAGAATCTTGGGCAGACAAACGTCACTTCGCTTGTCGAACGGGTCAGCCGGTTCACTGTGATCCTGAAGAACCCGAACCGTCGCACCAAACCTGTGATGGGCAAGATCATCGAAGCGATCAAAGACCTGCCCCATCAAGCACGTCGGTCGATCACCTTTGATCGTGGATCAGAGTTCATGGACAGGCCGCACCTTGAGGCTGAGATAGGGACGCAAACGTGGTTCTGCGATCCGTCCTCACCTTGGCAAAAAGGAACAGTCGAGAACACCAACCGCCGCGCCAGACGTTGGCTTCCGTGCAAACGTGACATCAGATCAATGACGGACCAGGACATGAAAAATCTGTGACAGACTGAATAATACGCCGCGAAAATGCTTGGGATGGAAAACACCCGCAGAGGTCTTCCGCGAAAAAATGATGGAGGAAATGAGATGATGCCCCTACCCTAAGCCCAACAAGAGTCGCAGTTCAACTATCGCTCACACAGTACACATCCTAAACTGGGAAGCGATCTTTCCTCTTTTCTAAGGGAAAGTGTGGATAACAATTCATGCACCCGAATGAGTTAGATCTAACCGAACGGCGCCCAGTCGAAGGTCTTTTGAATCAAAAAGGTCAATCTCACAGGGATGGCGCGACGGATCGATCACGACCGTCTATCGCAAGGCTAAGCGCAATTTCTTCAAGGACGGAGAGCAGCCTATCCTCATTGGCTATTACGGGATATTTGCACTCATTTCGGCGGCCAAAATCTATGCAGTACTTCCCAAAATAATGCGTATTGCCTCCATGTTGGCGACAACAGTTCAAGGTTTAAAGCACCTATTTCTGAGATGTACTCTCTACCCAGCCAAGCTTGCTAACCACCAAAAGTGACATTTCATCTTAGTTGCAACACTCGGTGCAGTGCGAGCCTTTCCATTTTGCAGGCTACAACGTCGCGCGAAGTTTTATCTTGGCGCACATCAAGCATGTGTGTTAGTAATCTGTGATCACAGTTTACACATTCCAGAGGAATCAGATGCCCGGCATGCAAACGATGACAGTCGAAAAACTCCGTCAGGAACTGACAAACCTAAAGGCGTTGGATCGCGAGCAGGCTCGAACCATGCCAACCAGCTTTTACACCTCAGAGAACTTTCTTGAGCTCGAAAAGGAACACATTTTTCATCGAGAATGGGTTTGCCTTGGTCATGTAGGTGAAATCCCGAATGCCGGGGATTTTTACACGACAGAACTTGTTGATGAGCAGCTTTTGGTGTCACGCGGTCATGACGGCGAAGTCTATGTTCTTTCCAACGTATGTCGCCACAGGGGCAACATGGTTGAAACAAATGAACGCGGAAACCGTCGGTCATTTGTTTGCCAGTATCATGCCTGGACCTATGATACAGATGGATGCCTAAAGACCGCACCATTGATGAAAAAGGCCAAGAACTTTGACTTGAAAGGGTGTCGCCTTCCTCAGTTTAAAACAGAAATCTGGAACAACTTCATTTTTGTAAATCTGGATGGCAAGGCTGCGCCGCTGACTGAACAGCTAGGTGGTTTGCAAGACATTTTACAAAACTACCATCACGAAGACCGCAATCTCTTGTTTTCAGACACCGCTGTTTGGGGAACCAACTGGAAAAACCTGACCGAGAACTTCATGGAAGGGTATCATCTGTTTTCAACACACCCGCAAACATTGCAGCCAATGACGCCAACCCAGTTGTGTAAAAAAGTTCCAGGACAGGACCGTTGGACCGCATACCGGGCGTATTACCACTCCGATTTCCCCCCGCGTGGCCCCTTCCACCCTGACATGACCGATGAAGAGAAAAACAACTCTGTTTTGTTCAACACCTTCCCCAGCTTTGTCTGTGCGGTGGCGTCCAACTATACGTTGTTCCTGTGCTTGCGTCCGGCCGGTGCTGACAAGGTTGCCATTCGCTGGGGTGTCTGTGGCTTGAAAACCGACCCGACGGATCCGGAAGTTGTCGATTACGTCAATTTGTGTAAGTCGTTCAACGCAGAAGACAAAGAGAAACTTGAGACTCTGCAAATCGCGCAAAACACGCGGTATTATTCCAGTGGGCCCCTGGCACCAGACGACCTAGAGGGCACCATATGGGACTTTCTTGGGTATATGGAAAAGATGCTTGGGGCAGAAAAAGAGCTTACCGAAGTCTAACGCCCCCTGCTCTGAACTCTAATGATCTTGATGTGCCCCGCGTTAGGCACATCACTCTCTCTCCGATCGAAAGGACGCGAAATGATGCGCACTCGTGCAGCCGTA
>NZ_BAABWT010000013.1:0-79300 GCF_040365955.1 Phaeobacter sp. NW0010-22
AACCTTTTCGCGCACTTCAGTGCCTGAGTTGTTGACGCGGTAGGTGTCATCGCCCTGCAGGCCCACCAGCGTGTCGGCAGCACCCGCCACGCCGTCAGCACCGTCGCGCAGCGTGTTTCTGCCGTTGTTGCCCAGAATGTACTGAGACAGCTCGTTGCCCTGCAAACTCCGCGTGCTGGTGCCCGCGGTTGAATCCGTTTGCAGGCGCTCGATCTCCTGACCCGCCCCCAGCGCATAGTTGACATAGGTGATGACGCGGTCGGTGCCTTCGCCGGTGTTTTCCTCAACGACAGCCGCCGAGTTATTCACCCGGTAGGTGTCATCGCCGTCCAGCCCCCTCATGGTGTCGGCGGCACCGGCCATGCCGTCTGCCCCGTCACGCAGCGTGTTCTTACCGCTGTGCCCCGTAATGGTTTGCGCCAGTGCATTGCCGGTCAGACTGCGAGTTAAGGTAGAGCTGAGCGAAAAGTGAGCCTCTAGAATTTCAATATCGTCGTCAGCGGCAAGTGCAAAATTGATAAAGGCCTGGACTTCGTCAGCGGTGCCCTCTCCGGCCACCTCAACAATCGTATCGCCAGCGAATCGAATGAAATATTCGTCCTGACCAAGCCCGCCAACCAGAGTATTGGAGCCGCCGCGTCCACCATCCAGCCTATCGGAACCATCCCTGCCTTCCAGTCGGTTCGAAGCATAATTTCCGTTGAGATAATCACCAGTGGAACCGCCAATCACATTCTCGAAGTTAATCGCAATGTCTTGTTCGCGCGAAGTTGATACGACCCCTCCGGCCCCCAGAATGTTCGCAACCACACCGCCATTTGAACCTGGTGGTGCCTCATGAAGGTGAGCCGCTGTGATCCCAGTTACGTTCAGGTCCATGATCGTACTGATCGAATAGCTCACCGCTCCGTTGTTATCGACCATGGTCAGGGTCGCAAACCCCACATTGTCTGATGCGACCGGTGGGACCTGATTTGCGGGATCAAGCAGGATATTCTCAAATACAACCGTGCGAACCAAGCCGACAGTGGTATCGCTCAGAACGGGGCCAACTTGCCCACGCAATTCTCCGGATGGAAAGTTGCCTGTATGCACGTTGATGTAGATGTCGCCCACTAGCGCGGCAGCCAGCACCGCAGATGTCGTTGGCGCATTTGCGAGCTCAATCGTACTCGAACTCGCAGTGGCACGGGCGGAATCCATATTAACGGTTATGATGCGCTGATCGCCTTCAAACGACAGGGTATCTCCGGTTCCCAGACCGCCATCCAGGCTGTCTGCTCCAAACCCGCCCTTAATCAGGTCGTCCCCCTCACCGCCAAGCAGAGTGTCCGCGCCCCCCAGGCCCATGATGGTGTCTGCTTCCAGACCGCCCTCGATACGGTTGTCATTATTATCACCGGTCAGATGATCCGTGTGGGCCGACCCAAGAAGGTTCTCGAAATTGGTTAACGTATCTGTACCAGCACCACCTGTGTTCTGGGCCGTGGTCAGCCCCAGATCCACAGTGACGCCCGAGGCCGCCCCGGCATAAGATGCGGTGTCATTCCGACTGGCGCCACCATCCATGTCGTTGTTGCCCAGACCACCCTCGATGGTGTTCTCACCACCAACGCCCGTGATCGTGTCATTGACCATCGAGCCGATGATGTTCTGCGCGAGCATCGTATCGCCGGTAATCATCACCCCATCGCCCGGTTCGGTGAACCCGGAAATGCTGATACCGGACAAATCCAACGCCGCTGCGCCGTTCATGAATATGTTAAGCTTGTTGGTGTTTCCGACATGCGCCGTGGCCTGAATACCGACAAGCGTCACCTGCGACGCATTCATTTCGACCGTCGCACTCACGTTGTACAAATTGGTGAAATCCAGATGCTCGATCGAGGTCACCGTGTCATCGCGCAGATTGAAGATGGTCCCCCCCCCAATGGCAACGACCCGTATAGTATCACTGTCCGCACCCCCGTCGTAGGTTTCGCCGACGCCATCATCGCCTGTGTTGATTCTAATGACATCGTTTCCGGCACCGCCAAAGACCTGATCGATCCCGCCTTGGCCGAAGAGCACATCAAAGCCGCCTTCGCCGCGGATCGTATCGTCGCCCCCCCCTGCCTGGATCAGATTAGCGACGCTTGACCCGGTGATGTCATGCGCACCACTGCCCGCATCTATGTGTTCAAACTGTGAGAATGTTGATCCCCACGACGTCCAGGACGCCGCACCAAGGTCTATCGCATTGCCGCCGGTGAAAGCGGTATTGTCTCCTCTGATATCCAGAGTATCGCTATCTGCTCCGCCATTGTAGCTTCCGGTGCCAGCCACATAATTCACACGAACAATATCGTTACCAGCACCGGCATTGATAATATCATTACCCTGAATGTCAGCGCCGCCGCCAGAGGGCAATCCATCCGTGATGGTGTCGTTGCCCTCACCCCCAAGGATCGTATCATCCCCAGACCCACCATTCAGAGCATTGTTGCCGTCATTACCGACAATCGAGTCGTTGCCAGAGCCACCAATCGCGCTTTCGATCAGGGAACGGGAATCGTTGTTGTATTGCAGCGCGTTGAAAATATGGCCGCGGGCCATATGAGTGTTGGGCGTTCCGAAGAAATCCAGATCGGCGCGTTGCGCATTGCCCCCGACATCAAGATCCGTGTGCATCCCGGGACGCAGATCAATCAGCAGATTGGTGGTATAATTTGACAGGTCGTATGTATCGAATCCAT
Source organism: Phaeobacter sp. NW0010-22 (assembly GCF_040365955.1). Lineage (NCBI taxonomy): Bacteria > Pseudomonadati > Pseudomonadota > Alphaproteobacteria > Rhodobacterales > Roseobacteraceae > Phaeobacter > Phaeobacter sp. NW0010-22. Next base: position 2,736 of record NZ_BAABWT010000013.1, read on the forward strand.
CACCATCCCAGATCGTGCGGAAAATCTTGTTGCCTGTCCCTGCAACCTGGCCAACGCCATTAACGAACATCTCACCGGTCGTGGTCGAAAACGTGTATGTTGTGTTTGATGCGTTAAAGTCGAAATTCGCACCGTAATTGTACTGTATAGTCTGAATATCCGCCATCATCAGGGTTTGCGGATTATTGTCCGGACCTGCCGTATTGACCCCGCCCGGATCGCCCACGTATGTCAGGTACGTCATGATCGAATATTCGGACGAATTGTTGTCGGGCTCCAGGAGCCTGCCCTCGTGGCCATGCTGCATGCCCAAAGTGTGGCCAAGTTCATGCCCGACAGTCACCCAGTCAAAGTTGTATCGCGCGGGGTTGTCGCCGGTCCCCCCAAAATAAGTGTCCCCTGCGATTGCTGAGTCGCCCGGGTAGTATCCAAACGCCGTGGCCTGGTTGGAATTGTTGAACATCCTGATCGTGGCTTCTTCGTCCTCGTTCAAGGCGCCTTCGGGGCCATCAAGTTCGGTGAACGTCAGCCCGGAAATGCTGGCGTATTGGTCAAACCAATAGCGCGCGGCAGTTTCCTGTGCGGCGCTCAAGGCGGAAAAACCTGCGATGACAGAGGGTAGTAGGGCGTAATCTGCGGATATATCTGATGCGAGATCAACAAAGCTGTATGTCAGATCGTAGTCGGTCCATTTTCGGGCTGTCAGCTGAGCATCAATGTTGGTGACACCGCTCAGGGTAACCACCGTTGATGGGGTTGCGCCATTGTCCAGTACACCATCAGGTTCGTGCGCCATCAGAGAATCCCTCCCATTAGGGGAATTTATTCAGAAAACCCCGGTATTTTTCATAAATTTGGCAATTCAAACGATGCCAACAAGAAATCTTATCTATTTATTAACTATTGAGCCTGCTAAAACGGCATGAGTCAATTAATTGATAGTTTTGGTATCATTTTAATATATTGGTAGCCGCAAAACCGGGCACACTGGAGGCGAGCTTTTGCGTCTTGGTGTAAAATATTGATGCAGGAAAAGCCGTTACCCCCACAGTACCTTCGTCGAAAGGCTGTAGCGAAGCCTGAAATACAAAGCAGTTTCCCTGCACAATTGGGCCGCCAGATCAGCGTCGCGGGTGGGTGCTGGGAAATGGGTGCAATTTCTACAATTGCAAACGCCCTCACTCTGCTCTTGGCAGCAAACGACCCGTCTGCAGAGAATTGGACTGATCAGCCCGAGCGAAGCGTAATTTCATTCACGCCAGACAGTGTTCTATAAATGGGGCATAGGTCCGATCTGATCAGATCTACAAATGACTCAGGCTATATCGGTCAAACGCAGAACCCGAGTAACGAGTACGCCTCTTCCCCTACCCCTTGCGCTTTTTCACCCATCCTAAAAACGCCGCATCTGGCTTGCGCAACCGCTGCGCCCCGGTCCGCGCCCAGACCCCGCGCCAGTCCGCCTCGAGCGCATACACATCCGTGCCTGGCATCAGGCGGCGCGCTTCCTCTAGCGCATCGGCACTGAGGATCGGAGGAGGCACATCCACAGACACCAACCCACCGCGCGGCGTGAACCGCATCAGGTCGCCCGGGACCTCTTCTATCTCGTAATCCGGCAAATGGTTTGCTTCGATCATGTCGCGCAACATTTTACGAAACACCCGGCGCGGGGAGGCACTGCCAGATTTCTTGAGCAACGTATCCACCGACACGGTCCAGGCTGGTTGGCGTCCGCAATGTTTGCGCGCCAATTCATAGATCCGCCGCTCCAGCGGTTTGCGCAGACGGAAATAATCCCGGCTCAGCGTCAGTACTGATTTCGACACCACCGCCCGGAACAGCCATTCGCTGAGCGTGACCGCCACGCTGACCATCCGCCCGCCGCGAGTCTTGCGTTCGATCTGCCAGCTTTCGATCAGGCCAAACCCGGTAGTGACCTCTTTATCGCCGGTCACGATATTGGTAGTGATCCGTGTACCGGCAAGACGTTCAAACGCCTCGCGCAGACGGCGATAAGAGTCACCGCTGGTTTCGCGATTGGTTGCCACCAATAGATCATGCGCCTTCAGGTGCAGCGTCCGGCTGACGGTCCGCCCCGCGTTGATCCCTGCCATCAGCTGCGAAATACAAAACAGCAAGATGTCCTTGTCGTGGATCGTCGCCAATCCGCGCACCGAGGGCGTCACCGTGATCTCGGTTCCATTGTGATCATACTGCAAAATCCGCCGGTCCGGGCGCGTCGCCAACGAGAACAGCGGGTGCTCCATACTGGCGATGTCATCCTTGGGGATCGCATCAAAAATATCGCAAAGGAAAAAATCACTCTGCTTATGACGGTCGGGCAAAAGCCCCCCCGCCCCTGTTACTGCACTGCTCATGGCCGGTATCCGACTCGTTTTTTCGTGGTTTTAGTGACGGCCAACCTAGAGTTATCCACATGCCCGCACAACGGGGTTACAGAGTCACTCTATCGGGGGTTTGGATTCAGTTTATCGGGGTTTCAGAGTCATTCAAAACATAAAGATGATAGGAAGTCCTTTTATTTTCAAAAGATTACCCACTCCTACCTAAGCCTGTAACACATAAATAACACGACTCTAACAAACCAAAAAAATCGCCAAATCTACAAATATGCGCTATATCAGCACCAGCACCCCCTTATTTACTTAGAAAAAACAGATCACATGCGGCTTTTGCTTTCATGTATCACCTTTTTTGGTACACTAATGAAAACACAACACATCGAGCAATTTCACCATGGCAAAAGACCCCATCCCCCTGCCGCCCTATTTCAACATCGATCCCGATGCAGCCTTGGCAGATCTTGACTTACCCACAGACACGCAAGGCTTTGCCTCCATCGCCGAGGCCTGCACCCGCGGGCGTACCGATCTGGCCAGTCGGGGCATGAACGAAGACGGGCGCAAGAACCTGCGTCTCTTTTCAACTTGGGAAATCACCCGCTATCTGATCCCTGTCGCACAGGCCCATTTCCGGCGTGTGCTCAAACAGAATCCCGACCTGCCACAAGGCCAATCAGAAACAGATGGGGGGGCCAAATGGTTTACTCTGGACGAGGTGTTGCGCCTGCGTGCCTTCTTTGGCGCCCAAGGATCCAAAGCTAAAGAATACGTCCCCTACCGCCCCAAAGGGTTGCCCGCCAAAATGGTCGCAGTGGCAAACTTCAAAGGTGGGGTTGGCAAGACCAGCACCGCGGCACATCTCGCAATGTCTGCTGCACTGGATGGTTACAAGGTGCTGGTAATTGATCTTGACAGTCAGGGATCGATGACCTCGATCTTTGGCGGCACAGTCGACGATGAATGGCAAACCGCCTTTCCGCTGCTGGCGCGCCACTACGGCGAGCATCTGCGCATAGAGAACCAAAGGCGTCTGGACCGGGGTGATCCTCCTCAGCCGCTGGATGAGGGGCTCTCAGCGGCAATGGAGATGACCGCAGCGGATGTGATCCAGTCGACCCACTGGCCCAACATTGATCTGATCGGGGCGCAGCTGAATCTGTATTGGGCTGAATTCCAAATCCCGGTCTGGCGGATGCAGGCGCGTGGTTGGAAGCTGTGGGATGCCTTAACCGACCGTCTCGAGGCGGATGGGGTGCTGGACGACTATGATCTTGTGTTCATCGATACACCCCCTGCACTTGGCTATTTAACCATCAACGGATTGGCAGCCGCTGACATCCTGTTGGTGCCTCTGGGCGCATCATTTCTGGAGTTTGATTCAACTGGTCGCTTCTTTGACATGTTGCATTCCACCTTCGCCAGTATTGAAGACGGGGAAAACGTTGCAGCCCGCGCATTGGGACGCCCTGAAATGGGGTTTGAATGGGATGCCGTCCGCGCCGTCATCACCCGCTATGACGGCGCGCAGCAGGGCGAATTATCGGGTCTAATGCAGGCCTATTTGGGCAAGACACTATCCCCCCATCGGCAAGATTTCACTGCGCTTATTGGGCAGGCTGGTGAACAGGTGAACGGGATTTACGAAGCGGATTACCGTGATTTTAATCGGGAAACCTATGCCCGTGGGCGCGAAACTTTTGACGCCACTTATGCCGCCTTCAAACGCTTGCTTTTGGGCATCTGGCGACGTGGTGAATTGGAAATGCAGCAGGCGGCTGAATAGAAAATAACAGACCCTAAACAGGGCAATTCAGAGGATCAAATATGGCAAAACGCAAACGGCTAACCCCAGCTCAACCTGGATTCCTCGGGGGCCCTGTCGAGGCAGAGCGCGCACCCGAAACCAAATCCATACCTGTGGCCATGAGCGCCCCTATTGCCCAGGTTGCTGGCGAAGCCTCCGCGACGGCGGCCTTGGAAGAAGTCAGCGCGGCCCTACGCAATGCCCGCGCCGAAGGGCGGATGATTGAACTGTTGGACCTGGACGCCATCGACGATCGTCATCTGGTCCGGGACCGTTTGGAACAGAACGAAGAAGAGATGACCGCGCTGGTGGATTCTTTGCGCGCGCGCGGCCAGCAAATGCCCATTGAGGTGGTTCTGCTATCTGACCCTGCGGGGGGGCGAACCCATGGTTTGATTTCTGGTTGGCGGCGGCTAACGGCGCTGCGTAGGCTCTATGAAGAGACTTCAGACTCTAAATTCTCGCACGTTCGCGCGATGGTGATTACACCAGACACAGCCCAAGATGCCTATGTGGCTATGGTCGAAGAAAACGAAATCCGGGTCAACCTGTCCCATTATGAACGCGCCCGCATTGCAGTGCGGGCCATGAAGGAAGGGGTTTATCCCTCGCAACGGGCGGCTTTGCAGGGGTTGTTTGGCAATGCGACCCGCTCTAAGCGGTCAAAAATCGGGTCCTTTATTGCGCTGGTGGATGCCTTTGATGCGACACTGTGGTTCCCCTCTGCAATTAGTGAAAAGTTGGGTCTGTCTTTGGTGCGGGAACTGATCCGTGATCCCGGATTTGAAGATCTGCTGAAAAAGCGGCTTCAGGATATGCCTCGTGACAGTGCCGCCACCGAAATGCGTATTCTGTCGGAAACATTGTTGGAGAGACAGGCCCCTGCTCTACCAGCAGATCCAGAACCGACTGCGCGTCCGCGCGTGCGATCAACCACCTCAGGCCCAGCCGCAGGCGAGCGGATTGTGACACGGGTCACAAAGGGCATTGAAATGCGATTTACCCCGGATCAGAGCCGTATTGAGTTGGTCGGTGATGGGATAAGCGACGCCCTCGCAGAGGCGCTTCAGGACTGGCTGCGTAATCAATAGCGCCCTTTGAAAATGTTTCGCGCGCGAAACACTGGCTGTGTTCCACGCGCGAAGAAAAAGGGGAAGGCTGTGTGTTGAGGCGTTAGCGCCCGACCCCGACATACAGTTCAAACCCAGCCCGTTTGGCGGATTTCTCGGAATAGATATTGCGCAGATCGACCATGCGCGGCACGTCCATTTTCTTTGCAAGTTGTTTGAGATCCAGCGCGCGGAATTCGTTCCACTCCGTTAGCAAGACCACCAGATCCGCATTGCGCACTGCATGATAGGGATCATCCATCCATTTCACCCCAGGTAAAAGAGCCTCGCCTTCTGCGTAGCCTTGCGGATCAACCACACGAACCTTTGCGCCGCCACCAATCAAGGTGGGGACAATGGTCAGCGAAGGTGCATCCCGCATGTCATCTGTGTTGGGCTTGAAAGTGACGCCCAGCACAGCCACGGTTTTCCCATTGAACGTACCGTCCAGTGCATCGCGCAGCTTTTCCACCATGCGGTTCTTGACTTGGTCATTAACGCGCATAACCGTTTCGGTGATTTGCATGGGAAACGCATTGTCCTGACCGATGCGCGCCAAAGCGGCGGTATCTTTCGGGAAACAGGATCCACCATAGCCTGGGCCGGCATGCAGGAACTTGTTGCCAATGCGCCCATCCATGCCAATCCCACGAGAGACCTCTTTGACGTCGGCCCCTACCCGTTCACACAGGCCTGCAATTTCGTTGATAAACGTAATCTTGGTTGCCAGAAACGCGTTGGCCGCGTATTTGATCATCTCGGCACTTTCCAGATCTGTGGTCAGGATCGGAAAGTCGCGCAGGTACAATGGGCGATAGATGTCGGCCATGACCTCGGCGGCGCGATCGTTTTGTACGCCGACAACCACGCGATCCGGGTGCATGAAATCATCAATCGCCGCGCCTTCGCGCAGGAATTCGGGGTTCGAGGCGACATCGAATTCTGCAGTTGGGTTGGCCTTGTGAATGGTCTGTTTGACCTGTCGGTTGGTGCCAAGTGGCACAGTGGATTTGGTCACGACCACGGTGTAGTCGGTTATGGCCTCGGCAATCTCTTTGGCGGCGGCCATGACATAAGTCAGATCCGCGTGGCCATCCCCACGCCGTGTTGGCGTGCCCACGGCGATGAACACCGCATCGGCCCCACTCACGGCAGCGGTTAGATCAGTGGTAAAGCTTAACCGTCCGGCGGCCACGTTTTTGGCCATCAGCGTGTCCAGCCCGGGTTCGTAGATTGGAACCTCACCCGCTTGTAGCATCTTGATTTTCTGCTCGGCCTTGTCGACGCAGATGACGTCATGGCCAAAATCTGAAAAGCAAACACCCGAGACCAGCCCAACATATCCGGTGCCTATCATCGCAATGCGCATCTTGCCTCAATCCTTTTTGTTTTACCTGCTCGGAAACTTGCGCCCACAATCGATAAATTGAGGCGCGGTTTCAATGCCCTGTGTGATGCGGGGGTAACATTGCAGATAAGTGCGCTTCAAAGACCATAATGAGCTTCTTTGCGGCCCAGAAGGATGAAGACCGTTGCATAGCGAACGGCTGCGCAGAGTTCAAAAGGACCTTGTTTCTGAGATATACTTAATCGTTGCGTCTTTTGTATATCGTGGAGGCGTCGATCATACTTTCGTACCACCTGGATAGAGTTATCGCCAAGATTCCGAATGGAATGCCGGCGCCAAGAAGGACTGCCAGCCCGAAAATCCATTTAAATTAGATCATTGTGGTTTCATCAAATCCCAAGGCTATCAACATGCTGCCCATGGATGCAGAAAAAGCCGATAGGTCAAAAATGTGTTCATGCTGCCTCTTCCATCTCGAGCAGATATTAGCAGATCCGGCGCGGTTTCGCACCTACCCGTCTATCCGTCGGTGATCCCGTAATACTCTCGATACCAATCGACAAAGCGTTGTACGCCAGTGCGGACATCTGTGGTTATCGAAACCCCTGTCAGGTCGCGCAATAGTTGGGTTTCGGCCCAAGTGGCGGGAACATCACCGGGTTGCATGCCCATCATGTTTTTGATCGCAGGCTGTCCAAGTGCGGTTTCGATAGCCTGAATGAATTCCATCAACGCCACAGGTTGGTTGGCGCCGATATTGACGGAACGGAACGGTGCCACCGGGCTGAGGCTGTCATGATCCCCAACGGGCGTCTGACCTGGCACACAGTCAGAGAGAGCGACGATCGCGCTGACCAAATCGTCGATATAGGTGAAATCACGCCGCATTTCGCCGTTGTTGTAGACGTCGATGGGATCGCCATTCAGGATCGCGCGGGTGAATTTGAAATAGGCCATGTCAGGGCGTCCCCAGGGGCCGTAGACCGTGAAAAAGCGGAACATGGTGATCGGCAGCCCATAGAGGTGGGCATAGGAATGAGCCATCGCCTCGTTGGCCTTTTTGGTGGCCGCATAGAACGACATCTGGGTGTCGACTTTGTCTGTTTCGCGATAGGGCATTTGGGTGTTGGCGCCATACACTGAACTGGTCGAGGCCAGCAGCATGTGTTTGGGGGGATAGGCGCGGGCGGCTTCTATCAGTTCGTATGTTCCGATCAGATTGGCTTCAAGGTAATCACGCGGCGCATCGATCGAGTGGCGTACGCCTGCTTGAGCGGCCAAGTGTATCACGAGCGCCGGGCGATGTGTTTCGAAGAGGGCTCGCAAGCGGTCGGGGTCTTCCAGCTTGCCGATTTCGGGGGTGAACTGTGGGTGCAAGGTCAATCGATCTAATCGCGCCTGTTTTAGGGCTGGATCGTAATAGGCGTTCAAGCTGTCTAACCCAACCACGCGCCAACCGGCGGCCAGCAGCTCTTGCGCGACATGAGAACCGATGAAACCAGCCGCACCTGTGACAAGCGCGACGGGAGCTGCAGAAAAAGAGGTCTGGTCAGGCACTTCAAAGGATCCGGAACTGAGGGAGGACAAGGGGATGGTATTTCTTTAAGGCAGATTGGAGCGAGCGCCTAGAAGCAATCACTTGCGGTTGAAGACAAGGCCGATGGTCTGAAAAACGATATCGAAATCGTAGCAGACACTCTGATGTTTTTGATAGATCAGGTCCAGCTGTGCTTTGCGAGGGATGCAGTTGCGCGTATAGCTTTCATCGGTTTCTTCGCGGGTCTTGCAACGGGCCAATAGCGTTGCTTCGTGTTCGTGATAGGCGATTGAGGCTAAGCCTGTCACGCCAGGGCGGGATTTCAGTACTTCGGCGTAGAGTTCGGGAAATTGTTCCACATACTGCCGCAGGGGTGGACGGGGGCCGACAAAGCTAAGATCGCCTTTGAGAATGTTCCAGAGTTGGGGAAATTCGTCCAACCGTTTTGAGCGTAGCCATGCTCCCGTCGGAGTGATGCGTTGTTCTTTATCACCACCCGACACTCCCGAGTCATCTTCGGCTTCGATCATGGTACGTAATTTCCACAGCTTGAAAGAACGGTCGATACCATTCATCCGTTCAGCCACGTAAAACAGAGGGCCACCTTGCTTGACCTGTAGCCAGATCAGAATTGCGAGTAATACAGGCCCCAAAATAATCACCAAAAGGGAGGCAAAGAATAGATCAAATAGGCGTTTGTCCCAGGTCATGATTATTCTCCTGAAACCTGAATATTAGGCTCTAAAATGCGCCATTGCTCTATCATTTCCGCAGGAGGGGTCTCGGACGGGTTTATCCGTGAAGCATGCGACGAGAATTGGCTGAGCCGCGTGGTATCCAGGCACACTTTGGGAATGACATCGGCCTGTGGTGCGCGTGGTGTCCAAGGCAATTGGGCCGCATCCAAGAGATGGCCCATTTCGATGGCACCAGGGCTGGCAACATTTAGAACGTCGGGCAGATCTGGTGCATGCACGAGGTCTGCGAGTACGCGTGCTAAGGTGAGCGGGCTGATATAACTACGTAGTGGGGTGCGACCATCAGCAAATTGATCCAGCTGAAATCCGGGCCGCCACCCCCCCAAAGTAGAGTCTATTCCGGCGATATTTCCGATTCTGAGCGCGCAGCATTGTACGCCCAGATCCTGTGCAGTGTGGAGCGCCTGACGCTCCATTTCCAGCTTTGATCGCCCATAATCATTGACTGGGTGAACCGGAGACTCTTCGCTGAGGAGGCCGGGTTGGTTGCCATAAACCGCTGCGGACGACGCCAGCAGCACGCGGGCCCCGGTTTTTGCCGCGCTGCGCAACGCAACCAGCGCCAAGGCGATATTGTCTGTCAGCGTTGCACCAGAATGTTCGCGCCCGGGAATAACCCCAGATAGACACAGAATAGCGCACCGCCCCTGCGCTGCGCGGGTCAGAGCGTCGGGATCGGTGAGAGGGTCAAAGCTAATCCAATTTTGACCTTGATCAGGCGGTGCCGCCCGGGTGTGCCAGAGGACGTGCCCGTGCACCACTTCTGATGTCCATACGCGTTGCAAGATTGTCCCAATCCGACCTGTTGCGCCCAGAACCAAAATATCGGGAAATTGCATGCGTGCTCTTGTAAACATTGACGGAACTCTTCATGGCAGTATCGTGCGCATACCCAAAGATCAACGGTTATCCATTTTGACATAGGCCCAGAATTCTTATGAAACTACTCGTGAAGTTTGCTCTATGTTGTTGTGTGAGCTTGATTTTTACTGCTTGTGGACGGCTGCCTGCAGGTGCTCCAGCGAGCAATGAGATTATCGACCAAGTGCAGGAAGATAATGGCGAATTTGCCATCTACTTGGTCAATAGGGCCTTTTTACCGACGGTGAAACACTGGCCTGCGACGGGCACCCAAGAGCGCTTGCCGTGGATCTCGAAAAGTCAGGGCGCAAACACGCAGATCATCCGGGCTGGTGATGTGCTGACGTTGAATATTTGGGACAGCAGCGAAAATTCATTGCTGACGACGGATTTGCAGCGGGTTGTCCCACTGGAGCAGGTGCGGGTGGCCTCGAATGGGACCGTGTTTGTGCCTTATGTGGGGAATGTCAGCGTGATTGGTCTGACGCCAGATCTGGCGCGTGAGCAATTGCAGAGTGATCTCGAGGCGATTGTTCCTTCGGTTCAGGTGCAACTGAGTATGAAAGAAGGGCGCGGGAATTCGGTTGAGTTGGTCGGGGGCGTGAACGAGCCGGGCTCGTACCGGATGCCTGATCGCAACTATACAATCCGCAGTCTGTTGTCGGATGGCGGAGGGGTCGATCAGAGGTTGAACAACCCGCAGATTCGTTTGGTGCGGGGAAACTCCATTTTCGGCACTTCGGTCGAAAAGTTGCTGGACAGTCCCAACTTTGACACGCTGCTGCGTGGTGGAGATCAGGTATTTGTCGAGGCGGACAAGCGGTATTTTCTGTCTTTTGGCGCCACTGGCACTGAAGACCTGCATACCTTCACGCGGGACAATTTGTCGGCAATGGACGCCGTGTCGATCATCGGTGGTGTGAACGAAACCCGCGCTGACCCCAAGGGACTTTTGATTCTACGTGAATACCCATCATCGGCAGTGTTGCCGGGGGAGCGGGGGCCCCGTAATACGCGGGTTGTGTTCTCGGTTGATTTGACCACGTTTGATGGGCTGTTTTCAGCTCGTAACTTTGAGATCAATCCCAATGATCTGGTGCTGGCAACTGAATCTCCGATTAATGATGCCCTGACCATTTCCAAGGTCATTGGTAACTTCTTTGGTGTCTTTAGTAGCGCCGGGGTTCTGTAAGCTCTGGCCGTGGATCGCATGACTAAGTGACCAGAAACGTGTCCTCCGATGGCCGGTACCGTCGGAGGGGGCTTGGGGCAGGGCGGCGTGTTCCTGCCACGGGCTGAAACAAAGTTGCCAAATGGGTATCCGTCGCTTGGCAAAGAAGGGGATTCTGGCTAGGACTGCGACAGGAATGAACCGGCTTATTAAAAGAATATTATTATGACACTTGCCCTTATTATTCTCGCTGCAGGTAAAGGGACGCGGATGCGTTCGGATCTGCCCAAGGTGTTACACCCCATCGCCGGAGCCCCTTTGGTGGTTCATGCTCTTGAAGCCGGAACGCCGCTGTCCCCTAGTCGGCGTGTTGTGGTTGCCGGGCATGGTGCCGATCTGGTTCGTGATCGTGTGCAGGCGCATGATCCGTCAGTCGAAGTCGTTTTGCAGGTTGAGCAGTTGGGCACAGCCCATGCTGTGGATCAGGCCCGAGCGGCGCTTGCGGAGTTCGAGGGCGATGCCATTGTTTTGTACGGTGATACGCCATTCGTGAGCGTCGATACGCTGCGTGCGATGCAAGCGGCGCGGGCTGATGGCGCCGATGTGGTGATGCTGGGGTTTGAAGCTGCAGTGCCGGGTAAGTACGGTCGGTTGGTGGTCGAAAATGACCGGCTGATCAGTATCGTTGAAGCCAAGGATGCCACCCTTGAGCAACTTGAGATTACGCTGTGCAATTCCGGTGTGGTCTGCGCTGACAGCGCCACGTTGTTTGATTTGATTGCACAGGTCGGCAATGACAATGCCAGCGGCGAATACTATCTGACAGACATCGTTTCGATCGCGAATGCTGCGGGCAAGCAGTGTGCTGCTGTGACCTGTGACGAGACCGAGACGTTGGGCGTGAACTCGCGCATCGATCTGGCCGGAGCTGAGGCCGTTTTTCAGGCGCAGCGCCGTCAACAGGCGATGGCCGAAGGAGCCACTTTGGTTGCCCCTGAAACCGTGCAGTTTGCTTATGATACACAGGTCGGGCGCGACGTATTGATCGAACCGAACGTTGTCTTTGGTCCCGGTGTGGTGATCGAAGATGGTGTCACTCTGCGTGCCTTCAGCCATTTCGAAGGCTGCCGCGTAGGGCAGGGCAGTGTTGTTGGGCCCTATGCCCGCCTGCGTCCGGGCAGCGAGCTGGCTGAGAACGTGAAGATTGGTAATTTTGTTGAAACCAAAAAAGTTCAGATCGCGGCGGGCGCCAAGGTCAATCACCTGAGTTATATCGGGGATGCTACAGTGGGTGCCGAGGCAAACATTGGCGCGGGTACAATTACCTGTAATTATGACGGGGTGCTCAAGCATCAGACGATTATTGGTGAAAAAGCCTTTATCGGGTCGAATTCGTCTCTGGTGGCTCCTGTGTCGATCGGGGCCGAAGCTTTGGTCGGTGCGGGCTCCGTGATCGCGGCAGATGTGCCTGAGGGCGCTCTGGCTGTGACCCGGGCCAAACAGGAAAATAAACCGGGTCTTGCCCGGCGGTTGCGGGCGCGGTTGCTGGATATCAAGGCTAAAGCGCTGAAATAAATTTTAATCGGAGTGCATGCATTATGTGTGGAATTGTCGGAGTATTGGGCCATCACCAGGCTGCACCGATCCTAGTTGAGGGGCTGAAGCGTCTCGAATACCGGGGCTATGACAGCGCTGGAATTGCAACTGTTGACGCCGGACGATTGGATCGCCGTCGTGCTTTAGGTAAGTTGATCAATCTGAATGATCTGCTGGTGCATGAGCCGCTGGCGGGCACTTCGGGCATTGGACATACTCGGTGGGCCACCCATGGTGCAGCGACCACGGAAAATGCCCATCCCCACGCTCGTGGCAAGGTAGCCGTGGTGCACAACGGGATCATCGAGAACTTTCGCGAGTTGCGGGCCTTTTTGGCTGACAAACAGATGACCGCCGAAACCGAGACCGATACTGAAACGGTTGCGATGTTGTGTGATTGGTTCCTGAGCCAAGGGAGCACCCCGGAGGAGGCCGCAAAAGCAACGATTGCGCGTCTTGAAGGGGCTTATGCGCTGTGTTTCCTGTTTGACGGTGAAGAAGATCTGATCGTAGCAGCCCGTAAGGGCAGCCCGTTGGCCATTGGCTGGGGGGAAGGTGAGATGTTCGTGGGCTCAGATGCTTTGGCACTTGCGCCGATGACCGATCAGATCACCTATCTGGAAGAGGGCGACATTGCCATTGTCACGCGCGCGGGGGCCAGCTTTCTTGATGAGGCGCAGCAACCGGTCGAGCGGGTCTGTAAAACCGTCAATGTGGATGCTTCTGCGGCTGACAAAGGTGGATACCGCCACTTTATGGCCAAGGAAATTGCTGAACAGTCCACGGTGCTGGGCGCAGCAGTAAAATATTACCTGAGCAATCGCGAAGGCCAGCATACGCTGGAGACCGGATTGGATTTCAGTGGGATCGACCGGGTGGTTATGGTGGCATGTGGCACGGCATCACTGGCGTGCTTTACAGCCAAATACTGGTTCGAACAGATCGCCAAATTGCCCGTCGAAGTCGATATCGCCTCTGAGTTCCGTTACCGTGAGCCCCCGGTTTCAGATCGCACGCTGGCCTTGTTTGTGAGTCAGTCAGGTGAAACCGCCGATACGTTGGCGGCGCTGCGCTATTGCGCAGGTAAGGTGGGCAAGATCGTTTCGATCGTGAACGTTGCCGAAAGCTCGATTGCGCGTGAAAGCGATGTTGTGCTGCCAATTCTGGCAGGGCCTGAAATCGGGGTGGCCTCGACCAAGGCCTTTACTTGCCAGCTGATGGTTCTGGCGGCGTTGGCTTTGCAGGCCGCACGCCAGCGCGAGGTGCTGGATGGGGCCGCTTTGGCGGAACATGTTGATCAGCTGATGCGGGTGCCGGGACAGGTGGCGGATGCGATGACCTGTGAGCCGCAGGTGCAGGCCATCAGTGCGCAGCTGGCCCAGTACAAGGATGCGATCTTTCTGGGGCGGGGGGCGATGTACCCACTGGCACTGGAGGGGGCGCTCAAGCTCAAGGAAATTAGCTATATCCACGCCGAAGGCTATGCCAGCGGCGAACTGAAACATGGCCCGATCGCGTTGATCGACAAAGATATGCCAGTGGTCGTGTTAACGCCTGCTGACAACATGTTCGACAAGACTGTATCGAATATGGAAGAGGTCAGAGCACGCGGTGGCAAGATCGTGATGGTCAGCGATGCGGCAGGCATCAACAAGGCTGGAGACGGCAGTTGGCAGACCGTGGCCATGCCGCGGGTAGATGGCCCCTTTGCACCAATCGTTTATGCGGTGGCGGTGCAACTGTTAGCCTATCACACTGCGGTGGAGAAAGGCACGGATGTGGACCAACCGCGTAATCTGGCGAAATCAGTGACCGTCGAATAACGCAAAAGATCTGCGTTGCATCAGTAACGCGACGGGTTTGTGTTTTAAGAAGAGAGGACGGCGGGGGAGACCGCGCCGTCTTGCAACATCATCAAAACCGCGCTTAGCACATGATATAAGCTTGAGGCGGGCATGGTGTCCGAGAGCAAGTTACCGTCCCGGTCGCGGCAGTCATACCATCCGCCGGGCACATCCGTTTCCATATATTGTTGCCACATCACGGCGAGGATCTGCTCGGGGGCAGCCGCGTTATCGCCCCGGATACCTCGTCGCCGCATCACCAACGCCGCCTTGAGCAATTCGGTTTGTGGCCAGAGCCGCCGCGTTCGGCAGGTGGGGTCCAATCTGTCAGGCAACAGACCAAAGCCATCACGTGCAGCCAATACGGTGGAAAAGAGCGACTGCAAATCCACGCCTGAGGCGCGCCCGGTTACAGTCTCGTAGTGGTCAATCAGATAAATCCATTCGGCCATATGCCCGGGTTCGGTCGTCTGTATGGTGGTGTCCAACGGGATCCATTTGACATCGAAGAATTCGAGCACCCGGCCGCCGGGCTGCTGAAACTTGTCCCGAAACAGGGACAGGCAGGTCTCGGCAATGTCGCGATAGCGGGGCGTCCCAGTGGCCGCAAAAAGCGCGGTGGTCGCCTCGAACAGGTGCATATGCGCATTCTGGCCGCGTGGCAGGCTATGGGCGGCATCTGCGTGCCATCCGCGTTGGGCCTGCAGGCGGTCAAGTGCGTCATCAAGCGGGGCAAGATCAACGTGATCCGCATGACCGGCCTCGATCAGGGCAGCAGCAGCAAGCAGTAGAAAAGCCAAGTCATAAAGCGCATGAGGGGCTTGTAGGATTGTTAAATCCGGGGCCAGCAATGCCGCGAGATGACCGCTGTCGGGATCAAAGCCCCGGGTCATGGCAAAGTGAAACAGCTGTACCGCACGGGCTTGCAATACAGGGTCCTCGGTGCGGGCGAAACAATAGGCTTGCCGCAATTGCACCCGCAGGCGCCGAGGGAGGGCAGTGCAGGGTTGACCCGAGTGATCCAGCGCCTCCCAGACGGTGCTGGTGGCGGTATCGACGCCCGTCCCGGACCAGAGTGGCAGGGCGTGGTGATGCAGCCAGTGGTGCAGATCTGTATGCGAGAGGGCGAAGGGAGGTGTCACTGGGGGCGGTCTTTGCCGAGTTGCCGCCGCCAAGCGCTGGCCCGGCGTAGCAGTTTGAGCCAGGCGATGGGATAGATCCCGGCGCGTGCAACCCAATCCGTTGGCGGGGTACGCGGTGTTTGCACAACGGGATCACCCGGGCGCAGGGGGGCGCAGGGCATCAACGTGTCCAGCAGTGACCCTTCTGCGATGCAGGACAGCTCGACATCGCCGCGGCGGAGGAGGGCCTCCAGAATAGCAAGGTCCAAGGCGGGATCATGTAGATGGTGATCCATGCCACGGGTATTCAGATCCTGCCCCATCAGATCTTTGTAGTGGCGACCCGGCTCAAACGGATAGCGCTGTGCACCATTGTAAAAGTCGATCCCAGCTAGAATGATGCGTTCGGCTCCCATCGCGTGCGCCATTAACACCGCATAAAGGCCAGTGGTTGGCTTGCGGTCGTGGTGGGCCATCAGGGTGGCGACCTCGGTCTCGATGGCTGCATCGCGATAGCGCATGGGTTGATAGAGCGGGCCAAATCGGCGCTGTCCTGCGCGAATGACCTTTGGGTTGTGGCTGGTCCAAGCCCGCAAATCGTAATCCGCGCGGATGCGCCAGAGGGTTTCAAACATGAAAGGTGCGATCCGAGGGTCGCCCCCCATGAAGGCCATGTCGACCCGTTTCCCCAGATAGGCTAGCGGTTCAAAAAAGAAGTTGTTGGTGCGTATGATCTGGTCGCTGGTTAACACCTGCCCTGAGCGCACACGCGTCAGTGAGAGGCCACTGCCTGCAACCACATAAGTCTTGGAGGTCATTGCGGCTTGACCGTATGCGCCAGAAGGGCATCGCTCATGGCGCGCAGGGCGCCGTGGCCACCGGGGTGGGGCAGGATCCAATCAGCTATGCCGAGAATGTCCGGATGGGAATCCGACGGACAGGCCGCCAATCCGGCGCGGGCCATCGCGGCCCGGTCGTTGATGTCGTTGCCCACATAGAGCAGTTGTTTCCAGTCGAGTCCGCGTTCTGCCAGCCAGGGACCAAGGGCCGCCACCTTGTCATCGATGGCATGATGCACTTCGATCCCAAGTTTGTCGGCGCGCCGTAGCACCACTGGATTGCGTTCTTTGGACAGGATCATCAGGTGCCAGCGTCCAGCCTGCCGGAGCAGGGATAGGCCCATGCCATCGCCCCGCGAGGTGCGGACGCTTTCGATTCCGTTCTGGTCCGTGGTTACCAGATTGTCCGTATGAACCCCGTCGAAATCCATCACGACTGCGCGGATCTCAGACAGGTGTTCTGGCAGGAGAGACATGCTGGAGGCTGTGGCCTGGGCAATATGATTGCACAATGCCAGATCGTGCACCGAGTCGATTTCAATCGGCGGATGCAGGACGGGACACAGAGCAACTTTGCCACAAAACCGGGTGCCCGTGCGTTCAAAGGCGGCAGCATCCACTGTGTAGATGGCCCCGCTTTCGCGAAAGGCGGGTGGCAGGTCCTGACGACGTTGGCGGGGGGCGGTTTCATCATGGTTGATGCCAACGCCAGACCCGTCGGTGTCGGGGCGCCAAAGGAACGAATGGTCTTCGATGACAGAGAGGGCACAATCGGCGTGCTGGTCCCGCATCGCGCTGAGGCAGGATTCAATATCGGCACCGGTGGTAAAGGGCGAGGTGCATTGCAAGAACACCAGTTGGCTGAGCCCTGGCAGATCGGCGCGAATCTGCCCTAGGCTGTGCAACCAACCGGCTTCAGAGCTGGCGGTATCATCAGCCAGCTCTGCTGGGCGGTCAACGATACGGGCGCCATGCAGACGGGATTCGGCGGCGATGGCGGCGTCATCGGTTGAGACGTAAACCTCTGCCACAGAGGGGGCAGCGCGCGCGGCGCGCACTGCGCGGCCGATCAATGAGATACCACCGATTGGGCGCAGATTCTTGCCGGGAACACCTTTGGACCCACCACGGGCAAGGATCACACAGGCGGTTGTCGTAGGGTCACATGTGGTGCTGGTCATTTCGGTGCCTGTGGTTTTGTATGTGCTGTACTGCAGACATGCGGATAGGGCACGCCACGGACCCGCCAGCCTAGGTTACCTTTACAAAGCACAGGGTGCTGTGTAAATCCTCCTCAGGTTTCAGATTTGCCGGTTTCATAAATGCTTTCACAGCTAAAGAAAACGTCTCTGGGCAGGGCTTTATGGCGTCTGTTGCGGGGGATCAAACGTCAGGGAAAACGATTGATCCGGCTGGCTGCTCCGCTCTATGAATGGATCCCGTCACCGGCGCATTTGCGCGCTGCGAACCGACATCACAATAAACAACAACAGCGCATTCTTGCCGCCTTTGAAGCCGGAGATCACACAGGCTCATGACCCGGCCCCGCCGTATTTTGATTTTGTTTGGCGACGATTCCACGTTGTTCTTTGCCACCCGTATGCGGGCGCTGTTGCAGGCCGCTGACTCAACCGCCAAAGTCGTATTGGGCTGTTTCAAGGACGAGATGGCCCTGTCGCCGCGTCAGTTGGACCTGCACATCCCCAAAGGTGATTATCAGCTGCTGGATTTGCCAGAGCTGAACCGTGCGGCGTGTTCCGCGGATCTGGATGCGATCATCGTTTGCAAGGTGCCGCGGGCATTGACCCTGTTGTTGCAGGACCCGGCCTATCGCGACCTAGCGCATCGCCCCCGGATCATGGCCTTTCTTCCGGGGCTGGATTTTTTCCCGGATCGGGGCATGCGCAACCGGCTGTATTGCGACAGCGTTTATTTGTTTCCCGAGAGTTTCGTGCCCCGGTTCAAGGCGTTGCAGGCTGAGCAATTGCCAGCGCAGGATATGGGTGGTTCGGTCAAGGTCCGGCACGTGGGGTTCGGACATCCCGCTTGCCTACGCCCTGAACATGATATTCCGCAAACCCTGCCCGAGGGAGACATCTATTTCTTTGGTCAGGCCCTATCGCCGCTGACCCGCCGCGGGCGTGTGCACCTGTTGCAGGTGATGGCAGCGATTGCGCGTAAGAACCCGGATCGGACGGTGTGGATCAAGCTGCGCCATCTGCCTGAGGAAAATGCCACTCACGTGCACCGGGAGCGGTTCAGTTATCCGTCTTTGATGTCAGCTATTGCGGCTCCGGATAATCTGCGGCTGACGGCCTGTGATATGGATACGGCGCTGGCGCAGGCTGCGTTGGGGATTGTGTGTACTTCAACGGCGGCGATGGATCTGATCCGGGCTGGCGTGCCGACGATGGTGCATCTGGATTACGTGGATAATTACGTTGACACGCTGGTGCCACCGATGCGGGATTTGTTTGCTGATAGCAATCTGATCGTCTCGCTCGAGGATCTGCTGCATCTGCGCTATCGGGCCCCGAACCGAATCTGGGTCGAGAGCATGTTCTGTGACCATGATTTAGGTCTGCGCGTTCTGGATGATATTTTCGGCGAAGACGCGCCTTTGGCAGGCTCTGAACTGACCGAGGTTGCCCGGCGGAGTGTTTGACCTTGTAGGGTGTTCAAGTTAGGTCCTATGCAAATAGAATAAGGATGTGGACGGGCATCCTTTAAAATGAATTTTGGGAATTGAATATGGCGTTAGACAAGACACCGGTACAGGTTATTGCCGAAATCGGATGCAATCATAAGGGCGATATGGATATCGCCAAGGACCTGATCCGCGTTGCAGCCACCGTGTGCGGGGCGCATGTGGCCAAGTTCCAGAAACGGCACAACCGCGAATTGCTGTCCCCGGTGGAATATGACACGCCGCATCCGGTGCCTTCGAATGCTTATGGCGATACCTATGGGGCGCACCGCGATTTCCTGGAGATGGACGTTGATCAGCACAAAGAGCTGATCGACACCTGTAAAGAGTATGGCATCGCCTATTCTACCAGCGTCTGGGATCTGACCTCGGCGCGAGAAATGACTACGCTGAACCCACCGATGCTTAAGATCCCGTCGGCCACCAACTTGCATTATGATCTGCAGAATTACCTGTGTGAAAATTTCGCAGGCGAGATCCACGTCTCAACCGGCATGTCGACCGGGGATGAAATTGCCAAGCTGGTTCAATTTTATGCGGACCGTGGCCGGGCCCAGGATCTGGTCGTTTACAGCTGCACATCGGGGTATCCGGTGGCTTTTGAGGACATTTGCCTGTTCGAAATTCGCACCCTGATGGAGAAATTTGGCACCACTGTGAAGGGCATCGGTTTTTCAGGTCACCACCTGGGGATTGCAGCAGATGTTGCCGCGTTGGCAATCGGGCGTAGTCTGGAATCCGAAGGCAAGGGCCGGTTCAGCCATATCGAACGCCACTTTACTTTGGACCGCACCTGGAAGGGTACGGATCACGCCGCCAGCTTGGAACCAGATGGATTGCGTCGTCTGTGTCGGGATGTGCGTAATGTGGATCAGGCGCTGGCTTATAAGGGGCAGGACATCCTGCCAGTGGAACAGGTACAGCGCGACAAATTGAAATGGGGTCTGTCCTGATCGGGTAATGAACTGGGTTCGGTGGGGGACAATTTGTTTGCAAACCCACCGAAATGGACATACGGAAAGACCTACGTTTGAAGTCTAAATTTATAAGTAATTATAAGAGCTATGTTTGATCTGCCGCAGTCTGTGCTGATCCCGGAAAGCGGGGCGGCATGACGTATAGAATAGTGTTTCGATGTGCCGTCTCCGCGACGGTGGGTATCGGTCATCTCATGCGATGTCGCGAAATGGCACGATATCTGCAGGGACTGGGAGGCGAGAGTGTTTTGCTCGGCCCGCCTGATAGTCTACGCACCGAAGCTGACGAAAGCCTGTTTGCCGATTGGATCGAAGTGCCCGAACGGGGCAGTTCCGCCGAAGATGCGGCGCGTCTGGTGGCGCTGTGCCGGAAATATGACACACCTTACGCAGTGATGGACGACTATCGCGGTGACCCCGAGTACCAGCAAATTTTGCGGAATGCGGGTTTGCGTTGGTTACAGCAATTCGATGCCAGTAAACCTTGGGAATTTCAGCCCGATTTGCTGGTCAATGCCAGCCCTTATGAACGTCGCGAGCAATATTTGCCTTGGCTGAAGGACCCGGCGCAGACCCGGACCTTGTTCGGTCCGCAGTATGCGGTTCTGCGCCCCGCTTTTGCCGGTCTCACGGCACGGGCTGACGGGCGCCCTGTGCAACGGATTTTGGCGGCCTTTGGCGGCGGAGATGATCGTGGTGCTATTGCCACCACGATCGAAGCTCTGGCTGGCCGTTTGGGGCCGGATGTGACCTTGGTGATCGTTTCTGGGGCGGGCAATCCACGCCGCGAGGCCGTGGCCGCGAAGGTGGCCGCGTTGCCTGCGGGGCAGGTCGAATTCCACGTGAACCCACCTGATATGATCCAGTTGATGCGCGACTGCGATCTGGCTGTGATCGGTGGGGGCACGATGAGTTACGAGGCCGCGATCTGTGGGTTGCCAATCGTCTTTATGGGGCTGGCCCCCAATCAGGAACGGCCTTGTCAGGGATGGCAGGATCTGACTGAAGCCCGCTATCTGGGTCAGGTTGGAACGGTTACGGTGTCAGAACTGTATGAAACCGTGGCAAATTTGGTGAGCGATGACACCGCGCGGACTGAGATGGCCGCCAAGGGGCGTCAGTTGGTGGACGGACAGGGAACCAGACGATTGGTCGAGGCCCTGCTGGAACGGGAAAGAGAAGACGCATGAGCACACAGAAAAAGATCATGGTGTTGGGCACCAATGCGGGACAGGCTGATTTGATCCGTCACATGAAGGATCGCGGCTGGTTCGTCATTGGGGTATCCCCGATCAAGGGTGAATCCGGTCAGGCCTTCTGCGATGTGGTCGAAGAGATCAACATTGTTGATCTGGATGCGCTGGAAGAGGCCGCGCGCCGCCACGAGGTGGATCTGGTTTATTCGATCTCGTCTGATATCGCGATGACCTCGGTTGTGGCGCTGGCCGAACGTCTTGGCTTGCCGCACTTCTATGACAGTGAGTTCGTCGCACTTTTGGATAATAAAGCCGCGTTCCGAGCATTCCTGAAAGAGCATGACCTGAGCCCGGTGCCGTTTATCGAGGTAACCGAACCGGCGGGGGCCGCGCATTGGGATCATTTTCCCTGCATGGTTAAGCCCACCGATGCGCAGGGACAGCGTGGTGTGGTGCGCATTGATCGCGCCGAAGATCTGAATGCGGCGATCACGCAGGCCGTCAGCCTGTCGCGCAGCAAGCGGGCTATTGTCGAAGGCTTCCTGGATGGGGTTGAAATCTCGTGCAACGTGATGGTCAGCGACGGTGAAGTTCGGATGAAAGTACTGTCCGAACGGCTGGTGCATGGACCTCATGCATTGGGTGTCCCCCGCGGGCATCTGGTGCCGTGCAAGGACGTCAGCGAAGAAAATCAGCGCGCGGCGTTGGATCTGGTGGATGGTATCATCGCCGCAATGGGAACCCGTGATGGGGTGTTGTATTGCCAGATGATTGTAACCCCCGAAGGCCCGCGTGTGGTCGAGATCGCTCCGCGTTTGGACGGCTGCCACATGTGGCGCTTGATCCGGGCCGCCGAAAATGTGGACCTGATTGGCATGGCGATGGATTGCCTGACCGGTGAAGGCAGCCCTGAGACCCTTCCCAATGGCGGTGAAGGGGACCGGCATGGCCGTGACATGGAACTGATGTTCCAGCAAATGGCGCCGGGGGATCCCTTTGATCAGGCCAGATTCCCGGAACCCGAAGGGTCCCTTTATCATGAGTACCGGTACGAGGACGGAGACGATATTCGTCCGATCAATGGGACGCTTGAAGTGGTTGGATACTATGTGCGGGTGACGCCATGAGTGGTACGGTGACATCCGGTCTGGTGGCGGTCACTGGCGCGTCGGGTTTCATCGGACGCTATCTTTGTGCTGATCTGGAGACGGCTGGCTATCGGGTACGCCGTCTGGGGCGCAGCGCGCCCGAAATGGCAGAGGACCGCCAAACCGATTATAGCCGCGATAGCCTGACAGCAGCGCTGGAGGGGGTAGATGCGGTGATCCATCTGGCGGGCCGCCGTATGACCCGCGAAGACGCGCCAATGGATTTGGCTCCGTTCTGGGAGCCAAATGTGGCCGTGATCGGTGATTTGGTGGCCGCAGCACAGGCCAATGGAGTGAGCAAGATTGTGTTGGCATCGACCATCGCAGTTTATTCTGCAGGCAGCGGTCTGCCCTATCGGGAAAGCGCGCCGACTCGACCTATTAATGCCTATGCGCTGTCGAAACTGATGGCCGAGCAGCATTTGGAAATGCAGACTCGCGCAAAAGGACCTGCGGCGGTATCGTTACGCCTGGCTGCGGTTTATGGGCATGGCGAAAAGGGCACTCCGGCGCTGATGAAATTCATCGGTCTGGCAAATGCTGGGGAAACCATCGTGTTGACGGGGAATGCCGATTATCGCATCGACCAACTCTATGTACGCGACGCAACCTCGGCGTTTTTGGCTGCCCTGCGTGGTGTGGCGACCGGGGTTTACAACATCGGCGGCGGTCGGGCGGTTCCTGTTGGTGAAATTGCTGAAACCGTGAATGATGTTTTCGGGAATGTGGGGAACATCCGTTATGATACGGATAGCGATGCCCCGATGCCAAAGAACGCAATGGCTCTGGATGAGGCACAACACAATCTTGACTGGGAGCCGGCCTATGATTTGCGTGCCGGGTTGGCGGATTTCCGGCAAGCCCAGGAAAATGCAGGCTAAGCTCCGTGACGAGATAAAGGACAAGACAGATGCTGACTCTCAGAGAAGAACTGAGTAAGACCCACGGGATCGCTAACGATGGCACTCCCTTCATTATCGCCGAGATGTCGGGCAACCACAATCAGTCGCTGGACCGGGCGCTGGCCATTGTTGATGCGGCGGCGGCAACGGGAGCGGATGCGCTCAAAATTCAGACGTTTACCGCAGATAGTATGACGCTGGATTTGTCCGAGGGCGAATTTACCATCACTGATCCCAAATCGCTTTGGGTTGGGCGCACGCTCTATAGTCTCTATCAAGAGGCTAAAACCCCGGCGGAATGGCACAAGCCGATCTTTGATCGGGCTAAGGAAAAAGGCATTCTGGCCTTTTCGACCCCGTTTTCCGAGGATGCGGTCGAGTTGCTCGAAAGCCTAGACGTACCCGCCTATAAGATCGCTTCCTTTGAGGCGATTGATTTGCCACTTGTCCGTTGCGTCGCAGAGACGGGCAAACCGATGATCATTTCTACGGGTATGGCAACGCCAGTGGAAATCGGCGAAGCGGTTGAGACTGCGCTATCTGCCGGGTGTACTAATCTGACATTGCTAAAGTGCACCTCTTCTTATCCAGCAAGCCCTGAGAATACCAATCTGGTGACCATGCCACTGCTGGGACAGACTTGGGGGGTGAATTACGGGCTGTCGGATCACACGATGGGCACCGGTGTGTCGGTTGCCGCGACTGCGCTGGGGGCCAGCGTGATCGAGAAACACTTTATTATCGACCGATCCGAAGGGGGCGTGGACAGCGCCTTTTCATTGGAGCCAGATGAATTCACTGCGTTGATGGTCGAAACTGAGCGCGCCGCGCAGGCGATGGGCAAGGTCTGGTGGGGTGGTACCGCGTCAGAGCAGGCCGGGCGCAAGAAACGTCGCTCGCTTTATATTGCACAGGATCTGAAGGCTGGGGATGTTCTGACACCCGAGAATCTACGCCGGATCCGTCCGGGTCTGGGTTTGGCACCGCGCCATTATGACGTGCTGATCGGGCGTCAGGTCGGACGTGATGTGGCACGGGGTACCCCGATGAGTTGGGACCTGCTCGACCAAGAACAGAATTGAGAAACCTCATGATCCGCAAACGTTTATATCGCTTGAAAACGGTGTTGCTCCGAAAGCTTCAATATGGCGGCCCTTTGCGCCTGAGCAAGCTGTTGATCCGGTACAAGCAATATAAGCTGGCGGGTTATGTGCTTTATCTGCCTGGGCGGTATAATAAAAATTGCCTGCGCACCCTTAAGTTAAAAAAGGCTGCGTATGAAGGGCAGGGCGATTTCGCCCGGGCTTCGGAATATCAGGCACGTCGGTTGCGCCTACTTATGGCGGAGCCGATTAAGGACAAGAACTACGACGCTCTGCTTGCTCTCATGGCCGAGATGGAGCGGACGACACGTGCTGCTCCGTTCAAGGCGGGGCAGCTGATTGCTCGACAGATGGTGTCAGATCCTGGGCGCAGGCGGGTTCTGGGAGCGGCTCTCAGGACGCAGAAAAATTTCAAGGACAGTGCGTACCTCATCCATATCATTACACTGTGCCGTGCAATGAAGGGGGCGTATCGTCCTGCTGCCCGGATGGCCGTGAAAGAATTGGCCAATCCACATGATGCGCCCGAAATACTACAAGCTCGTCGCAATAAGATCCTGCAAGAGAGCTGGCGAGTGGTGGACTTGATTGCCCGAGAATCTATGGATTGGGCAAATGAGAGTGGCGATTACGACAGCTTTCTGGCCGAAGCCGTTGGTAAGAAAAAGCCTGCGAAAGGGGGGGACGTCCCCACCGAAGATGGGGTTTCACGGATGCAGTCCTTTAAGGAGCTGGCCCTGCAAGGCCGGTTGCGGGACAAGTACCTGACAATCTGCGATGAGGAGTTCACCGAGGCGACTACGTTGCGGGCCAAGATCAAAGCCGCGCAAGACATGGTGCGTGCCAGCGTCCGGCATGTGCCGGATTATAGCAGCTCTTATGAGTTGGCCCGCACGCGTCTGACCGGAATAAGCGTTGAGCTAGAGACGCTCTTTGATGACACCATCTCACGTAGCGCACAGCAGAACACCGAAATGGTTTTGGGTCTATGCGATTATTTGTTGCTGGCACGTCGCCTAGGGATGGAGAATGAGAAAGCTAAGATCCTGCAGCGCATGGAAGCGTTGTCGGAACAGCCTGATATGCTTGCCGTATTATGGCCAGTGCCCGCGATGATTGCCCGCGATGTGTCTCAGGCGAAGCTGGCTGGGCGTATCATGGCACGCCTCGAGGTGAGTAAACCTAAGATCAATCGCGATATGCAGAACTATTTCCGCTGGGCTATGATCACGCGCGAATATGAACAGGCAAATGCCTTTTATAAGGTGCTGCCCAAGAACCTGCATCGGCGCAGTGGCTTGCTGTATTACGCCAATATTTTGCAACGTCAGGGGCGTTTCAAAGAGGCGCTGGATTTGGTTAAGGATGTTTATGGCCAGCTGTTGAGCAACCCCAGCACGGTCAACGCTTATTCCAGCCACAGCCTGATCAAACGTGTGGGCGAGCTGCTATTCCTGATCGAGACTGCGAAGCAATTCCAGGCGGTGCCGCAGCCGCAGAACCCCAAAGGGGTGATCTTGATTACGCCGCGCAATATCGACCAACTGCGACGCAATCCGCTGATGGTCCTAGTCGAGCTTAAGCGCAAGGGCTGGGCCGTGGTGCCTATTGTTGAAGGGTTCTTGCCTAAAGAGTTGACCGGCATCGAGGAAATCGATGTCATGAACGGAGCCATCAATCCTAATATTTGCCTCAGTGACGATGCCATTGAGGCTATGCCGGAGATTGAAGATTTTGTGTTCGAGCCGGAGAATGCGACTCTGCGTTGGGGTCCGATCGATCTGGGGCATTCGCTGTGGGAAGATGCAGCGATCAACCGGCGTCGCTATACGATCCACTGGCAATGCCCGGAGTTGCAGAACTATTTGGGCGGGTTGGCTGATTGGACCCGGGCCGAGGGGCGAGTGTTGCAATATGCGCGCCAAAAGAATGCTGAGCTGAATTTGCCAACGGGTTGTATCTCATTGTTCAGCTACCGCCTGCCGGATTCCCTGTTGCGGTTCTTTTGTGAAGAACACGGCGACCCTGAGCAATTCTTTTGTTTACAGGCGGCTAATGGTTACCAGAATTATTTCACCAACTTTTCGACCAATGTCTCGCAACGGTTTGTGCTTCGAAATGTGACAAAGCATCCCGAGGTACGATCTGGCAGTTTTCCGATTCCAGAGTATTTCGAGAACTATTATGAACGCCGAAAGCCACATATCTCGGAGATCATGGAGCGGTTCATTGGAGTGACTAAGGTCAAACGTTCGACCGAAGGCACATCAGGGCGTCCCCCTGAAGCAGAAGCACTCGATGCACGGATCCGGGCTTGGCAGGCCAAAGGTGGTAAGATTGCTTGTGCCTTTGGCAAGGTGGTCTGCGACAGTGGGGTGCCGTATGATGGCGGTCCGGCGCATCAATCGATGAAAGACTGGTTGAACCATTGTATTCGCGCGGTGCAGGGCAGCAATACGTTGTTGCTGATCAAGCCGCATCCGCATGAGTTGAACAATCAGATTGCTACCTTTCCGACTGAATATTTCCGCGAGTTGATTGAAGAACCGTTGGGAGAGAATGCAATTTTCATGGGTCACCGTTGGTTTGACATGCATGATATGCAGGACCGGATGGATATGGGGCTGGTTTACAATGGGACCACCGCCATCGAGTTAGGAATCATGGGGATCCCTTGTGTTCTAGCCAGCCATTTTGCTCCGATTGACTATCCGATCGGTCATGCTGCACCCAAGGATAGGGCGGACTTTGAGGCTTATGTGCGGTTTGAAAAACCGCTTCAGGTTGCAACTGATCTGCGCGAACGGGCTGCGGTCTGGCTGGACTACATGGCAAACGAAGATTTTACGCAGGCTTATAGGTTCCATACGCGCCCTGTGACTAACAAGGTACTCTATCCGCCTTATTGGTTTTCTGATGATGTCCAGAAACATGTGGAGGCTCCGGATGCGGCAGTCGTTGAGCTTGCCGGGCGGGCGCTTGGCGAACGCTTTGAGCCGGGATTCCCTGTCGTGCAGAAGGTCGAATCTAAACCCCATATCCATATCCCGGGGGCTGCTGCGCCCTCTCCTTTGGAAACCGAGACCGCATCGCGCGGTTCCGACACCACCATTCTCGCCAAAACACATATAAGGCATTGATAAATATGACCTCTGATCTGTCGACCCTTTTCGACCGTCTTTTCCCGCTATGCCGCAGTATCACCGGTCCTGGTCTGCGAGAGAGCCTGGCTATTTTTGCCGAACATATGCCATTGGAAATCCATGGTGTTGCCAGCGGCACAAAAGTGCTGGACTGGACTGTGCCGCAAGAATGGTCAGTCCAATCAGCGCGTTTGCTGGGACCAGATGGGGCCGTCATCTGTGATTTTGCGGATCATAACCTGCACCTCGTGAACTATTCCCAACCTTATCAGGGAAAGATGCAGTTGGAGGAGCTGCAGAAGCACCTGCATTCGCTGCCGCACCTGCCTGACGCCATTCCCTATGTGACCAGTTATTATAACCCTCTCTGGGGATTCTGCCTGCCGCATCGCCAGCGCATGGCGCTGGAGGATGGGGAATACACGATCGATATCCAGACGACGTTCACAGATGGCGAAGTCAATTTCGCCACGTGTGATTTGCCTGGAGAGAGTGATGAAATCGTATTGATCTCATCCTATCTGTGCCACCCGAGCATGGCCAACAATGAGCTGTCTGGGCCTCTGGGTCTGTTGCGGATGTATGAGCACCTTCGGGATTTGCCACGTCGACACTTTACCTATCGCTTCCTGCTCTGCCCTGAAACGTTGGGATCTATTGCTTATCTTTCCCGGTTTGGGGACGAGGTTAAGGATAAGATCCGTGGCGGCATGGTGTTGACCTGTTTGGGTGGGCATCGCGAGTCGCTTAGTTTCAAGCTGTCGCGCCAAGATTGGCTAGATGCTCCCAGTCCCATCGACAATCTGGCGAGGAAGTTCGCCGATTTGTACCCAGATCGCTTCGATCTGCGGCCCTTTACTCCCACTTCAGGATCAGATGAACGTCAATTCTGCTCGCCTGGGTTCAATTTCCCGATCATTCAGGCGGCTAGAACCGTTTACGGGCAGTTCGTGGAGTATCACACCTCTGGAGACGACAAGCGTTTTATGAGGATCGAGCAGGTGGAGCGGGCCGCGGATGTGTTGGCAGAATTCATGCAGGTGTTTGATTATGAAGGTCAAAATTTGCGCAATACCCAACCGTTTGGTGAACCACAGTTGGGCCGGCGGGGGCTGTATCCAACCATGAATTCTCCGATGAACCGGGGTAATTCCAGCGATAACGCGGTGGACCAGCGTCAGACTCTGAACCGATTGTTGATGTTTCTGTCACTGGCGGACGGTCAGCGTGGGCTAAACCAGATTGCAGACAAAATCGGCTGTGGTCCGGATGCTCTGTTGCCTATTCTCGCTGAGCTGCAGAAACAGAATATTATTGTAACCGAAAAGATAGGTGACTGATGTCCTTGATCGTTATTACGGGGGACCACCCCCGTCACAAATACTTGGCCAACCAACTGGCCGAAGCGGGATTGCTGAGTGGTTGGGTTATTGAGCGCCGTAAACCCTTCATGCCTGAAGCTCCTGCCGGGTTGGGAGATGATCTTACGCGTTTGTTCAATCTGCACTTCAAGCGCCGTGAAGAGGCAGAAGAGCGGTTCTTTGGCACGCCATCCGTGCCCAAGGATTTGCGGGTTCTGGATGTCACCCCTGAGACTCTGAACGATGTGGCAACGCGTGACTTTATTCGTGCGGGGAATCCAAATCTGGTACTGTCTTATGGATGCCACAAGCTGACAGATCAGCTGATTGCCGAAGCAGGGTGTACTTTCTGGAACACCCATGGCGGGTTCTCACCGCAGTATCGCGGCGTGACGACGCATTTCTGGCCCAGCTATATGTTGGAACCCCAGATGACGGGTGTGACCATGCACGAAACCACCTCGCATATTGATGGTGGGGCAGTTATTCACCAGAATGCGGCACTGGAATTGCATGCTGAGGACGGTCTGCACGATCTGGCGGCCCGGACAGTGAAAGCCTATGCCGATGAAATTCCGGCTCTGCTGGGCAAGGCGCTACAGGGTGATCTGCCAGCCGGGCAGCCGCAGAAGACTTCGGGAAAAATTTGGATTGGTTCGGATTGGCGCCCTGAGCATTTGCGCCTGATCTATGACACCTATGAAGACCGGATTTCAGCAGCAGCATTGCGTGGAGAGATCGAAGGGCGAGTGCCGACCTGCGTCAGCCTGCTCAAGGGATAAAATACGCATCCCGCGCGGCTGGTTAGGGCCGCGCGGGATGCTGAGTCAGGCCTTGTGCACCCGAGACATATCCGCATCCAGCGTGCGGGCACAGACGTTGCGGGTGTCGATGATGAGCTTGGCGGTTCGGGTCAATGCTGCATAGTCAACGCCATCATGATCGGTGACGATCACGACGGCATCATAGATCGCAAACTGTTCAGGGTTCCACGCCACCGAACGCCGCCCGGTGAGCTCGGGGTATTCGCGGGTGGATGGGATTTCGGCAGCAAGAGGGTCGTGATAAGACACCGATGCGTTGCGTTGTTCCAACAGGGCCATCAACCGCAGAGCCGGGCTTTCGCGGACATCATCCACATTCTTCTTATAGGCTAGGCCCATGATCAGGATGTTGGCTCTACTCAGGGTTCGTGCCTGCTGCTGCTGCAATTGCTGCTCCAGAGCATCGACCACGCGGTTGGGCATATGGGTGTTTATTTCACCGGCGAGTTCGATGAACCGGGTGGTTTGGCCGTATTGGCGCGCCTTCCAGGTCAGGTAGAACGGGTCAATGGGGATGCAGTGCCCACCAAGCCCGGGGCCGGGATAAAACGGCATAAAACCAAAGGGTTTGGTCTTGGCGGCGTCGATCACTTCCCAGACGTCGATGTCCATTGCGCCATAGACTGTCTTAAGCTCGTTGGCCAAGGCGATGTTGACCGATCGAAAGATGTTTTCGGTCAACTTGGTGGCCTCGGCGACGCGGCTTGAAGACACTTCGACCACCTGATCAGAGAAAATGCCATAAAGGGCGGCGACCAAAGTGCGCGCCTGATCATCGTCGGCACCAACAACCTTGGGGATCTGGGCGGTGGCGAACTGCGCATTACCGGGATCTTCGCGTTCGGGGGAATACGCCAGCCAGAACTCTTGCCCCGACTGCAGGCCCGAGGTTTCGAGCAGTGGGCGGACTTCTTCTTCGGTGGTGCCGGGGTAGGTTGTGCTTTCCAACACAACCAATTGGCCGGGACACAGATAGCGGGCGATTTCGGTCGCGGTGGCGGTGACAAAGCTGAGATCGGGTTCCAACGTCTTGGTCAGTGGCGTGGGCACACAGATCAGGATGATATCGACGTCTTTCAGGCGGGACATATCCGACGTAGCAGCCAATCGCCCCGTGGCGGTGGCATCCGTGATCCGTCTGGAAGGGATATGCTTGAGATAGGTCTCCCCTCGGGTTAGCCGCTCGGGTTTGCTGGGATCCAGATCAAAGCCCAATACGCGTGCACCTGCCTCGACAAAAGTCAGGGCCAGAGGCAGGCCGACATAGCCCATTCCGATCACGCCGATCAGGGCGTCCTTAGATTGGAGCTGTGCGTGTAGCTGTTCAAAGGTCATCGGGTTCCCATACTCTTAGTCCAAACGGACCCGCAGTCGCGGCGTTATCCTCCTTTTGGCGGATGCAACCTGCGACCGCAATAGATTGATCTGGTTCGATAGATTGCAAAAGAACGGTTTGCGGCTTGTCGAAAGGGAGGCGCTGCTCTTATCTTGAGTTTGTATACTGAAACTGACTATTTGGAACATTAATGCGATCGCTCTCGAAATACCCAACAAGCCTTTCTGGCCCCTGCCATCATATCCTGCCGTTGGACGGGGAAGCGGACCGTCCGCTCATCGTGTTTTTCGGTGCCAAGGATCTAGATGAGGGTGCGTTCAACTTCTTTCAGGTTGGGCGTGAATTGGAGGCGCATCGGTTCTTTTTTAACAACGGTGAAAACCATTGGTATCAATATGGGATTCCGGGTTTTGGCGATAGTCCAGAGGCTGTGGTTATACAGCTTCTACTTTGGAAAGAAGCGCTCGGGGCTTCGAAAATTTATATGGTGGGGACCTCAATGGGGGGGTACGGAGCGATCCACTACGGCTGTCTATTGAATGCGCGGATTCTAGCGTTTTCTACAGACGCTGTGCTGCAGCGATCCCCGTCACAAAGCCGCCGTTTCTTCACCGGCACTAAACCGGCAACTTGCCCGGATTTGCGGGCGCTGGTGGCGAAGCATAAACCGGACTTGACGCTGGTTGTCGGCGAGCGGGATGTTCCAGATTTGTATTCAGCCTGGGAACTGTGTCGGACAGCGTCTGTACGGGCGATCTCGATGATCGGGGCCGGGCATATCATGCCAAGTTTCCTGTCTCGTCAGGCGCGGCTGGGGCCGATGTTGAGGCAACTGATCAAGGGGCAGAAGATTTCTTATAATATCGGATCTGGCAGTGCTTTGACGGCAGAAGGATATGCGAAGAAAAGCTTTGCAGCTTTGAGGGCGGCTCGGAAAAAAGGGCCGGACTGGAGCGCGGTTGAGCAGCATGCACGTGAGGCTTTGCAGACCTATCCTAACGGTGAAGCGGCGCAGGTTTTGCTGGGGGAAGCATTGTTGCGGCAAGATCGGCATGCAGAGGCGGTTCCGGTCTTGTCTCAGGCTTTGGTGGGGCAGACCGAGGATATCGATACATTATTGTTGCTCAGTCTTGTTCTGCGCCGGACACAAGGGATCGAGCGGGCTAAGGCAATCTGTCACGGTATTCTGGATAAGCGACCAGGATATGCCAAGGCGCTTGTGGCGCTTGCGCTG
Organism: Phaeobacter sp. NW0010-22; assembly: GCF_040365955.1. Lineage (NCBI taxonomy): Bacteria > Pseudomonadati > Pseudomonadota > Alphaproteobacteria > Rhodobacterales > Roseobacteraceae > Phaeobacter > Phaeobacter sp. NW0010-22. The sequence goes on from NZ_BAABWT010000013.1 coordinate 35,021, forward strand.
ACCTATGTGGCGGACCAGAACCTAGAGGCGGCTCGGACCTACATCATGAAGGCTGTGCGTATACAGCCGGACAATGCGACATTTCGCAAGCATTTGGAGCGGATTGAAGGGAAGCTGCTAGCGGCAAAGACCGCTGCGAAGCCTGCGGTTAAACCGGCTGCAAAGCCTGCGGTTAAACCGGCTGCGAAGCCTGCGGCGGAACCGGCTGCGAAGCCTGCGGCGGAACCGGCTGCGAAGCCTGCGGTTAAACCGGTTGCGAAGCCTGCGGCGGAACCGGTTGCAAAGCCTGCGGTTAAACCGGCTGCAAAGCCTGCGGCGGAACCGGTTGCGAAGCCTGCGGCGGAACCGGCTGCGAAGCCTGCGGCGGAACCGGCTGCAAAGCTTGCGGCGGAACCGGCTGCGAAGCCTGCGGCGGAACCGGTTGCGAAGCCTGCGGCGGAACCGGCTGCGAAGCCTGAGACGAAACGGGTAACAAAGCCCCGGTCAAGGGCCACAGCAAAGCCGACAACAAAAGCTGCACCAAAACCCCAGACAAGGGCTCGTGCAAAATCGGCTGCAAAAACCCGAGCTAAACCCCGCTCGCGTACAACAACCACAAAAGATCCGGACGGGAGCTAAAGGTCAGAAGATGTGCTCCCAAGGTGAATCCGGGTTTGGAAACGGTTTTAAACTTCTGATCTGGACGGCTGTGTAAGCGGAAAGAGGGCCATATGTGTGGCATATGACTCGAATGGGGCGGACCATCCGGGTTCTTCTAATTCAAGAGGCACGCCGGTTGGTCACCGCCGGAAGCGGGGGAGCAGGTCCATAACACTGCTTTTCTGCGTCCGTTGAAATGCCAGAATACGTGAGGCCAGCGTATGAGGGGCTTTCTTGACATTTTTGATGAACTGCTGGGTATGCATGGTGAATTCCAGCGGGCGCATTTTGTCCATGTAGTAATGCGCGGGGTGAGCCCATCCAGATTCCTGATATCGAACTGAAGTCGGGTGCACCAAAACCTGCATGATCACCCTGGAGCCCTTTTTGTGGGCCAGTTGGTGTAGTCGACTGTAAAAGGTGCGTTCTTCATCCGGGTGGATGTGGCAGGCAACATTATAGGCAAAAATTAGGTCCGGCGCCATTGCGACTGCCGCATCAAAGGCCTCTTCAAATGTGCCGAGCACCGCTTTTTTCTCAGCTAGGAGGTCGCTGTAAGCTTGGCGCCCGTCTTCTATAAGACTTTTGGAAATATCCAACCCAGAAAAGTTCCCGGGGTTTAGGTGGTTGATGAAATGAGATCCAATTCTGAGCGTACCGCAGCCGATTTCACAAACACGTGCGTCTGGTGGTAAGGGATGGCCACCGTTGAGTTCGGTGTAGACCCGAAGCACACTATTATAAGATCCGCGTCCAGAAGTCTTCCAGTCTCCGGTGGACAGGTTTCGACCAAGAGAGGCGTGTTGTCCACCCTCTATGATTTGGGGGACATGGTATTGGTCAAAAAATTCGGAGAATGAACCGCCCGGATTACTTTTTAACCAGCGCTGAAAGCGGGCGTCATGGTTTTTTTTCTTAGTCGTATTTTTTGTCATTGGATGCTGGTCCAAAAAAGATAGAGAAAATTCGCGGTCATTATAAAATTGGCGTCAGGATTAAATTAGCTTAAAAAGAGCTTCTGCAAAAGCCCAGTCCTCTGGCGTGTCAATGTCTTGCGTGCGGGTTCGCGGCATCAGGTGTGGAATGGAATAAGGGCCAAACATGGGGTGTTCGGCCATAAAGGCATCCCGATGCCCCCAATAAAACATGCCTGCATCATGGAAGGTTTCTGCCAAATCCTGACTGCGGGTTTTAGCGTGTTCGGGGAACAGCATTTCAACTCCCCCAGCGCCGGTTTCGACCATGGCGCGCTGCGCCGGATGGGGAAAGGATGCCGCTGCAAAGACAAAACGGGTGGTGTCATGGTCGCTTAGCCGGGCGTGGGCGTTGACCAGATCGTCAGCCTGTACAAAGGCTGCCGTCGCATAGATGCAGCAGGCCTGTGTGACGGAGGTACCGCTGTCGCTTTCGATCGCGCCGATTGCATGGTTGATCACGGCACGGGTTGGGCTGAAATCATCGGCGATATCATCCGGGCGCATGAAGGGCACTTCGGCACCTGCAGCACGGGCCACGTCGGCGATTTCTGCATCGTCTGTTGAAACGATGATCCGATCGAATAGGCCACTGTCCAATGCAGCAGAAATTGGCCAGGCGATCATCGGTTTACCGCCAAAATTGCGGATGTTCTTGCGTGGAATGCGTTTACTGCCCCCACGGGCGGGAATAATGGCGATTTTCATAAACTCTCTAACCCCTGAAGGTTGGACCCCGCAACTGAGCCCGGAACGGGACGTGCGGGGATGGGCCGTCTGTTGACCGCAACCATCATTTGGTCTGCTGCGGTCAACAAGGATGAAGGATGTGACGGCGGCGCGAGCCGACCCCAAAGGATCAGCTCAGGCCTGTTTCTTTGAGTCCGTCGCGGACTGCATTGATGACATGGGCATGGTCCGCATCGGTGAGCTGCGGGTGCAGCGGCAACGAAATGGCCCCGGCATAATAGTGCTCGGCAGCCGGAAACTGACCTTCGCTAAAGCCCAGGTTTTGGTAATAGGGCTGCGTGTGGATCGGAATGTAATGCACATTCACCCCTACGCCATTGGCGCGCAGGTATTCGAACAACTGCCGGCGTTTGACCGGACGATCTGCACCCTGTGCCATAATTTGGACCGGGTAGAGATGCAGTGCTGAACGGTTTTCAGGCTCACGCTTCTGGATCTGGATCGGCATGTCGGCAAAAGCCACATCATAGGCTTCGGCACGCGTATGACGCAGGTCGACGAACTCATCCAAACGAGTCATCTGGCTGGCGCCAAGAGCGGCTTGCATATCGGTCATCCGATAGTTCAGACCCAGTTCGACCTGTTGGTAATACCAAGGGCCGTCCCCTTCGCGGGTCATCAGGTCCGGATTACGGGTGACCCCATGTGACCGCAGCAGATCCATCTGAGTTGCCAGTTCTTCCGACTGGGTTGTCACCACACCACCTTCGGCGGTGGTCACAATCTTGACCGGATGGAACGAGAAGACACAGGCATCGGAATACCGACAATCCCCGACTCGGGCACCATCATAGCCGGCGCCAATCGCGTGAGAGGCGTCTTCGATGATGTGGAAGCCATATTTCTGCGACAAAGCGTGAATGGCTTTCATATCGCTGGACTGGCCACCGAAATGCACCGGCATTACGATATGAGGCAGAGTTCCGGCCTGTTCCGCAGCGGCCAGCGCTTCGGCCAGTTTGTTGGGACACATGCAGAGAGTTTCGGGATCGATGTCGACAAAGTTGACTTCGGCTCCGCAGAGAAGCCCAACATTGGACGAAGCCACAAAGCTGATGGGGGATGTCCACAGGTGTTTGCCGGGCTTAAGACCCAGGCCCAGGCACGCAATGTGCAGGGCCGAAGTCGCGCTGTTGACAGCCAGGGCGTGAGACACGCCACAGGCTGCTTTGATGCTGGTTTCGAATGTAGCGACCGCAGGACCCTGGGTCAGAAAATCCGATTTCAGCACATCAACGACCGAGGAAATATCCTCGGTCGTGATCCACTGGCGACCGTACGGAATCATTACGCGAAACCGGTTTGCTTTAGCAGAGTGACAATTTCTTCTTGGCTCAGGAAGACAGGGTTGGTGCCTGAGTTGTATTCGAAGTCCAGACCGGTTGGCGTACCAGTTTCACCCAGACGTGTCGTGGAGAAGTCCACGTCGAGGTCGGTGAATTTGATGGTCGGGATAATCGAGAAAAATTCGTCGAACTGGTAAGTTTGGTGTGCGTCTTCTTCAGGGCACATAACTTCGTGCAGTTTTTCACCGGGGCGGATGCCGATGACGCGCTGCTCCAGATCGGGTGCCATGGCTTGAGCCAGGTCGGTGATCTTGGTTGACGGAATACGTGGAATGAAGATTTCGCCACCCCACATGCGCTCAAAGGATTTCAGAACGAAATCGACACCTGCATCCAAAGTGATCCAGAAACGGGTCATGCGTTCGTCGGTGATAGGCAGGTGATCAGTGCCTTCTTCGATCAGGCGGTGGAAGAAAGGAATGACCGATCCACGTGACCCAACAACGTTACCGTAACGGACAACACAGAAACGGGTCTGGCGTGAGCCAACAGTGTTGTTTGCGGATACGAACAACTTGTCGGAAACCAGTTTGGTGGCGCCGTAGAGGTTGATCGGTTTGGCCGCTTTGTCAGTGGACAGCGCTACAACTTTTTCAACGTTGTTGGCGATGGCCGCGCGGATTACGTTCTCGGCACCGGTGATGTTGGTGCGGATGCATTCGATCGGGTTGTATTCAGCGGCTGGTACCTGCTTAAGCGCGGCGGCGTGCACGACAAAGTCAACGCCTTCCATTGCTTCCATCATGCGACGCTCGTCGCGAACGTCACCGATGAAATACCGGATGCGGTTCTCGTTAGGGAAGCGCTGCTGCATTTCGAACTGCTTGAGTTCGTCCCGGCTGTAAACGATAACGGCTGAAGGATTATAATCTTCGAGGATGCGGCTGATGAGACGGTTGCCGAATGAACCGGTGCCACCGGTAACCAGGATACGTTTATTGTTTAGCATTTAATAAGTTTCCATGCGATTCTAATCTGAGGGCTTCGATAACACCCAGATAATACAAACCCAAGAGTCCATTTGGTGTTCGCGTAGGTGATTCGACCATCCCCTTTTCGGCAAGAGTCGCTCATTTTGCAAGACTATGCGCGCCATATGTAATGATTTCAGTGCCGTTAGGACCGCCTGATGGGCAGGCTTTCGCAGATGTGTGTGTGACTTGTGTTGTGGCTGGGTTTCATGTCATTGGTGATCAGCAGTTTTCAAACGCTTGATTTTCAGAGACAGAGTGCCACGTGAACGTTCATAGGCAGGACCGGGCCGACAGTAGCGATATTATGAGCCATTGATGAATTCCCTCAAGCCCCCTTTATCATCCCCTCTGGTTTCGATCATTACACCTGCTTTCAATTCCGCAAAGGTTTTGCCGCGGGCGGTTGCCTCTGTTCAGGCTCAGAGCTTTGATGATTGGGAAATGATCGTTGTCGATGACGGCTCTGCGGATGAAACCTTTGCCATAGCTCAGGAATTGGCTGTTCAGGACGCCCGGATCCGTGTTTTTGCGCAACCTCAAAACACCGGTCCAGCTCAAGCGCGTAACCGGGCCATCCAAGCGGCAGGGGGACGGTTCATCGCTTTTTTGGATGCTGATGATGCCTGGTTACCTGAAAAGTTGGAGCGCCAGTTGGCCTTCATGCAGGAAAAACGGGCTGGCTTGAGCTATACAGGGTTTTGGCGGGTATCCGGCGGGCGACGGCATCAGGTTCAAGTGCCACTCTCTGTCACGCGACAACAGTTGCTGCAGGGAAATGTCATTGGCTGTCTGACCGCGATTTATGATCGCGAGGTGTATGGCACGGTTGAAGTGCCGGATTTGAAGATGCGACAGGATTATGCGCTCTGGTTGGATCTGTTGGCCCGATCCGGTCCAGCTTATGGGCTGGATCAACCGCTGGCCGAATATTTTCGCGAGCCGGGATCCCTGTCGGCCAATCGGTTTCGGGCGTTGGTGGCGACTTGGCGGTTGTACCGTGACCATGCTGGGCTGTCGCGTCCAGTGGCCACTTGGTGCTTGAGCAATCATCTGATGAAGCGCCTGCTGCGGGGGTAAGGCCGTGGCGGGACCAGGAACAAGAATGATGGCAAACAGGAAGCTGTGTTTATGATGGATGAACAGCCTTCATGCGGGGCATCGGTTACGGTGGCAGTTTCGACGTTGGGTCATCGGGTCTCGTCTTTGTCCCTGCCTGCGCCTGTGGCAGGGATTAACTACCTTGTTCTGGTGCAGAACCCGGTGTCGGAGGCGTTGATGCCTTCGATGCGGGATGATGTGCGGGTCGAAGCGATTGAAACCATGGGTTTGTCTAACAGCCGCAACGCGGCCCTTGCTTTGGCTGAGGGGCCTTTCGTGCTGTTTTCAGATGATGATCTGGATTTGGACCCCAAGGGTATCCTCGCGTTACGAACTGCGCTGGAGCAGGCTCCGGATCTGACGTGGGCAGCTGGGTGGCGGCAGGAACGCTTGCCCCGGCGCGGGGTGCGGTCCAGAATTCATCGGTTGGGATGGTTCAACTCTGGACGGATCTGCGCGCCGGAATTGATGGTGCGCAACCATGACGTGACACGGGCGGGTGTTTGGTTCGATCCGAATTTTGGGGTGGGTGCGCGCTATCCGCTCGGCGAAGAGTACGCCTTTGTTACCGATATGCTGAAGGCTGGACTAAAGGGGAGATCCTTTCCCACAGTGACCGGATCTCATCCTCATGCCAGCACCGGAGAGAATTGGAGCGACCCGGATCTGCTGGCGGCACGCCAAATGCTGTTAACGCGGGTGTTTGGTCTGTGGGCGCCGTTGTTGCGGATGGTATACGCCTTGCGTCACCGCCACCGCTTGGGCAGTTTTGGGGCTGCCGTGCGGTTTGCGATGGGTCAACCGCAAAATTATTTTCGGTAAAACAGACTGAGCCTTGAAGTGCTGTTTTCCTTGTCAAAAATCATGCGCTGTTTCAATGCACGTTTACAGAGTGCGCCACGGATGCATTCAGGATGCGTGCGCTCGTTTGGATAATGCCACCGGATCATCAACCAGTCTGCGACTGATGTAATGAGCTCTAACTCCCGCTGTACAAAAGCGGTTTCCGCACCGGCGATGTCGACACAAATCGCAATCCGGTTACCCAAATCATAACTGTGAAGAATGTCGCGGAGTGACACGCCGGGCACGGTCAGCTTTTGCCCGCCAACACCCCTAAGGATGAAGCGGTTATCAATGCCGCCGTTGGTGATCAGCTCGTTCCGGGGGCTGGGCATGAAAAAGTCGACAGAAGGTTTGTAACAGAGCGCTGCATTCAGGATTTTGTAGCTGCAGTTGTTCAGATCCCGGTTGCGTTCGCTAATCCGGCAGGCATAGGGGTTCCCTTCGACAGATATATGGGCTTCTGGGGTCTTCATGCGTTGGTTTTGAATGCAATCAATTATGCCCATGCCGCCGCCAAAATTGATAAAAGGGACATCTGGTGGCGGCGGCGACAATGTGGTGATCTGGTTGATGGCTTGCACTGAGTAGCGGTTGTTTTCGATCTGGTCGCGCGTGACCGCAGATACCGAAGAGATATCAAATCGCAGCCCCGCTTCTCGAGGTACCAGATTTGATATCTCATTCAACTCCCATCGCAGTGGCGATGCTGTGTCAGAGGAAAACTCGAAGCCCTGGATATTATGAGGGGATGTCAGTTGGTTTAAAAATCTTTCTCTTAGGCGAGTAAGCACAGAGAAACCTTTCAAAAATTGGGATTTATGATGCGGATTAATCAATGAATTTCGCACATTACCTACAGGTCGAGCTTGCTTTAATCAAGCACGCTTCAGGTCAGCTGTGACCGCAAGCCGACGACATCAATCACCCGCGTATGTTCCGGGATTTGTGCGCCGATCTCGGCAAAAGCGCTGTGTTTGACCAAAAGGCAGATCACGTCGGCGGTTTCCAGAGCTCTGTTCAGGTCTACAAGATGGACTGGCAGATCCTGTAACTCGGGGGGTGGGGTTCGAATATGTGGTTCGACGGCAAGAACCTGACATCCTAACTGGCCAAAGGCTCGGGTGATTTCCAGGGCTGGACTTTTGCGTAGGTCATCAATGTCAGGTTTGAAAGTGAGGCCGAGACAGGCGACAGTGATATCAGACATGGCGCGTGTAGGATCCGCGCTTAACACCTCAAGAATGGCCGACTTCCCTTTATCCACGACCCAGGTCGGTTTGGCGTCATTGCCTTCGCGGGCGGTACGGATCAGGCGAGCATCTTCTGGGGCGGAAGCAACGATGAACCAGGGATCTACGGCAATACAATGGCCACCAACCCCGGCACCGGGTTGCAGGATGTTAACGCGGGGGTGGCGGTTGGCCAATGCGATTAGCTCCCAAACGTTAATGTCGAACCGGTCACAAATCACCGACAGTTCATTGGCAAAGGCGATTTGTACGTCGCGCGAGCTGTTTTCTACCAACTTACACATCTCGGCGGTTTCCGCATCGGTCGCGATACAGTCGCCCTGCACCACCAACTTGTAAAGTGCGGTGGCCATTTCCGAGGCGCGCGTGCTCATGCCTCCGATAATGCGGTCATTTTCGATCAGTTCGCGCACGACATGGCCGGGTAGAACCCGCTCGGGGCAATGGGCGATCTGCACATCAGCAGCGTCACCAGCGGTTTGGGGAAAGCTCAGATCAGGACGGGCGTCGGCCAACCACTCGGCCATCTGGCGGGTTGCCCCAATCGGTGAGGTGCTTTCAAGGATGACCAGATTGCCCGCGCTGAGGACCGGTGCAATCAGCGTGATCGCCGAGCGGATATAACTCAGGTCTGGTTCATAGTTTTCCTTGAACGGGGTTGGGACTGCGATGATGAACGCATCCGCCGGTTCAGGAACCAAGGTGGCGTGCAGCGTGCCGTCGTTGACGGCTTTGTGTACAATCCCGTCAAGTTCGGGTTCGACGATGTGGATCTGACCTGCATTGATTGTGTCCACGACATAGGGTGAGACATCAACTCCGATGACGCGATTGCCATAGGCGGCAAAGATGGCAGCAGTCGGGAGGCCGATATAGCCCAGCCCGATCATGGAAATACGTTCAAACATAAGAAAGGATGTTTCTGCTCAGTTGTGAGATGTCAATGCGGCGATAATGCGTTCTGCGGCATTGCCGTCCCCATAGGGGTTTTGAGCCTCGGCCATGGCGGCATGGGCTGCCGGGTTAGTCAACAGGCGATGGGCTTGAGTGTAAATCCGGTCTGAGTCGGTGCCGACCAACTGTACGGTACCTGCCTTTAGCGCCTCGGGGCGTTCGGTGGTGTCGCGCATGACCAGAACTGGCTTACCTAATGAGGGAGCCTCTTCCTGGATGCCGCCGGAATCGGTGATGATCAGATGGGCTTGGCTCATCAGCCAGACAAAGGGCAGATAATCCTGAGGGGCAATCAGGTGCACAGACTTCGCGGACCCCAGAATGCGGTTTACGGGTCTTTGTACGTTGGGATTGAGATGTACGGGATAGATGATCTGAACCGGGATCTGATCGCTAATCCGACGGAGTGCGGTGCAGATGTTTTCAAACCCCTGTCCGAAATTTTCGCGACGATGCCCGGTGACCAGAACCATTTTGCGGGATGGGTCCCGAAACGGAAACTGCGCTTGCATTTGTGCGGCCAGTTCAGGGTCGCTCTTAAAACGGGCGGTCACATCTTGCAGGGCGTCAATTACAGTGTTGCCCGTGACGTGGATGGCGCTGTCGGGGATGTTTTCAGCCAGCAGGTTCTGGCGGGCGTTTTGCGTCGGAGCAAAATGCAGATCGGCCAGCTTCCCGACTATCATCCGGTTCATTTCTTCGGGCCACGGGGCGTGGATATTGCCGGTGCGCAACCCGGCTTCGACATGGGCTACCGGGACCCCTGCGTAAAAAGCGGCAAGGCTGGCGGCCATGGCCGTGGTGGTGTCGCCATGCACTAGTACCCGATCATAGGCGCCTTGTTCGAACACGGGTCGCAGGGCCTGCAGGATTGCGGTGGTCAGGTCAGTCAGATCTTGCCCGGGTTGCATCAGGTCAAGATCCACATCAGGGCGTATGTCAAACAGGCCAAGTACCTGATCCAGCATCTGCCGATGCTGCGCAGTGACGCAGACATGGATCTCTAGACCGGGTGTTCGCCGCAGACGGGACACAACAGGAGCCATCTTAATGGCTTCGGGTCGGGTTCCGAAAACGACGAGAATTTTCACGACGGAGACTCTTCTTGACTGGTATGGCGCGGCCCTGAATTACTGGTTTCAAAGGCAATTGCAACCGACAAGTGCATCAAGCTGGCGCAAGGTTTCATGATCCTGATAGCGGGAACAGAAGGTGATCCTGGACGGTGCTTGCTCGGGCGCGCAGGGCGGAGCCGCGGGCACGGGCAGCGCGGGACATGTGATGCAGTTGGGCAGGGTTGGACAGCATATGTTGCAGCGCCTGTGCCACGGCAACGGGATCATCTGCAGGCACGACCACCCCGGCACCGCTGTCGCTGATCAACAGCGGCGGAGTGCCGCGATCATAGCAGATCACGGGGCGCCCGGCGCTGAGCGCTTCAAGAACTGTGCGTCCGAAACTCTCGGCGAAATGGGATAGGCTGAGCACCACGTCGGCCTCGGTCAAGGCAGTAACAGGATCGGGGCGATACCCGATATGTTGAACATTCGGCGGCAAAGACCCCAATGCAGTCAGCTCGGGGGTGCTGGGGCCGATCAGCAGGAATTGTGCCAGCGATGGGGGGCAAGCCCGAGCCACGTTCAGGATATCCGTGATACCCTTCTTGGCAGTCAGACTGCCAATTAAAGCAACGCGAGGGGGATTTGCCGGGGCAAAAGGGATATCCGCGAGGGCAGGGTCGGCAGTGTTGTGCAGAATTGTCACCCGATCGGGTGACAGATCCAGCCAGTCTGCTACCGCTTGAGAGTTGGCAATAAAGCGATCTGCCAAGCTCAGAAAATAGAGGCGCAACGCTTCGGCAGTCAGGCCAAGATCCTGGCAGAGTGGCAGATCTTCGGCGGGCAATTCGCGCACATGCACCACCGTGGGTATGCCAAGTGCACGTGCTGCGCGTAGGGGCGCATCCAGCACCAGCGTATTTTGGTGAACTGCGACTGCACCGCTGTCCTGGATCAGCGCTTGCAGCCGGGATTGGGTCTCGGGATGAGGGGCAACACCGCCAAACAGCCAGCCAAAGGGCAGTACGTGAATCTTGTGTGCCCGCTGACGCAGCGCTGCAAGATAGGGAGCATTGTCTATGTTGGGCAGCACCACCGAAGGGGTGACACCGACTGCAATGGCACGATCAAGTGTATCCAGCAGGCTGCGTTCGGCCCCAAAGATCTGCGCCTTCGCTTGATGGCCAAAGAACAGCATGTGGCGTCCCGATGGTGGGGGGGGCAAGTCACCTTCAAATAGAGGCAGAGGTGCGTGTCCTGCAGCTTGCCCGATGTGTATGTAATGGCTGAGCGCGGGTCCGTCTGCGAGTCTCAATCCTTGCGCCATGCGATATCCGCTGGTGCTGAAATGCGGCCCGGGGTCACGGCCCTCGGCGTCCCCACTCCTTTGATAATGGCTCCATCCGTCGACATTGCGGGCGCGCAGATCCGGGTAGGTCTGCATATACCAGTGATCGTCAAAAAGTGCCGGAGGTTCATCCGATGTGGCCGAAGGATCGTTCAATGTCAGTTCGGGTGGGGCTGGAAAGGGGCGTTGTGTAGGGTATTGGGGCAGGGGCAATGCGTTATCGTTCTGCATACGCTGATGCCAGCGCCGACTGGCCATTCGATAGCTATAGCGGGGTCCGTAGTGTTGGCTGTCCAACCCCGTCTCGGCCGTTTGGGTGAGCGAGTCCGCGCGCACGCGCCCGAACGAGAGCGGTGTGCCCGGCGCCACCTCGATGATCGATTGAGGGCCATGAACCGCCTGAATGCGGTCGTAGTATTCGGTATCGGCCCCAGCACGCGTGCGATCCCAAAAGCCTAATGTGTCCCGTAACTCGGCTCGGATCATCAACGAGGAGACATTGCGATGTATAAGCCCGGTTTCGCCCCACCAGCGGGTAAAGCGCAGGTCCGGTGTCGTGCGCACCCAATGCGAGACACTGGCCATGCGGGCAGGCGCGCGCATCAAGGCCCGGGTTTGACGGGCGATACGAGCGGGATGGGCCCAGTCATCGGCATCCAAGAGCGTTATGAATGCACCGCGTGCGGTTGCCAGTCCGATGTTGCGGGCCGGATAAGCTCCGGGTTCAGCGGCACCATCTAAGAGACGGATGCGGGGATCTTCGGCGGCATGCTGGCGGGCGCGTGCGGCAGTTGCATCTGTTGATCCATTATCCACCACCAAAATTTCGAGTGCGCGCCAGCTTTGCCTGCGCAGACTATGGAGTGCAGTGTCGATGGTGTCCGCGGCATTGCGAGCGGGCAAGATGACGCTAACCAATGGGCCTGTGCGACGGGTTAGCAATGGTCCGCGGGATTGTAGTCGGTCAAAGGTTGCTTGGGGCCCGCTGTCTGGCGAAACCTGAACACCGTTTAGGCCAGCCCTGTGGTAGAGCCGTGCCAGATGCCGCTGCCAGGCGGATCCATGTCCGCTGCGTGCGGCTTGAATATTGGCTGCGGCGAGACGCAGGTCGGACGAGAGCCCAAAAAGGCGCCGCGCCTGCCGCCAGATCTCGTGAGCTCGGCTTAGATCGCCAGTCATGAGCGCCGCTTCGATTGCAAGCAGGGGGGGATCAGGCAGGCAAAAACCGGCGATCAACTCACTTTCGATATCCAGATTGCATAGATGTTTATCCGCAGCGACCCAATCTCCTTGGCGGGCGCTGGCGCGGGCACAGGCCAGCAGTGCCCAGACGCGTTCGGGCCCCTGTCCCCGAGCCGCAAGGGCGGTGAGTGCTTCGATACCGTGCTCCAACATGCCCCAGCGCAGATCGCGTTCCCGCCAGACCGCAGTCATTGCACAGGGCAGGCGCCCTTCAGTGCGGCCGTGGCGCAGAAAATGGCGCAGTGGATTTATGCCTGTGGCGGCGACATCGGGATAGTTGCGCAGATACCATTCGGGGTCGAAGAAAGCGGGGTGGCATCTGGCCATTTTGGTTGGCTCCACTGGGGGATAAGGGGCATTTCTGCGATCGCCAGCGCGGGCATGTCCTAAGACAGTCACACTTTACAAGACCTGAAATCAAGGCCATTTAGCCTGCGACCCTTTCAGGCCAAATACCCTGACCTAAGAACGAGTGGACGAGACAGAGACATGGCAGCTGCAGAGCAACAATCAGGCATCAAGAAAGAGCTTCCCGATGCACTGGCCGAGTTGCAGAGCAAAGTTGAGACCCTGTATTTGTCACAACAGACTCTAGAGCGGCAGGTTCAGGCCCTGAAGGCTACTCATCCGGTCGTCTGTCGCCGCCCTGTCCAACCGGTGTTCCCGATGCGCATTCTGTTGCGATTTCATAAGGGCCTGCGTGAACGATATCAGGTGGCTGTGTTGCGCGATTGTGGCCTGTTGGATTCAGTTTGGTATCTGCGAAACTATCCGGATGTGCGCAAGGCAGGGACGGATCCGGTGCTGCATTTCTTGCGGTTCGGGGCCGCGGAGCGGCGCGATCCAGGACCGTATTTTGACACTACGCATTACCTGCATCTTTATCCGGACATTATGCAAAGTGGGCTCAATCCGCTGTGGCATTATCTGACGTCTGGGTGGCGGGAAAAGCGCTCGATCCGGCCTGAAATACCTCATGAGGACTTGCGATGATCTTGCGCCTGCTGCCGACCTATAAAGTGAGAGGGCGGCCCTGATGTCCGAGCTGCTGAATGCGACCTGGCGCTTGCCGCACCGCCTCGCCTATGTGGTCAGCCACAGTTATCCTTATTCCAGCAACGGCTATGCAGTACGCACCCACGAGGTGGCGCGCGCATTGACGCAACAAGGCCATGATGTACTGGTCATCAATCGGCCTGGGCGTCCTTGGGATATTTCAGGAGTTTCCCCGCATTTGGCGGTCCCTGCTGAGCAGCGGATCGACGGGGTGCGCTATATCTTTCTGCCTGTGGATACCAAACCTCATGCGGGAGTGCGGGCGCAGATCCGCGGTGCAGAGAGGGCGCTGTTCGAAGCCTTTCAGGTTTTTCGGCCCGGTGCGGTCATGGCGGCCTCTAACTGGGAGACTGCCGAGCCGGCTCAGAATGCTGCGCGACGTTGGGGCGCGCCCTTCTTTTATGAGCAACGCGGATTCTGGGAAATGTCCCGGATTACCTGGGAGCCGGAGTATGAGCGTAGCGCAGCCTATCAGCGCGAGCGCGACAATGAAGTGCGCATCGCGCGCGATGCGCAGGCCGTGTTTACTCTGAACATGGCAATGCGGAAGGAAATGATAGATAGGGGCATTCCGGCTGAAAGGATCCATTTGGTGCCAAATGGGGTCTCCGTGCCGGGCCGGATTGCCCCTGATATTACACGCCAGAGTTTGGGTTGTACCACCCGCTACCTGCTGGCCTATATTGGCACGCTGAGTGTTTATGAAGGCTGCGAAGACCTGGTGCAGTTGTTGACGCGACTTCGGCGGAACGGAGTCGACGTGGCGCTGATGATTGTGGGGTCCAGTGCGCCCAAGGGTATGGTTGATACGCCGCAGGTTACGGACCAAGATCCAGATCTGGAAATGCAGCTGCGCGCGCAGGCCGAGGCGTCAGGCGTGGCCGAGCATCTCCATTTTGTGCCCCGGGTGCCGCACGCTCGGATCGGTGCTTATTATGCGATGTCCGATGCCATTGTTATGCCCCGGAGGCGACGGGCGGTGACTGAATTGGTGGCGCCGATCAAACCTTATACTGCGGCCAGCTATGGCGTGCCGGTCTTTATGACGGACATGGCACCGCTGGATGAGATCGCACAGGATATTCATGCCAAGTTGTTCCCCGAAGGGGATATTGAAGCGATGGCTGAGATGCTGGGTCAAGCATTGAAAAGCGGAGCCCAGGTGACTTCGATCAAGCCGCTGGATGCTTCGGTGTTTTGGCCCCAGCGCGTTCAACCGATACTCCGACAGTTAGAGTTGGCAGCGCGGATGGCCCCATCTTTGCCTACAGTTCGCTCAGCCGTTAGTGCGCCAGCGGTTGCACGTCCTTTTGATACATGGAAGCTGCCACGGGTGGCATTGCAGACGCAGCTGGACACTGGTGTGGTGGCTGCAATTGGTCCGTGCAGGCATTTGCCCCGCGCCCGGCTGACTCGCTTGACCCGGGTCAATATCCTGTCCGAGCTTGCGATGGGAGAGGGCGGGCGATTTGTCATCGATTGGTGCGGGCTGCAAGAGGACCCTGGTGAATGGGCTGGATTGTGGTCAATCGATAACATGCGCCTGAACCGACAGATCATGGAAGCCTGCCGTGTCGCCGTGGACCGGGGCTGGCAAATACAAGTCACTGGCCCGGTACGCCGCGCCAAGGCTCCTTTGTTTCGTACGGTAAGCGCCTTGTTCGAAGAAATTATACCTGAGAGCGCATGCGCCTATCAGGAGGCGGCGCAATGAAAATCGCAGTTTTAGCAGAACAGAACCTCAACCTGATTGATGGCTCTACAATTTGGCTGTTGAACGCTTGTAAGTTGTTGGCGTTGCAATCAGATTTTGAAATTGATCTGCTGTTGGCCCACCGGTTGGAGGTGCGCACTCTGGCCAATGAGTTGCCCGATACGATCCGTGTGCATGATGCCGTGGCGCTGCAGGCCTCTGATGGATTAGATGGCCCTCTGACGCCCGATACGCTGCCGCGCTTGCTGGCCGCCTGGGAAGAGGAGCATGGGCGCTATGATCGTATTTTTGTACGCGGTACCGGGTTCCTGACCCGCTTGCTGGACGAGCCGCTGTTTTGCGACCGGATCGTCGCCTATGCCCCCAGTGTGATCCCGGATGTAACCCTCCCTGAGCCGCAGTGGGTGCAGCTGGGTCGACAGTTGCGCACGCCGGTGGTGGTGCAGAGCGAGATCGCCAAGCGCGCATTGGAGTCGTTGTCAGACTATCCGGCCTATGTGGTGCATGTGGTGCCGCCCATCGTCTTTCCTACACCGTCACAGCCCCGGATTGAGACGGACAGTGTTACCTTGTGTTATTCTGGAAAGATCGAGTTGCAGTATGGGTTGGATTGGCTGATTGCCCTGTGTGACGAGATCTCAGATGCCCCTGATCTGGCCGTTAGCATGATCGCAGGCAAAGATACGCATCGCGCGGCCAACCCAGCGTTTTTTGCCGATATGGACCGGTTCCGCGAGGGGGTGGCACAGGGGGCCTACCCTAGGGTATCGCTGGCTAGAAATCTGGCACATTCGGAAACCAAAATTCGGATGGGGCAGGGGGATTTCGCCTTTTGCCTGCGCCATGACCGGTATGATGATGTCATCGAAATTTCGACCAAGATCGTTGAGTTCTGTAGCTTGGGCGTACCCCCCATTTTAAACAACAATATGCTGAATCGATCCCTGTTTGGTGCCAGCTACCCATATCTGGTGGATGTTTCAGCCGGGGACATCCCGGCCCGACTGCAAGAGATTATGCGCAGCCGTCACAGCCCGGCCTATCAGGCCGCCAAAGAGCGTTGCACCCGGATTGCGGCGCAGTTCTCGGCTGAGGCGCTATCGGTTCGTCTGGGACGGGCTTTGCGGGGACACGACAAGACAAGCCCGGCCCTAGCGGCAACGCCGCGCCATATTCTGATCGCCACGCATGAACGTAAGTTCCTGCACCAGATTACGGACCGTTTGCGCGGTGAACCTGAGGTGACGGTATCTTGGGAAGCTTGGGAGAGCACGATTAAACCGCGCGTGCAGCCCTATGTGTCCGATGAGGTCGACACCGTGTTTTGCGAATGGTGTTGTGAAAATGCTGTCTGGCACAGCCGCAACAAACGTCCCGATACCCGACTGATCGTGCGCTTGCACCGCTTTGAAGCCTTTCGCGATTTCCCTGAGCGAGTTGATTGGGCCCAGGTCGATGCGCTGATCGTGGTGTCTGATCATTTTCGGGATTTGATGATATCTCGTTTCGGGGTTGATCCCAGCAAAATTCACGTGCTGCCCCAGTTCATCAACTGGCACGAGTTGCAGCGTGACAAGTTGCCTGAGGCTCAGTTCACGCTTGGGTTGGTTGGCATCAACCCATTTGAGCATAAGCGCTTTGACCGCGCGATTGACTTCTTTGCGGCCCTACGGGCGCGCGATGATCGTTTTCGATTGGCGGTGCGCAGTGTCATGCCTTGGGAGATCGATTGGGTTTGGGATCGACAGGACGAAACCCGGGCTTTGTTCGAGGCTCAATTTGCGCGGATATTTTCGGATCCAGACCTCTCCGCGACCATCCGATTCGATTCTGGTGGCCCGGATATGGAAGAGTGGTATCGCGGGATCGGTACGATCCTGTCGAGCTCGGATACCGAAGGGTGCCATACTTCGGTGCTTGAGGGCATGGCGGCGGGATGTCTGCCGGTGGTTTATGACTGGCCCGGGGCGCAGTCGTTGTTTGCACCACATGTGTATTCGGATATGGCCGAAGCGATCCCTGAAGTGATTTCCTTTGCCGAGTGTGAAGATATTGCGTCGGCACGCACGGCTTTTTCTACCAAAGTTCAAAAGCATGATGTGGAAAAGTTCATTCAATATTTTATGGGGTTATGAGGGCAGATGGTCGAAAATTCACAGATCACCTATGAACAGGTTGAGCAGAAACGGCGTGAATTTGCGGCCGCTTTGCGCCAATTCACCCAGGAAAAAGGGCAATACCACCAACGCGCTAGCGAATTGCCTGCTGCCAAGTTGGAAGGGGCTGAAATCCTACCTAACCGGTTTGCATTGCTTGATAAAATCGCCCCTGGTGGGGTGATCGGAGAGATTGGTGTGGATCGCGGAGATTTCTCACTTGAGTTGCTGGAACGTTGCAAACCCAGCCAATTGCATTTGTTTGATATCGACATTTCACGGCTTGTGAATCCTCGGATTCAAGCCGAGCTGGCTTCGAATGAGGGCCGGGTCAAAACGCATATAGGGGACAGTTCGACCAACATGCGCAAGATGCCCGATTCCTACTTTGATGTGGTTTATGTGGATGGGGACCATCGCTACGAAGGCGTGGTCAAGGATATCGAAGCGGCACTGCCTAAGATCAAACCGGAAGGGGTGCTGGTTTTCAATGATTACACCGTTTGGTCGGCGGTTAGCATGTACCATTGCGGGGTGGCCAAGGCGGTGCATGAGCTATGTCTCGCCCAGCCGTGGAAATTCCGCTATCTTGCTTTGCAGTCAATGATGTACAATGATGTGATGCTAGTTCGCGAATAAATACGAAGTGGTATCACGACAGGGGTGTGGGAGCTTTAATACTCCATCTATTGAGGCAGGCTTTTTCTTAAGGCTTGTAGAAAAGGATTTTTAAAATGACCCGAAAAATTTTTGGGACAGATGGCGTACGAGGGCGAGCTAATGTTCACCCGATGACTGCCAGCAATATTGTTCAACTTGCAACTGCAGTTGGTCGCTATTTCGGCCAGGATCAAAAACGCCACCGTGTTGTTATTGGGAAAGACACGCGCCGGTCTTGCTACATGTTGGAGAACGCACTGACTGCTGGATTTACCTCAGCAGGTATGGATGTGTTCGCGCTCGGCCCGATGCCGACGCCTGCGGTCGGCAGACTTACCCATTCAATGCGCGCTGATATTGGGGTGATGATTTCTGCCTCGCATAACCCGCATTATGATAATGGAATTAAGTTTTTTGGCCCAGATGGATACAAATTAAGTGATGGCGCTGAAGCCGCGATCGAAAATTTGATGGATACTGAGATCGAACCGGTCGATGCGGTAGATATTGGCCGGGTGACACAGCTGAGCGACGCAGCCAGCCGCTATGTTGAATATGTCAAAACCACTCTGGCAGATC
This sequence comes from Phaeobacter sp. NW0010-22, assembly GCF_040365955.1. Lineage (NCBI taxonomy): Bacteria > Pseudomonadati > Pseudomonadota > Alphaproteobacteria > Rhodobacterales > Roseobacteraceae > Phaeobacter > Phaeobacter sp. NW0010-22. The sequence continues at coordinate 53,665 of NZ_BAABWT010000013.1, forward strand.
GGGTTCGCTTAAACGGGCTGAAAGTGGTTCTGGATTGCGCCAATGGGGCTGCATACAAAGCCGCGCCTCAGGTGCTTTGGGAGCTGGGTGCTGAAGTGATCCCGATTGGGGTTAATCCAAACGGATACAACATTAACGATGGCTGTGGTTCGACCGCGCCTGATCGCGCGGCGATTGCAGTTTTGGAAAACAAGGCTGACGTCGGGATTTGTTTGGACGGTGACGCGGATCGCATTTCGATCATTGACGAAACCGGTGCCGTTGCAGATGGCGATCAGATCATGGCGCTGCTGGCGACAGATTGGGCCCGCCAAGGCCGGCTGAATAATAACATGCTGGTGGCTACGGTAATGTCCAACCTCGGGTTGGAACGTCACCTCAACCGTCACGGCGTCGGGCTTCAGCGGACCCCCGTAGGGGATCGCTACGTGGTTCAGGCCATGCGGGCCGGAGGCTATAACATGGGCGGTGAGCAATCTGGTCACATCGTGATGACAGATTATTCTACCACCGGTGACGGGCTGGTTGCGGGATTGCAGTTTCTGGCGCAGCTGCGTGAAAGCGGCCGTAAGGCGAGCGAGCTGTGTAATCAGTTCGAGCCGGTGCCGCAGTTGCTTAAGAGCATTAACATCACCCGTGGGACAGCACCGCTGGAAATGCCTGCAGTACAAGCCGTCATTGCTGATGGGAATGCACGTCTTAAAGACAAGGGTCGGTTGTTGATCCGGAAATCGGGCACTGAACCGTTGATCCGGGTGATGGGCGAGAGCGAGGATGAAGGGCTGTTGACTGGGGTCATTCAGCAAATCGTCACCGAGATCGAAGCTGTGACCTTCAAACCACAGCCCTTGTCGGCTATCGGCTAAAACGATCTATGACCTTATGCGGTCTCCTCTTGGGGGGCCGCGTGGGGCTTCACGTGGTCGGGGCAGATCCCAACTGCGTTTCTCATCTTGGTACCGTTTAGAGGGCCCCTTTTTCTAAAGGGTTGATGCCTCTATTTTTTCGCGTATAGAGTGTAACCTCTTTGCTGGGAACGATACCTAAGATGTTCCAATTTTTACGCATTCTGTCTCGTCGACAAAAAGTGTGTATTTTTCTGACCATCGATTTATCGCTGCTCCCGGTAGCGTTGCTGTTTACGTATGCCGTACAGTCTTTGCCGGGGCCGGCCTTTGACACCTTGTTGGCGACCGCGCCGGTTCTTCCCTATCTGTTGGTAATTGGTGCAGCGGTGTCGCTGTGGCTTGGTTTGCCGTGGATACAACTGAACGCATATGAATATCGGGCCATCGCTCTGACCGGGGTGTACAGTAGTTTGATGGCGGTGGCGGCCGGTGGATTGGCTTGGGTGAGTGGCTCGTCGCTGCCGGGCGGCACTTACGTTATCTTTGGGATCTGTTACTTCCTGTTTCAGGTCGCAAGCCGTGCGTTGCTTTACCAGATCGTGGTGGGCTTGTACCGTCGGGCGCAGCCGCTCCGCCGCGTGTTGGTTTATGGGGCCGGGGCCACAGGGGTACAGTTGGTGCAGGCGTTGAAATCGCACGAACAGATCGACCCGGTGGCCTTTGTCGATGATAACCCCTCGCTGCAGGGTGTTATATTGGCAGGTGTGCCGGTCTATCCCCCCGCGCGGATTGCCGAACTGGTTGAGAGCCGCAAGGTGCGTCGGGTGCTGCTGGCGATGCCTTCGCAGAGCAGGCCAAAACAGGTCAAGATTATTCGCCGCCTCCAGAATATGGGGTTGGAGGTGCAGGCTTTGCCGTCGTTTGCGCAGTTGATCGGCGAAGAAGCCTTGGTGGACAAGCTGACGCCGGTGCCATCAAAAAATTTCTTGGGACGTCCTGTGCGCAATGTCGAACTGGCGGAAGCCAGTGATTGTTATAGTGGGCGGACGGTGTTGATCTCAGGGGCGGGCGGCACGATCGGAGCGGAACTCTGTCGTCAGGTTCTCGCCTGTGGCCCAACGAGATTGGTGCTGTTCGAGCTGAGCGAACTGGCTCTGTACAACATGATGTTGGAACTGGAAGCGTTGGCCGAAGAGCAAGGGACCACTCTGGTACCGGTGTTGGGGTCGATCACTGACCCGCGCCGGGTGCGTCAGGTTCTTGAAGACGAGAAGGTACAGGTGGTCTTACATGCGGCGGCCTATAAACACGTACCGTTGGTCGAGGCCAATCCGCTGACCGGCTTGGCGAACAATGTTCTTGGCACCCGCACGCTGGCGGTTGAATCGGCGAATGCCGGGGTCGAACGCTTTATTCTGATTTCATCGGACAAGGCGGTCCGGCCAACCAACGTGATGGGCGCATCCAAGCGTTTGGCCGAATTTATGCTTCAGGATCTGGCCAGCAACCGCCAAGGCACGATTTTCGCCATAGTGCGGTTTGGCAATGTTCTGGGTTCATCGGGATCCGTGGTGCCGTTATTCCAAGAACAGATTAGCCGCGGTGGGCCGGTGACGGTCACCGATCCTGAGGTCAAACGATATTTCATGACCATTTCTGAGGCGGTACAACTGGTGTTGAAGGCCGGGTACGAAGCTAAGGGGAATGAAGTTTTCGTGCTGGAGATGGGCGCGTTGATGTCGATCCTGCAGTTGGCTCGGCAGGTGATTGCCAGTGCCGGCTATACCGTGCGGGATGAAGAAAATCCCGATGGCGATATCGAGATCCAGTTTATCGGTCTGCGTCCCGGTGAGAAAATGGAAGAAGAACTGACCCTGAGCGATGACCTGCTTCCAACCCCCCATCAAAAGATCTTTTATGCTCGCGAGGCGCGGTTGTCCGAAATCGAGGTCGCGTCGATCTTGCGTGGATTGCGTCAGGCGCTGGCTGCGGGAGACGTATCTGCGGCCCGCGCAGTGATCCGGCGTTGGGTCGAAGGTTGTGAAGATTGGGACGCGGAACGCAAGAGTTCCTAACCGCGTCAGACCGGGTCAATGTGATTGCAGTGTTTGCGCCACAGCCGAGGAAATGTAAGCTGTCTGCATTGATCTGGTTCAGCGTAGTGTGGTCTAACGACCTCATTGTTTTGACGTGAATGCGGGTACAATTGGGCACCCACAGACAAAAGACAGGATTTAAGATGCGGTTAGTCGCAGTATTGGCCGGGTTCCTTACGCTTGGTGTTGGAACTGTACATGCCCAGAGTGCGATCTTGTCGGAGACACAAGAACCTCAGTACAAGCCGCTTCCGCCTCCCTCTCTAAACTTCTATGGCTCGCCAGGTCTGGTCGATATGCCCACGGGCGAAATGATGCCAGAAGGTCAGTTCAGCTCGGCCCTCTCTTACTTTGGCGGTCAGACCCGTGTGACGCTGTCGTTCCAGCCAACAGAATGGATGTCTGCCAGCTTTCGCTATAATGGGATCCAGAACTGGAACCTGCGCGGTTTCCCCACCTATTATGATCGGGGTTTTGATGTGCGTTTCCGTCTGTTTAAGGAAACGCGGCGCTTCCCCAGCATCGTTCTAGGCCTGCAGGATTTCGCGGGCACCGGCATTTATGCTTCGGAATATTTCGTGGCGACGAAAACCTTTGAGACCCCGGCGGTGTGGAACGCTCGCCTGCCCGGCAAGTTGAAGATTTCAGCAGGTATCGGTTGGGGCCGGTTAGGGTCTCATGGCAGCATTGGTAGCTTTGGCACCCGCCCAAGCTTCAACTCCGGTAATACCGGGGGCCAGATATCGTATGATCAGTGGTTCCGAGGTCCGTTTGCGCCCTTTGGCGGGGTCGAGTGGCAGGCGACTGACCGGCTCGGCTTCAAAATGGAATATTCCTCGGATGCCTATGTGCCCGAGACGCAGGATACTTCGGTTTTTGTGCGCAAGTCATCGTTCAACTTTGGTGTCGAATATCAAGCCACCCCGCGCACACGGCTCGGGGCATACTATCTATACGGCTCTGAACTTGGTTTCAGCGCTCAGATTCAGTTAAGCCCCTATTTCCCGCAGGGGAATCCAATCACACCCGCCCCCTATCCGGTGCAGGTGCGCCCGGATCGCAGCAGCAACCCGGAAGCTTGGCAAACGACCTGGACGGAGAGCGCGGGCGCCCCGGCGACCCTGCGTGACTCGCTGGCTCCGGTGTTGGAAAATGATGGTCTGATCTTAGAAGCTTTGGATGTCAGTGCCCACACTGCCGAACTGCAATTCCGCAATCGGCGGTACCGTTCAAATGCCGTTGCCATTGGGCGCGCTGCGCGCTGGATGGCACGGATTTTGCCGGCCTCGATCGAGACTTTCCGGCTGGTGCCAGTGAGCCGGGGGTTGCCCTTGTCAGCGGTTGTGATCCGTCGGTCAGACCTTGAAGTGCTGGAATACGGGCCCAACAGCAGCCAGGCGATGTTGGCGTTGGTTGGGTTTGAAGATGCCAAACCCCTGTCAGCGAACGCAGTGAAAGGTAAGGACCTTTATCCCGATTTCAGCTGGTCGGTGGCGCCCTATTTCACGCCAGGTTATTTTGATCCGGTTCAACCTTTCCGGATTGATGTTGGTGTCGAGGTGGGGGGAACCTATCAGCCAGCACCAGGTTGGGTGGTCTCGGGCAAGATGCGCCAACGCATTGCGGGCAACTTGGAAGATGGGCGAGTGGCGTCCTCAAATTTACCGCCTGTGCGAACCGATCAGGCGCTTTATGCGCAGTATAGTACAACCTTGAACCAGCTCTATCTTGCGCGCTATTGGCGACCGGGTAAGGATCTCTATGCCCGAGCGACAGCGGGCTATTTTGAATATGGCTATGGGGGCCTGTCTACCGAGGTGCTGTGGAAGCCCGTCAGCAGTCGGGTGGCGCTGGGGGTTGAAGCAAACTATGCGATCAAACGGGACTATGACCAACGTCTGGGGTTCCAAGATTACAAGGTCTTTACCGGACATGCCTCGGCCTATCTGGATATGAACAATGGCTTTGCTGCGCAGTTGGATGTGGGGCGTTATCTGGCTGGTGATTATGGTGCGACCTTCTCGTTGGACCGGGTCTTTAATAATGGATGGTCGGTTGGCGGTTTCTTTACTCTGACCAATGTGTCCGCCGAGGATTTTGGCGAAGGCTCCTTTGATAAAGGGATCCGCTTTTCCATGCCGCTGCGTTGGTTCCTGGGGAAACCTAGTCGTAAATCATTGGGAACGGTCATTCGCCCTATTCAGCGAGATGGTGGCGCACGGGTGAGTGTACCGGGGCGTTTGTACGGACCGGTTCGCGAGGCTCATCGCAAGGCAATGAGCGATCAATGGACGAGGTTCTGGGAATGAGGCGGCAGATGTGGAAGTGGGCACTCGTACCCGTGCTGATGCTGATGGGATGTGCTGGTGGCAATGAAGTTGCGCCGCTTCAGGTTGAGATATTCCGGGCCGGACAAGAGACGATTGCAGCCAAACGCGCGGGAAAAGCAGCTAAACCTAAGCCTCTGAGCCGGGCTCAGATCGAAGCCTTGGATTTAACGATCATGGAAGTCACGATCGAAAATCGTGATGTCGTGGGTTATGTCACACTTAACACAGAGGTGGATGATACCCTGCCAGGGCGTGTGCAGGTCTGGCGCACGACGGATAATATTAGCCTGGCTATGCGCAATGGTGTGCTCATTTTCACACGTGGATTTGGTGGCGACCTTCAATCCAGCAAAGTGGAAGTTGCAAACGCACGACTAGGCCCATCTCAAGGCGCGATGGTGCATATGATTCGTGCTTCAGATGATCGCGAAGTTCCCTTTTCGCTCGAATGTGACGTTGTGGATCTGGGTGTCGAAACCATTGAAGTGCTTGAATACAAATATTCTACGCGCCATGTGCAGCAGCAATGTGCCGCCAGCAGCGGTCAGGTGATTAATGATTACTGGATCGATGTAAATGGTGGTATGATTTGGCAATCTCGTCAGTGGGCGGGTCCTTTTATCGGATACCTGCGGTTCCGGCGCTTAACCAAATAAGAATGTTATTCGAGGCCGTTGCTTTGAAAGATAATTCGCTATAGACCACATTGTAAGTAGATATGCTTTAGGCTACTCTTCGACCAAGTTCAGTCAAAAGGGGTTTGATTATGAAAAATGTAATTACCGCATGCGTAAGCGCAGCAATGCTCGTGTCTTCTACAACTTTTGCTTTCTCGGCAGTAGATGAACAGGCAATGAAAGATGCTCGCGAAAGAAATATTTGTGAGAAGTACGCCAAACAAAACAACAAAGTTTTGGGTATTTTGGTGAGCGCTGAATACAAGATCCACAACGGCGTAAACACGCTTTACGTTAAGTGTTCGGATGATGATGTCGCAGGTGCTGGGCTTGCCGGTCTGGGTACCGGTGGTGCAGTAGCACTCGGTGCTGGTGTTCTCTTGCTGGCAGCCGTGCTGGGCGATGATGATGAAGCCGTCACCACCACCACCACCACGAGCAACTAAGCTTTTTGTACCTCTTACAGAGTACAGTTTGAAACAGGCCCCAGTGTGGGCCTGTTTTTCTTTGTCTGACTATGTGTTCTAGGATTGCCGGTTGCCTCTGGGTCGAGACGGACGGTATGACCAGATTCTGAACAGGGTTCCAAAGTGGGGCGCGCGCGTAAAACGGGGTGGATCGCATGACGAAAACGGCGCTAATTACCGGAGTTACCGGGCAGGACGGATCATATCTGGCAGAGTTCTTGCTGGAAAAGGGTTATGAGGTACATGGTATCAAACGCCGCTCGTCCCTGTTCAACACGCAGCGGGTCGATCACATCTACGAAGATCCCCACACCGACCATGCCAAGTTCAAGCTGCATTATGGTGATTTGACCGATACCTCGAACCTGACCCGCATCCTGCAAGAAGTGCAACCTGACGAGGTGTATAATCTTGGCGCGCAGTCCCATGTGGCTGTCAGCTTTGAAGCACCCGAATACACGGCGGATGTGGATGCCATGGGCACGCTGCGCCTGCTCGAAGCGATCCGGTTTCTGGGGCTGGAAAAGAAAACCCGGTTTTATCAGGCGTCGACTTCGGAATTGTATGGTCTGGTGCAGGAAACGCCACAGACCGAAAAGACCCCGTTTCATCCGCGCAGCCCCTATGCAGTAGCCAAGATGTACGCTTATTGGATCACAGTGAACTACCGCGAAGCCTATGGCATGTATGCCTGCAACGGCATTCTGTTCAACCACGAGAGCCCGCGGCGTGGTGAGACATTTGTGACCCGTAAGATTACCCGCGGTCTGGCCAACATCGGTCAGGGCCTCGAAGATTGTCTCTATATGGGCAATATCGATGCGCTGCGCGACTGGGGCCATGCCAAAGACTACGTACGTATGCAGTGGATGATGTTGCAGCAGGACGCACCCGAAGATTTCGTCATCGCCACCGGCGTGCAGTATTCGGTGCGCCAGTTCATCCAATGGTCCGCCGCCGAACTGGGTATTACCCTGCGGTTCGAGGGCACAGGTCTGGACGAGCAAGCTATCGTAGACAGCATCGAAGGCGACGCAGCCCCTGCCTTGAAGCCGGGGGACGTGGTGATGCGCATTGATCCGCGTTATTTCCGCCCGGCCGAGGTGGAGACGCTGTTGGGGGATCCCTCCAAGGCTAAGGCGGATCTGGGCTGGACGCCTGAGATTACCGTGCAAGAGATGTGCGCCGAAATGGTGCGCGAAGATCTTATCACCGCCAAGCGGCACGCCCTGCTGAAAGAGCACGGCATGGATGTGCCTGTCTCTATCGAAGGGTAAGTCCCATGAAAATCTATGTGGCAGGCCATCGCGGCATGGTCGGCGGCGCGATCCTGCGCCAGTTGCAAGGGCGACAGGCCGGTGGCCAAGAGATTGAGCTGATCACGCGGACAAGTTCCGAATTGGATCTGACCGACCAGAGCGCCGTGCGCGGTTTCATGGAAGAAGAAGGCCCTGATCAGGTCATTCTGGCGGCGGCTAGGGTGGGCGGCATTGTTGCCAACAACAGCTATCCGGCGCAGTTTATCTATGAAAACCTGATGATCGAATGCAACGTGATCCATCAGGCCCATGCGGCCGGTGTACAGAGCTTGTTGCAATTGGGCAGCTCGTGTATTTATCCCAAGATGGCAGATCAGCCGATGGCTGAGGATGCGCTGTTGACCGGCACATTAGAGCCTACAAATGAGCCTTACGCGATCGCCAAGATTGCCGGTATCAAGCTGTGTGAAAGCTATAACCGACAGTACGGACGTGACTATCGCTCGGTGATGCCGACGAACCTGTATGGTCCGGGTGATAACTTTCACCCTGAAAACTCTCATGTGTTGCCAGCACTGATGCGCCGGTTCCATGAGGCGGCGCGCGATGGGCAGGACGAAGTGGTGATTTGGGGATCAGGCACACCAATGCGAGAGTTCCTGCACGTGGATGACATGGCGGCGGCCTCGCTGTTTGTGATGAATTTGGACGATGCGACATACGCATCTGAAACAGACCCCATGTTGAGCCATATCAATGTGGGATCGGGCACCGATGTAACCATTCGCGAGTTGGCTGAAACGGTGGCGCGGGTGACTGGGTTCACCGGACAACTTGGCTTTGACACCTCAAAGCCCGATGGGGCACCCCGTAAATTGATGGATGTCACTCGTCTGGCACGTTTGGGGTGGCAGGCGTCAATTGGCTTGGAGGCTGGGGTGCGACAAACTTATGATTGGTTCCTCGCTCAAGACACTGCAAGGCTGCGACAAAAATAGCGCCTACCCATGTTGCTCTTATTAAGGGCGGAAGAGGTGAAAGATTGATCCTTGCAACGGCGTTATGGTGTAATGTGTCTACACAAACGGTACAGAATTATGCGTAGTATTGCTTGGAAAGGCTTGCCTTGAAGCCTTATGCACCTTGGTTTTTGGCTGTTTTACAGACCACCATATGGGGCTGTTGACGTCAGCAAATTTTTTGGCCCTAAATACTCGCATTTTTAAGCCGTATCACTTTTTGACCTATTTGATTGGAGACTATTATGACTGCTGCTTTCCAGTTTTTGGAAAACCCGTCTTCGAAGAAGCTGATTATCTTGTTTTCGGACCCTTCAGCCTATGACATGTGGGGCTTAGAGGCACATCTGCGCAAGGCCGCAAATGTTCTGGTGATCCGAGTTAACGAAAAAACCTGGTATCAGAATGGCGTACCTGGACTCGGCAAGAGTCTGGAAGAGACGATATCGAGCATCACCACTTGGCAGAAGAACCATAAAATTTCCAAAACCTATTGTTTGGGTCAGTCCGTTGGAGGATATGGCGCATTACTCTTTGCTGGCTTTCTTGATGCCAAGGGCATGGCTTTTGGCGGCGAAACGGTACTTGGGGTGCCACATGGCCTGTATGTGCGCCGCGCCAACAAGGCAATGCAGATCACCCATGGTAATCTGAGCGCAATGTTCCGTCGCGGCATCAATGCCACTCATATTGTTGGTGAACGAGATCCGGTCAGCCTATATTGCGCCGCGCAATCCACCGAGGTGCCCCGGTTGAAAGTGACAACATTGCAGCGCGTTGGCACGCAGGTGGCCCAGGAGCTCCATGCGCAGGGCGTACTGACTCGGCTGTTGACTAGCTGGCTGCAAGGCACACGGTTGGCGGGGTTACCTGCTGTGGGAATGGGGCTGACATCTGATAGGTTCGCAAGCAATTTCTATGTCGGATGGTGTAAGCTGCGGGAAAAGAATTACGAAACGGCCGTCGACTATCTGACCTTGGCGGCACAGGCTTATCCTGAGCATGACGCAGTTCGTCTGCATTTGGGGCGGGCGTATCATTCTCTTGGTGCACATCAAGAAGCGCTGGCTCAGTTTACGGCCACTCACGAGATGGCTCCGCAAGCGGACGCGCTGAACGGTATTGGCGTTTCCCTGCGTATGATCGGAGATATTCTGCAGGCCAGACAAAAGCACCAAGAGGTGATCACGAGCTGGCCAGAGGATGCAGCGGGCTGGTACAATCTGGGTCTGTGTGATTTGAACTTAGGGCAAAAAAACGTGGCGCTTGTACACTTCCGTCGCGCCGCTGAACTAGACCCCAAAAACAAGAGTTATGCAGCGAGGGTCAAGGCACTAGAGGCCAAGATGTGAACTGCAACTCAAGGACGTATGTCACAGTTTCAATTGTCTAAGGACCATTTCAGGTGCCTATCTCTGGCTTTAAAATGCTGAGGTTGTGATACACTGAGATGGTCAGGTTGTTTAAGTGACAATTACTAAGGCGAGTGGTGATGCTTGCACCTTTTACTTGTGTCCTGATCCGAGATTGTTACGCACAATTGCAGTTATGGATACTTGGCACAGATTTCTGTGACACTACCTTGTCAAGCAATCGGAAGGTCCCAGATGTTGGCCGTTTCATCGGCGAACTGGAAATATTCGACATTCACCAGATCGTCCACGCCATCTGCACCGGACACGGTTACCTCGGTGGCCGTGGTCCGCGTTAATGTGTAGTCAGCCCGATTGCCGGAAAACAGAGCGTAATCCGAGCCCGCGCCGCCGTCGATTGTATCGTCGCCTGCGCCTCCTTTGAGATAATCCACACCGCCGTAGCCGAACAGAAAATCATCGCCATCCAGACCTGAGAGCTGGTTGCGCCCGTTGTTGCCGGTCAACCGGTCATCAAACTGCGTGCCCACCAGGTTTTCGATCTCAAAATAAAGATCCCGCGCCGCATCGCCCTGAGTGCCATATCCGGACTCTTGCCCATCGACGCGTGCGCCGTTGCGCAGGCTGGCCGTTACTGCGGCGCCTGACATGAAATAGGTCACGGTATCCAACCCATCCCCGCCAAAATAGCGTTCGCGCCCGCCCGCGCTGCCCACGAACCAGTCATAATCACCCAAGCCCCGGAAATCGTTCTGCTGGCCGTCGCCGTAAAACACATCTTGTCGCCCTGAGCCGGTCACGCGTTCGACGCTGGTCATCGTCAAGCCTGCAGCCAGATTGGTGTTGTTGGATGGGTCGGCCAGATCCACCAAAACCCCCGTCGCCTGTGCGCCGGTGGGCGGTGCCCCATCTGTCGAAAACGGGTCTGAAATCACATTCCGAGCGCTGTTGGTCCATTCGACAAAGCTGACCATGTCCTGTCCGGTGCCGCCGTCCAGCGTATCGTTGCCCGTGGTGGCCACAAACCAATCGTAATCGCCTGCGCCACGCAGGTGATTGGCGCCATCGTCACCCCGGATGTAGTCGGCGAAAATTGTGCCTGTGATGCGCTCGACGTTGTTCAGCGTGACCTGCTCTGAATTATCGTGATTGTGTGCAGTACCCGCACCCAAATCGATGGTTAGGCGGAACTGCACATTGGTGCGACCGGGCGCGTCGGGTAAATCGACGAAAGACACCATGTCATTGCCGGCCCCCCCATCGATCGTATCGTTGCCGCCACCTGGCGTGATCCAATCCGATCCACCCCCTGCAGAAATCTGCTCGGAGACGAGAGAGCCATCGACATTCTCGGCACTGTCTGTCCCAACAATACGCGCGCCCTGTCCCCCGTTGAGATCATCCAGATCTACAGTGCCTTCTGTCCGCCCAAAGTTCTGGGTCACAACGACTGAATGCCCTGTCTGACCATTCGCATAAGTAAAGGCGCCAACTTCGATTCCGATCCCCACATATTGCAGGTTTTCCTTGAGAATATTCGCGCGATGGTCCGGGCTATTCATTAGGCTGGCATGCAAATCTTGGACATCGTCGGCATATCCTTCGACCCCACGAGCCGTTTGAATTGCAAGGTTTTCGGCTGTCCCCCAATTACCTGATAAATCAAAACCAGCAGCCTCAATACGCTGTCTCGAGGTCGTGTTATTGATACCGGTATGGGAAAATATATTGTTTTCTAGCATCCACTTGGAATGCGCCTCAGCGGATTCGTTTAGATTTGTCTCGAGTGAGAGCCGGGATAAAGAGCGAGAAGAGCGTTCCTGATTGATAAGCTCCAACATGGAAAGTTCTAACTGATTGGCATAGGTCATCTAGAAGGGCATTCCTTTGGCAGGCTTTAAGGCGGTCAGTTTGCAAGACATCTTATCGACTGTAATTGGGCCAAAATTACGACACATGAAAGGCGGGTGCTAGACCCCTGAGAAAACCAGCAAAATTTTGCTGGGGTTGCATGAAATCATGCTTCATTCCTGAAAAATTAGTTAAATATCAACGCACTAAATCTTTGCGAGCTTGGCCTGAGTCCTGAGTTTTCTCTGCGTGTCAGATTGGGCTTAGAGCAGGTTGAAATTTTTCCATTACGTTGCAAGAGAGGTGATCCGCTGCAGTGCCCCTAGGCCGTCCCATTCTCAAAGCCAAATGGGACTGTTTAGCATTTCTCGCAGCACACCGGTTTGCCCGGTCACATCCATCCGCGCAAAAATCTTTTTGGAACAGCTGCGGGTGGTCTCTATTGTCCAGCCAAGTTCGGATGCAGCCTCTTTAAGGCTGCGCCCATCACACAGCAGCGCTGCAAGGCTGGCTTCGCTGCGGCTCAGGCCAAAGTAATCCGCAAGAGTTTGCACCGAAAGTGATCCCGCCGATGGCGCGCGACGCAGGATGCCAGAGATCACCGGTTCGCCCTGCCAGTTCCCTTGTGACAGCAACAGATGCAGGGTGGGGTCGCTCGCAAATTTGACGGGCACCTTTGCCTCTGCGTTGCCTGTGACGGCCGTGAAGGCGGCATTGAACGCCTGCGCACTGTCGGGATCCATGATCGTGAGCCATCCGTTGGCCACCGTGCCGAAACAGGGGCTTGCCTCAATCAGGTCCCGTGCGGTTGGCGACAGATCGACAATACTTTTCGAGGCATTGAACACGATGGTTCCCACCCCAAGGCGATCACAGAGGGCCTGGTTTTGCGCCGCCTGCGCGCGCGCGTCATGCAGCATAAGCCATGTTGTCATAGCCTGCCCAAGGTAGGGGGTCAGGGCGGACAGTTGCGCACCGACGATGGCCCGGAAATCCTGCTGCCCATGGCCGAGGGTCACACAGACGTGCCCCACAGAGCGCACCGCACATTTCACGGTCCTGAGGGCGCGCATGTCTTTGGCGGCGCCGGGCAGGTCAATTTGCGAATAGACTCGGTCGCTGCGCATGGATTGCAGGGTTACCGGGCTTGGCATGTCCAGTGTCCCGATGTGCCAGTGGTGGGTTTTACCGGATTTCAAAACCAGCTGAACAGCGGCTGCATCTGCATGCGTCACCGCGCAAAGGCAAGTTAAGAACCCCACCCAAGGCACGTCGGGGCCGGTGGGTTCGCTTGGATCCGAGGTCTCGGAGGAGGCTGAAAAAAGCGCCTTGAGGAGTTCAATTTCGTCAAAAGTACTGGCCATGGTATCAATTTACCCCCCATTTGGGGGGCTATCCAGCACAAAATCACCGTTAAATGACTATGAACGCCTCACAACAAAGACATTCACATGACAACTCATTCTCTGACCCACCTTCAGCGACTGGAAGCTGAAAGCATCCACATCCTGCGCGAAGTTGTTGCCGAAGCCGAAAACCCGGTCATGCTTTATAGCGTCGGCAAGGACAGCGCGGTTATGCTGCATCTGGCCAAAAAGGCATTTTACCCCGCCCCGCCGCCGTTTCCGCTGCTGCATGTCGATACGACCTGGAAATTCAGCGACATGTATGCGCTGCGTGACAAGGCAGCCCGGGATGCGGGGATGGATCTGTTGGTCTATCAAAACCCCGAAGCACAGGAAAAAGGGATCAACCCCTTTGACCATGGCGCGTTGCATACCGACATGTGGAAAACCGAAGGCCTGAAACAGGCATTGGACCTGCACGGATTTGACGTGGCCTTTGGCGGGGCACGCCGTGACGAAGAAAAATCGCGCGCCAAAGAGCGGGTGTTCTCGTTCCGCTCAGCCAATCACCGCTGGGACCCCAAAAGCCAGCGCCCCGAACTTTGGCGGCTGTACAACACGCGCAAAGCCAAAGGCGAAAGCGTGCGGGTGTTTCCGATCTCAAACTGGACCGAGCTTGATATCTGGCAATACATCCACCTTGAGGGGATCGATATCGTACCGCTCTACCTGTCGGCAGAGCGCCCGACCGTTGAACGTGATGGGCTGCTTTTGATGGTGGATGATGACCGCTTTCTGTTGCGCCCGGGCGAAGAGCCAGAGATGAAGTCGATCCGGTTCCGCACGTTGGGCTGTTACCCGTTGACTGGCGCGGTCGAAAGCACCGCCACAACCCTGCCAGAGGTGATTCAGGAAATGTTACTGACCACCACCTCTGAACGGCAGGGGCGCGCGATTGATCATGATCAGGCCGCCTCTATGGAGAAGAAAAAGCAGGAAGGCTATTTCTGAGCCCCGCTTTTTGTGGACCCCCTTTTACACCCAAGCAGGTGACCCGAATGACGACGCAAGACCCTATTTATAAGACTGACGCCCTGATTGCCGAAAACATCGACGCATATCTGGAGGCGCATCAACATAAGACCATGCTCCGCTTTATCACCTGCGGTTCGGTGGATGATGGAAAATCCACGCTGATCGGGCGCCTGCTCTATGACAGCAAGATGATCTTTGAGGACCAGCTCGCCACGCTCGAGGCTGACAGCAAACGCGTCGGCACCCAAGGCGGTGAGATCGATTTTGCCCTGTTGGTTGACGGGCTGGCAGCAGAACGCGAACAAGGCATCACCATTGATGTCGCCTATCGCTTCTTTGCCACCGAAAAACGCAAATTCATTGTCGCCGATACGCCGGGCCACGAACAGTACACCCGCAACATGGTGACGGGGGCCTCGACCGCGGATCTGGCCGTGATCCTGATTGATGCCCGCAAGGGGATCCTGACCCAGACCCGCCGCCACAGCTATCTGGCCCATCTGCTGGGGATCCGTCACATCGTTCTGGCGGTGAACAAGATGGATCTGGTGGATTACGATCAGGCCACCTTTGATCAGATCGTCGAAGACTATCGTGCCTTTGCCACCAGCATTGGGATTTCAGATTTCACGGCGATCCCGATTTCTGGCTACAAGGGCGACAACATCACCGGTCTCAGTGACAACACACCTTGGTATCAGGGCAGGGCGCTGCTGCCGCATCTGGAACAGGTCGAAGTGGATACCACATCGGATCTGGATCAACCGTTCCGCCTGCCGGTCCAGTGGGTGAACCGTCCCAATCTTGATTTTCGCGGCTTTGCTGGTCCCGTCGTCAGTGGCTCGGTCCGGCCCGGTGACAAGGTGCGGGTGCTGCCATCGGGTAAGACCTCGACCATTGACCGGATCGTGCATCTGGACGGGGATCGCGATCAGGCCAGTGCCGGCGAGTCGGTGACCGTGACCTTGGCGGATGAAATCGATTGTTCACGCGGGCAGGTGATTGTGGCGGCTCAGGCCCCGCTTGAAGTGGCGGATCAGTTTGAAAGCACGCTGGTCTGGATGGACGAGGTGCCCCTGTTACCGGGTCGGGCCTATTGGCTCAAAATCGGGGCGCAAACCGTATCGGCTACCGTGCACGAGCCAAAATACGAGGTGAACGTCAACACGCAGGAACATCTGGCGGCCAAGGCGTTGGATCTGAACGCGATTGGTGTGGCCAATGTAACCACAGATCGTGAAATTCCTTTTGCACCTTATGCTGAAAACAAGGATCTGGGCGGCTTCATTCTGATTGACAAGATCACCAACCATACGGTTGCGGCCGGGATGATCAATTTTGCCTTGCGCCGAGCCCAGAACATCCATTGGCAGGCTACGGATATCAGCCGTGAACATCACGCCCTCACAAAGAACCAGAAACCGGCGACCCTGTGGCTAACTGGCCTGTCGGGATCGGGCAAATCAACGATCGCAAACGTTGTCGAGAAAAAGCTGGCGCGGATGAACCGCCATACCTTCCTGTTGGATGGAGACAACGTGCGGCACGGGTTGAACAAGGATCTGGGCTTTACCGAGGCCGATCGGGTGGAAAACATCCGTCGTGTGGGTGAGGTGGCCAAGCTGATGACCGATGCAGGGTTGATCGTGATCACTGCGTTCATCTCGCCGTTCCGCAGCGAACGCGACATGGTGCGCGGCATGATGCAGCCGGGCGAATTCATCGAGGTGTTCGTCGACACCCCGTTGGAAGTGGCCGAAGAACGGGATGTCAAAGGGCTCTATGCCAAGGCGCGGACCGGTCAACTCAAGAACTTTACCGGGATAGACTCGCCTTATGAAAGCCCGGAAAACCCGGAGCTGCGGATAGATACAACGGCAATGACCCCCGAAGAAGCGGCGGATTTGATCATTGCAAGATTGATCCCATGATGTGATCTGAGCCGGATTGTGGGGGGACCCTTCTCAGTCCGGCTGACATCCCCATAGAGCCAGTGCCGTGCTCCGAATGACTCAGGGTGCTGAGCAAGGTGCACAAGACCTCAAAGAACAGTGACATTGCCCACCCGGGCTTGCTAAAGGTTCGGGTAAAAATTGCGAAGAGGTGATGCGAGCATGCAGGTTGAACAGACTGCGGTGCCGGGGGTGTTGGTGCTGACACCGACCCGGTTTGGAGACGCACGTGGGTTCTTTAGCGAAAGCTGGAACAGGCAGCGGATGGCTGAGCATGGCATTGATCTGGAGTTTGTGCAGGACAATCATTCCTTATCAGCAGTAGTGGGCACCGTGCGCGGGCTGCATTTTCAGGCGCCCCCGCACGCGCAGGACAAGCTGGTGCGCTGCGGGCAGGGGGCGCTGTTTGATGTGGCGGTCGATATTCGCAAAGGGTCCCCCACCTATGGCCATTGGGTCGGGGTTGAACTGAGTGCCGAGAACGGCAAGCAGCTTTTGGTGCCCAAAGGGTTTTTGCATGGCTTCATCACCACACAGCCCAACACCGAAATTTGCTACAAGTGTACGGATTATTATGCGCCCGACTGTGATGGCGCCGTGCGCTGGGACAGCTGTGGCATCGACTGGGGGGGTGAGGGCACGCCGATCCTGTCCGACAAGGACGCGATCGCACCCGCTCTGGCTGATTTCAACAGCCCGTTTGTGTGGGAGGGCGCGCCATGAAACTGATCGTGACCGGCGGTGCCGGATTCATCGGATCTGCGGTGGTGCGTCAGGCTGTGGCAGCCGGGCATCAGGTGGTGAACCTAGATGCGTTGACCTATGCAGCCTGCCTTGAGAACGTAGCCAGTGTGGCAGATTCCCCCAATTACGCCTTTGTAGAGGCTGATATTTGCGACCGGGCCACCATGGATGCGATCCTAGCTGACCGCAAACCAGATGCCATCATGCATCTGGCCGCCGAGTCTCATGTCGACCGATCCATCGACGGGCCGGGTACCTTTATAGAAACCAACATCACTGGCACTTACACTTTGCTCGAAGCCACACGCGCCTATTGGGTGGGGCAGGGCAGACCCGAGGGCTTTCGTTTTCATCACATTTCCACGGATGAAGTGTACGGCTCGCTTGGCGCCACGGGGCAGTTCACCGAGGACACCCCTTATGATCCGCGCTCTCCCTATTCGGCCAGTAAGGCAGCCAGCGATCATCTGGTGCGCGCCTGGGCCGAAACCTATGGGTTGCCGGTGGTGCTGACCAATTGCTCTAACAACTACGGCCCCTATCATTTCCCCGAAAAGCTGATCCCGGTGGTGATCCTGAACGCGCTGGCCGGAAAAGCCCTGCCGATCTATGGCGATGGATCGAATGTGCGCGACTGGCTCTATGTCGAAGATCATGCCGATGCTTTGCTGACGGTGCTGCAACAGGGGACGGTGGGCCGTTCTTATAATATCGGTGGCGAGAACGAGTGCTCCAACCTTGAATTGGTGCGGACCATCTGCGGTATCCTTGACCGTTTGCAACCCGGACCTGCGCCGTATGCGGACCTGATCACCTTTGTCACTGATCGTCCGGGCCACGACGCGCGGTATGCCATCGATCCGACCCGTATTCGTAATGAATTGGGCTGGCGGCCCTCGGTTACCGTCGAAGAGGGGTTGGAGAAAACTGTGAAGTGGTATCTTGAGAACGAAGTCTGGTGGCGTGCGCTGCAGACCCGCGAAGGCGTTGGAAAACGATTGGGGCAGGGCGGATGACCCGTTCGCTGCATGTGTCTGGAATTGAATGCAGGAACATGCTTTTTAGAGGGTAAAATTAATTCAAATGAGCGAGTAGAGGCGCGACCATGCAAGTAATTGAAGAATTTGAAGCCGACCTGCGCGCATTTGATGCCGTTTATGAACAGTGGAAGCTGAAAAACCCCGAGCGCGGGTTTTCCTATTTCAATACAAGACGCATCGCGAATGGGGTAAAGGCCGGGCGGATCCACGACACTCTGGGAGCCAACCTGAAGGGAGAACAGGATTGGTGGAGCCATGGGCGTGGAGATTTTGAAAAGTTTCTGCCGCATGATTTACCGAAAACAGCAAAGGTATGCGAAATCGGCTGCGGATCTTTACGCGTGGGGGCACATTTCATCAAGCGGCAGGATCCGGGATGCTATTTCGGGCTGGATGTGATCAGCGCGTTTTATCAGATCGGGCTTGAGATTATTGGACCACTCAAAGCAGAAAAGAAACCCAGGTTTGGCGTCTTTGAAAACCGGACGCAGATGGCCGCAGACTGGGCCCCTGATCTGGTGTTTTCAAATGCGGTTGCCCTGCATGTCCATCCCGAAGACGAGCAGGCTCATTTTGCGATGCTTAAAACGCTGGCCGCGAAAAAAGGTGCGCGCGTGATGATGCAGGTTCATGTGGCAGATGCTCCGTTCCGGTTCGGGCGCTCGGGCTGGGCGCGAACGCTTGACCAATACCGCAGCCTGATGGCCCCCTTTGAGCTTGTTCAGATCAGTCCGGACAAAACTTGGGAAACGCCACTGCATAGGATCGAGGCCAAAGTTCTAACATTCAAGGCACCCTAAGGCATGAATCCGATCACACAGCTTGGGCAACCAAAGCGGAGGAGATGCAGATGACCATTCTGGTCTTTGGTAGAACTGGCCAAGTAGCGCAAGAGTTAGCAACGTATGACGGTGTGATCAGTCTGGATCGAGCGGCGGCGGACCTTGAAGTTCCAAGCGCTTGTGCGGCTGTGATTGCGGCTCATGCGCCTGCGGCGGTGATCAATGCGGCGGCCTATACGGCTGTTGATAAGGCCGAAGAAGATGAGCCGCGCGCCACCATGATCAATGGGGAAACCCCTGGCGCAATGGCACGGGCTTGTGCTGATTTGGGCATCCCATTCGTCTCTATTTCGACGGATTATGTGTTTTCCGGGGAGGGAGAGATACCTTGGATGCCCGAGGATTCGACAGGTCCGCTGGGGGCTTATGGGCGTTCTAAGCTGGCCGGAGAACAGGCTATTCAGGCGGCTGGCGGGGCTTATGCCATCCTGCGCACATCCTGGGTAGTGTCGGCAAATGGCACTAATTTTGTGAAAACCATGCTGCGGCTCGGGGCCGAACGAGATGCGCTGACGATTGTGGCGGATCAGATTGGCGGCCCGACGCCGGCGCGGGATATAGCGGCGGCCTGCATGACAATGGTAGCGCAGCTGGCGACAGATCCATCCAAGGCGGGCATCTATCATTTTGCCGGGGGGCCCAATGTAAGCTGGGCAGATTTCGCGCGCCAGATCTTTTCTTTGGCTGACCTGACCTGCGCCGTAAGCGATATTCCGAGCAGCGACTATCCGACTCCGGCGACGCGGCCGCTGAATTCGCGGCTCGATTGCACCGCATTAGAGACTGTTTTTGGTATTCCACGCCCTGATTGGCGCGTTGGATTGAAGGATATTGTAAAAGAGGTAATGGGATGACGCAGCGCAAGGGTATTATTTTGGCAGGAGGCTCTGGCACCCGGCTGTATCCGATCACCATGGCGGTCTCTAAGCAACTGCTGCCTCTCTATGACAAACCGATGATCTATTATCCGCTGAGCGTATTGATGCTTGCAGGCATTCGCGAGATCTGTGTGATCACCACACCGCAGGATCAAGATCAGTTCAAGCGCACCTTGGGGGATGGCAGCCAATGGGGGGTCGAACTGACCTATGTGGTACAGCCCAGCCCCGATGGCCTGGCGCAGGCCTTTATCCTAGCCGAAGAATTTCTGGCGGGGGCGCCGTCGGCACTGGTGCTGGGGGATAATGTG
Source organism: Phaeobacter sp. NW0010-22 (assembly GCF_040365955.1). Lineage (NCBI taxonomy): Bacteria > Pseudomonadati > Pseudomonadota > Alphaproteobacteria > Rhodobacterales > Roseobacteraceae > Phaeobacter > Phaeobacter sp. NW0010-22. Next base: position 73,733 of record NZ_BAABWT010000013.1, read on the forward strand.
TTTTTTGGTCATGGCTTGCCAAAGCTACTGGCAGCAGCAGATGGCCACGCCACGGGCGGGACCGTATTTGGCTATCACGTGTCTGATCCCGAACGCTATGGTGTGGTGGCGTTTGACGACGCAGGCCGTGCGCAGCAGATTATTGAAAAGCCAGAGGTACCGCCCTCGAACTACGCAGTGACCGGGCTTTACTTTCTTGATGGCAGCGCGCCCGAGCGGGCGCGGCAGGTGAAAGCCTCGGCCCGTGGCGAGCTTGAGATCACCGATCTGTTGCAGATGTATCTGGACGAGGGAGGGTTGCGTGTTGAAACCATGGGGCGCGGCTATGCCTGGCTAGACACCGGCACCCATGGCAGCCTGCTGGATGCTGGCAATTTTGTACGCACGCTGGAACAGCGGCAGGGCTTGCAGACGGGCTGTCCCGAAGAGATCGCCTTTGAGGCCGGGTGGATCACGCGCGAACAGTTGCGTGCGCGGGCGGAGATGTTCGCCAAAAATGCCTATGGGCGGTATCTGGCACGGTTGCTGACATGAAGTTGCTGATCGTTCATCAAAACATGCCAGGGCAATACCGAGAGTTGGTGCAATGGCTGGTGGCGCAGGGCGGGCACGAGATCGTATTTTTGACTCAGCGACAGAATGCACCGCGTATCGCGGGGGTTCATACCGTTGTCTATGCAGCTCATCATACGGCCAGTGAAAAGGCCTATGGGCTATCCAAGGTTTGGGAAACGGCGGCGGGGTCCGGTTTCGGTGCGGCGATGGCAGCGCGAGATCTGGAACGCAGTCACGGATTTCGCCCGGATCTGATCTTGGGGCACACCGGTTGGGGTGAGTTGACCTTTTTCAAGGACATCTGGCCCGATGTCCCAATTCTCGGGTTCTTTGAATATTACTACAACATGACAGGCGGCCTGGTGGGTTTTGACCCTGCAGAACCCATTTCGGACCACACGCCATTTTTGATGCGCGCGCGCAATACAGTGCCCTGTCTAAATATACAGAGTGTGGACATGGGACATGTGCCTACCTATTGGCAGCGTGATGTGTTCCCAGCCAGCTTTCATGACAAGATGTACGTCTGTCACGATGGCATCCGCACCGACCTGTTGCAGGCAGATCCAAATGTATCGCTGACATTGGGGCGGTTGGAAAAGTCGCTAACGCGCGAGGATGAGGTGTTTACCTACCTGGCGCGCAATCTGGAACACGCGCGCGGGTTTCATATATTTATGCGGGCGTTGCCCAAAATTCTTGCTGAACGCCCCAAGGCGCGGGTTCTCGTACTTGGTGGAGAAGAGGTTTCGTATGGGCGCAGCAGCAAGCATCCCAAGGGACTGCGGGGCGAGATGGAAGATGAGGTCGGCGCTGATCTGGATTGGAGCCGGGTGCATTTTTTGGGCCGGGTGCCGTACTCGGATTTTTGTAAGATCATTCAACTGAGCCAATGTCACATCTACCTGACCATGCCGTTCGTGCTCAGCTGGTCAGCGCTTGAAGCAATGGCGATGCAAGCCACCGTTGTCAGTTCGGATGTGGCTCCCGTCCGCGAGGCGATCACGCATGGCGAAACTGGGCTGTTAGTAGACTTTTTTGACCCTGTTGCACTGGCAGATCAGGTGGTGGATGTGCTCGCCAACCCACAAGCTTATACCCATTTGGGTCCGGCTGCGCGGGCATCAGTCATTGCTCGGTATGACTTTATGACGAGATGTTTGCCAGAGCATGTGCAGCAAATGAACGCATTGGTGCCCAATGCGTGCCACATACAAATGCCATCATGAGCAAAGCATGATCAGATTTTTGTCAGGTGACTGTAAGATCATTGATCGAGTGTTGCTTTCGCGCGTATATCAAGGATGCGCGACGTAACATCGTCGATAGACGAGCAGACATAACAAGTATTTAAGGACCAGCCATGACACGTAAAGTCACCAAGGCGATTTTCCCCGTTGCCGGACTTGGAACCCGGTTTTTACCTGCGACCAAATCCGTTCCTAAGGAAATCATGACATTGGTTGACCGGCCGTTGGTGCAATACGCCATCGACGAGGCCCGCGCTGCAGGTATCAAGGAATTCATTTTTGTGACTTCACGTGGCAAAGGGGCGCTTGAGGACTATTTCGACCATTCGCCTATTTTGGAGCAAGAGCTGCGCAAGAAGGGCAAAACCGAACTTCTGGATACGCTTAAGAAAACCAACATGGACAGCGGTGCAATCGCTTATATTCGCCAGCACAAAGCGCTTGGTCTGGGGCATGCGGTCTGGTGCGCGCGGCGTCTGATTGGCAACGAACCGTTTGTGGTGATGTTGCCAGATGATGTGATCGCAGCTGAAAAACCCTGCTTGCAGCAGATGGTTGAAGCCTACGCAGAAACAGGTGGTAATATGGTCGCTGCAATGGAAGTACCGCCAGAAAAATCCAGCTCGTACGGGATGTTGGACGTTGGCGAAGATAGGGGATCGGTGGTTTCCGTCAAAGGTATGATTGAAAAACCCAGCGCCGCTGAGGCTCCGTCAAATCTAGCGGTGATTGGGCGTTACGTTCTCGCGCCGTCGGTATTAAAAAACCTGAACAAGATGAAATCGGGCGCAGGTGGCGAAATCCAGCTGACCGATGCCATCGCCGAAGACATTAACAATGGCAACCCTGTCTACGGTTATCGTTTCCAGGGGCAACGGTTTGATTGCGGCTCGAAGGCGGGTTTCTTGCAGGCAACGGTTGCCTTTGCTCTGGCACGGGATGACTTGCGCGACGACCTGAGCCGGTATCTGGGGAATCTCTCTCCGGCGCTGAATGCTGCAGAATAAAGCAACTCCTTTGTGCACTGGCATTGCCTTGAATAGATGGATGAGATCAGTACAAAAAAGGTAAATCCAATCCCTTTATTCAGGTAACAAATATGTTGTTCTTTCTGGTTGGGCTCTATCATTTGATAGCCTAGCTGAATTCTGTCCGCTGGTGGATCACGACATATTGGACGGGGATCAGATTTACTTTTCAAGGGTAACGTCAACGCGCTGCGCTGAGCCGGGCGCAAGTGATCCGCATCGGCCGGGCTCTCTCTCTGCACATTGCACATCGCTCACTCAGATTGTCGCGAAATGACGTGATCTTACCGAGGTTGGATGATGAGGTATTCCATACAACCTAAACCGTACCCAACACAGTATATGACCCATAACAAAACGGCACCGCCCAGTTGGGGGTGCCGTTTCCTGTTTTCGGTGATCTTACAAATCAGAGGATGGTGAAGTCGTCCTCTGTCAGCGCCAGCATGGCATCCAGGCTTGCAAACTGAATGGCGTCCACACCTCCCAGACCATCACTGTCATAAGACAACGCACCTGTTGTGGTGTTGAAGATGACGAAGTCATCAGCGTCCTGCGCAAGACCTGCGGCATTTGCAGCAAACTGGCTGGCCTGCAATGTACCGGACGACAACGAGGCAAAGATGAAGCTATCCAAATGGATGGTATCGTCAGCAACATCGTAACCGGTGATTGTATCGACGTTGGTCGCCGCATTCAGTTCAGTATTGAACACAAATGTATCCTCACCAGCAGCCCCGTCCAAGCTGTCGTTGCCGCCACCGCCATTGATGAAGTTTTCACCCGCCGATCCCGTCAATACATCCGCAAAGTCAGATCCGATCAGACTTTCAATCGAGGTGAACACATCCCCTGCAGCATCCCCGGTTGAGCCAGTGCCTGCTCCAAGATCAGCCGCCACACCGGCTGCTGCAGTGGCATAGCTGGCCGTATCACGCCCAGAGCCACCGTTCAGATTGTCGGCTCCTGTGCCGCCAATCAGCGTGTCATTGCCATTGTGTCCACGCAAAAGATCGTTATCCGCGCCGCCACTAAGCAAGTTCCTCGCGTCGTTACCGTAGATGTAGTCGTTGAACGCTGAGCCGGTGATGTTCTCGATCGAGGTGAAGGTATCGCCATCTGCATCCCCAACTCGACCTTCGCTAATTCTCAGGTCGAGATTGATCCGAGAGGCAGCACCTGAATAATCCGCAGTATCAATACCACCGCCACCATTCAGGTCATCAGCCCCAGCGCCACCGATCAGTGTGTCATTGCCGCTGTGACCTCTCAGACGGTCCGCGCCAACACCACCATCAATTCGGTTGTCGGCATTGTCACCATATACATAGTCATCAAATGCCGAGCCGATGATGTTCTCTACAGAGATAAAGCTATCCCCGAGAGCATCGCCAGAGGTTCCGAGAGCTGAGCGAAGGTCAAGATTGACCCGTGCACCGGCCGATGAATAGTCAGCCGTATCAATACCACTTCCGCCATTCAAGGTATCTGAGCCAGCACCGCCCACTAGGGTGTCATTGCCGCTACCACCTTCGATGGAATTGACAGCGGAGGACCCGACCAGGAGGTCGTCAAAGTCAGATCCGATTAGGCTTTCAATCGAGGTGAACGTATCCCCTGCAGCATCACCCACTGAACCGGTGCCTGCCCCAAGATCAACGGCCACACCAGTCGCCGCCGTGGCATAGCTGGCCGTATCACGCCCAGAGCCACCGTTCAGATTGTCGGCTCCTGTGCCCCCAATCAGCGTGTCATTGCCATTGTGCCCGCGCAGAAGATCGTTATCCGCACCGCCACTGATCACGTTTGCAGCATTGTCGCCGTAGATATAGTCGTTGAACGCCGAACCGATGATATTTTCGATGGAGCTCAACGTATCGCCCGCGGCGTCCCCAACCGTCCCTGCGTTGTTTCTCAGGTCGAGATTGATCCGGGACCCTGCCGATGAATAGTCCGCTGTATCAATGCCAGTGCCGCCGTCCAAAGTATCGGCTCCAACGCCACCGATCAGGGTGTCGTTGCCACCTTCACCCAAGAGGGCGTCAAGTCCAAGTCCACCTGTGAACTGATCCGCAAATGTGCCACCGACCAACCGGCGCCCAGCATTATCTGCAGTGACAACTTCGGCGGTGCCATTGTCCAGAACGTTCAGTGTGACAACCGTCTGGCTCGTCAGGACACCATCGCTGATCTGAACCGTAACATCATGCGATGTGTTCTGTTCGAAATCGAGGGCCAGACCATCTGCAACAGTAATCTCGCCGCTTGTGTTGTCGGCGATTTGGAACCGGCCACCCGCATCATCAAGCAACGTGAAGGTGAACGATGAGCTGTCAGGATCAACAGCCGTAACCGTAGTGACAACCGTACCATTCGCGGCGAACTCTGTGACCGTGCGCGACGCTGCAATACCGGCAGTCGGAGTATCCGATGTCCCCGTGATTGTGATGGACACGACCTGTGATGTGCCATCCTCCGACAAGACGGTGAATTGATCTGACAGAGGTTCCCCATCTGACAGGGCATCGACCGTTGGGTTGGTTTCATCCACCGTAAAGACCCAAAGACCGCCCGTTGAAACAGTAAACGTCCCGTAGCCATTATCACTGACACCCGCGAGGTTCTCCTGGAAGAGATCATCAGTATCATCAACATCTGAAGCGCTCAATTGTCCTGTGGCAATTGTGGTTCCAGATTCAGAGACATTTGCGGAAGTTACCCCGGTGATGACTGCA
>NZ_BAABWT010000014.1:0-78965 GCF_040365955.1 Phaeobacter sp. NW0010-22
GACCCGATGAGCCGCCCACCTGAACACTCTAGAGGGCCTCCGAGTCAGCACCCTGCGATTCATTTCAAATCTGCTGCCCTTGCAAAAAAACGACCGCGAATTCGTGGTGATTTCCACGACCTCACAGCACGAACTATATATAGAGTATCGTCGCATCGCCGTTTCGCATGGCATTTCCGAACCGAACAAAAAGGCGTTTTCCGCAATCAGGGCCTTTCCTGTATGGCCCTGTGGCCGTTTGGTTGATAGATAGAGCCCGCAAAACGATAGTTTCAAACAGACTGGTGACATATGCCCTCTTACAGATCGAGAACTTCGACCCACGGTCGCAACATGGCAGGTGCGCGCGGACTGTGGCGCGCAACCGGCATGACCGACAGTGATTTTGGCAAGCCAATCATCGCCATCGCCAATTCGTTCACCCAATTTGTTCCTGGCCACGTCCACCTCAAGGACATGGGTCAGCTTGTTGCACGCGAAGTCGAAGCGGCCGGTGGCGTAGCAAAAGAATTCAACACCATCGCGGTCGATGACGGCATTGCGATGGGTCACGACGGGATGCTCTATTCGCTGCCCTCTCGCGAAATCATCGCGGACTCGGTTGAATACATGGTCAACGCGCACTGTGCAGATGCCATCGTCTGTATATCCAACTGTGACAAGATCACCCCCGGAATGCTAATGGCCGCGATGCGCCTGAACATTCCGGTGATTTTTGTCTCTGGTGGCCCGATGGAAGCCGGTAAGATCAACCTTGATGATCTGGTCGTGAAAAAGGTCGATTTGGTGGACGCCATGGTCGCGGCAGCCGATGACAAGCTGACCGACGAGCAGGTTCAACACATCGAAGAGAACGCCTGCCCGACCTGCGGGTCGTGTTCTGGCATGTTCACCGCCAACTCGATGAACTGTCTCGCCGAAGCTCTCGGTCTGGCCTTGCCCGGCAACGGGTCAACGCTGGCGACGCATTCGGATCGTAAGAACCTGTTCCTTGAAGCGGGTCGCAAAATCGTCGACATCACCAAGCGTCATTACGTGGAAGAGGAAAAGGGTCTGCTGCCCCGCGAAATCGCCTCTTTCGCAGCGTTTGAAAATGCGATGAGCCTGGATATTGCTATGGGCGGGTCGACCAACACCGTTCTGCACCTGCTGGCCATCGCCTACGAGGGCAAGGTCGATTTCACCATGGCAGACATGGACCGGCTCAGCCGCAAGGTCCCGTGCCTGTGCAAAGTCGCGCCCAACACCGAAAACGTGCACATGGAAGACATCCACCGTGCGGGCGGGATTTTCTCAATCCTTGGGGAATTGTCGCGCGCAGGTTTGTTGCACAACGACGTGCCTACCGTGCACTCTGCATCGATGGGCGAGGCCATTGCCAAATGGGACATCAAGGTCGCCAACAACCCCGAAGCCGAAGAGTTGTTCAAGGCCGCCCCCGGTGGCGTGCGCACGATCGAAGCATTCAGCCAGTCGAACCGGTTCAAAGAGCTGGATACTGACCGCGAAGGCGGCGTGATCCGGTCCAAAGAACATGCGTTCAGCCAAGACGGTGGCCTTGCGGTTCTGTTCGGCAACATCGCGCTAGACGGCTGTATTGTGAAAACCGCCGGTGTGGATGCCAGCATCCTGAAATTCACCGGCACCGCGCATGTCTGCGAAAGCCAGGACGCGGCAGTCAACGACATCCTCACCAACAAGGTGAAAGAGGGTGACGTAGTGGTGATCCGCTATGAGGGTCCACGGGGTGGTCCCGGCATGCAGGAAATGCTCTACCCGACCTCGTACCTGAAATCCAAAGGTCTGGGCAAAGCCTGTGCCCTGCTGACCGATGGTCGTTTTTCGGGCGGTACCTCCGGCCTGTCGATTGGGCACGTTTCACCCGAAGCGGCCGAAGGTGGCATGATTGGACTGGTTGAACAGGGCGACAAGATCGAGATCGACATACCCAACCGGACAATCAATCTGGCAGTGGCCGACGATGTGCTTGACGCGCGCCGTACGGCACAAGAGGCCAAAGGTTGGCACCCCGCAGCGCCACGCAAACGCAAGGTGACCACCGCGCTCAAGGCTTATGCCGCGCTGACCACCAGCGCCGCCAAAGGTGCCGTTCGCGAGCTGTAAATCTGTTCTGAAAATACAGAAAACCCCTGCGTGAGGCATCACGTGGGGGTTTCTTTTTGTCTTTACTAAAAATCAGATGACTTGGGCTCTCACCTCAAAAGCGGTCCCAATAACAGGAAGGCAGGCTTCGAAGAGAATTGCCTTAGAGGTCTACAGTGAGTCCAGAGCAATGACTTGGCAAGACACGAGACAAATTTACCCAAGGCGCAACTCAGAAGTTTGAATGACATGTTCAAACTGTTGGCGACCAGCAGCATCGTAGCAGGTTAGTGTCACGACTGGCCCTATTGGATCACTCCACGAAATCGACACTTCTCCAAAATTGAAACCTGTAAATGGACCTTGGATACGTTTTGTATTGTTGAGTTCAGCATACGCGGGCTCCGAATGCGTCATTCCGCTCGATGTAAAATCCGTCAAAACATAAGGACCTTCATCTGTTCGCGAGATTTCCGAATAATGCACGTTCCCGGACAGCAGGATGACCCCATTCGCATTGGTTGCTTCGATCAAATTAAACAACCTTTGGCGTTCAAGAGGAAAGTTCCCCCATTCTTCCATGGCTTTCTGGTCGGCAACGATCTGAGTGCTGGAACAGATAAATCGGATCTCCGCCGGCTTAGACAGCTCCCCTTCCAGCCAATCCCATTGCTCTTGCCCCAGCAGGGTCGCGTCGGGATCAGTCGATGGCAGGTACTGACCGCGAATGTTGAGTGCGGCTTTCATCTCTTTGTCGCGCTCATCTATCAAATAGGGCGATTTGAAAGTGCGCGTATCAAGCAAGATGATCTGGACACGTTGTCCCTCTTGCCCAAATACTTTCGCGTCGTAGATGCCGGTCCTTTTTCGTCGAGCCGAGGCCGCGGGCTCGCCGAAGAAGTCTAGGAAAACCTCTTTAGAAACATCCTTAAGATCAAACTCTGCACCGCCGTCATGTTTGCCATAGTCGTGGTTGTCCCACGTCGCGAGGATCGGAGTCCTTTCGCGGAACGCCGCAAATTCCGGAATTGCGGCGAGCCTTTCCCAATCAGCGATCAGGCTTTTCCGCGTTGGTGAAAAGACTTCTTCACCATGCCAATCGCCATAGATCGCGTCTCCGAGGAACAGAAAAACATCTGGATCACGTCGACCAATAGAGCTCCAAATCGGTTGTGGCTCCCACTGTTTTGCACACGAGCCAAAGGTAATCCGAGAAATTGGGGTTGTAGTGTCTGCATTTACCCTAGGGGCAAATGCCGGCTGGAAAAAACCCGCAGCCAGTGTTGTTGCTAGAAAACCGCGTCGAGTGCTCATGAAGTCAGGTTCCAATTTTTGGGTATAGCCGCTTTGCCCACGCAGCCGTCCTTAACCCAAACCAAGCAAAAACTTGATTTGGGTCCGGCATTCACGGCGCAATATTGCCAGTTCGCTAAAACCCTCAGACAATCAAAGCTTTACTGTCTGCGGCCAACTTGCGACCTGCATTTGCCAACAAAGTAACATCAATACCCGTCGCTACAAACGTCGCGCCCAGATCCAAATAGCGTTTCGCCGCGTTCAGATCGGTGATCAGAATACCCGCTGCGCGCCCCGCATTGGTGATACGGGTCACTGCATCCTCGATAGTCGCAACCACGTCCGCGTGATTGGCGTTGCCCAGATGACCCATGCTCGCCGCCAGATCCGCAGGACCGATGAACACACCATCGACGTTATCAACGGCTAGAATATCATCCAAATTATCCATCGCTTCGACGCTTTCGACCTGCACCAGCAGACAAATCTCGTCATTGGCAGAGTGCAGATAGTCCGCGATCTCACCAAATTTCGACGCCCGTGCCAGCGATGATCCAACGCCGCGGACGCCCTCGGGCGGATAGCGGCAGGCACGCACCATTTCAGCGGCCTGTTCCGCGGTGTCGATCATCGGGATCAACACGGTCTGCGCCCCAGCATCCAACACCTGCTTCACCATCCAGGTTTCGCCAATTGGCAAACGCACCACCGGGTGACTGTCAGATGGGGAAACCACCTGCAACTGATCACGCAGACTGCGCAAATCGTTGGGGGCATGTTCACCGTCGATCACCAGCCAATCGAACCCGCAGGTCGACATCACTTCCGCCGCATAAGCATCGGCCAGACCGACCCAGCATCCGATCTGGGCGTGACCCTCTTTCAAGGCCTGTTTAAACGTATTCTTGGGGGCGGGCATAGCGACCTCACTCAAAGCTGCAGGCGACCGAACCAAAGGGTCCGAAATCGGCGTGAATATCAGTGCCCGACGGGCATTCGACCGGGCGGATAAAGGAACCAGACAGGATCACCTGCCCCGCCTCAATCGCTTGACCATAAGCCGACATGCGTCGCGCAAGCCAGACCACACTTTCAACCGGGTCATTCAACACACCCGCGCCAAGACCGGTTTCTTCGACCTCGCCATTGCGCGTGGTGATCGCTCCTATCCAACGCAGATCAAAGGCATCAATGCCGTGTCGCTGTTGTCCCAGCACAATCCCCGCATTGGCGGCATTGTCGCTGATGGTGTCATAGATCACCCGCGCCTGTCCTGTTGCGGGATCCGCGCGCAGAATACGGGTGTCAAGGATCTCGATACTGGGCGCGACATAATCCGTGGCAGCGATCACATCCCCCCGCGTGACCCCAGCCCCGCCCACGGCAGATTTCATGACAAAAGCGATTTCGGCCTCGATCCGGGGCTGGATGAACCGCCCCTTTGGTACAACCTCGCCATCATCAAACATCATGTCATCAAACAGAATGCCACTGTCGGGGATATCGATCCCTAGCGCGTATTGCATCGCTTTGGATGTCAGGCCGATCTTCCAACCAATCACCTTGCGCCCTTCGGCTAACTTTTGGGCGTAAATCGCGTTTTGCACGGCATAAGCATCATCCATCGTAATCTCTGGATGACGCAGGCTGAGCAATCCGATCTGCTGGCCTGTGCGTTCCGCCATCAACAGATCAGCGGCGGCCTTGGCGTGATCTTCTGGGGTCATACTTGTTCATCCTCTACCGTATTGCGCAGGGTTCCGATGCCGTTGACCTCAACCTCTACCACATCGCCGGGTTTCAGATATTTCGGCGGATCAAACCGCGCACCTGCACCTGTTGGGGTGCCCGTCACGATGATATCGCCCGGCTGCAACGCCATAAATGTCGAGATATATTCGATTTCGCGCCGGATCGGGAACATCATCCGGTTCAGGGTGTCATCTTGGCGTACTTCACCATTCACCCGCGTCAGGATCCGCGCCTCGTCCAACTGTGACGCATCGGTGAACGGCACCAACCACGGGCCAATCGCGCCCGAGCTGTCCCAATTCTTGCCCTGAGTTACGTTGAATTTAGCGTGTCGGACCCAATCACGAATGGTGCCTTCGTTACACAGGGTCAGCGCCGCGATGTGGTCATAGGCATCATCTTGGCTAATCCGACGTCCACCCTTACCGATCACGATGGCAACCTCACCTTCATAATCCAGCGTGTGGTTTTCTGGCGGACGAATTAGCGGACGGTCATGTCCAGTAAAGCCAGAAGCAAAGCGGGGAAACAACGACATGTATTTCGGCAGCTCACTGCCATCTTTATATTCGGCATTCCGATCGGGAAAATTCACCCCAACACACAAGATGCGCCGCGCGTCTGGCATCACCATGTCATAGGTGAAATCCGTATGCGTCACCGATTTCCCCTCTGCCGCCGCGACCAGTTGGTCAAACCCGCCTGCGGCAATCGCCTGATACAGGGTCACCCACTGCGGAAAATCAGGCGACAAGGCAACAGCGCCCGCATCAGTTATTGCGCCATAAAACTGCGTTCCATCTGCCGTATAGGTTGCGATCTTCATTGTTCAGGCTCCTTCAGCCGGGGTGAGACCACCCATGCACAGATATTTAAGTTCCAAATAGTCGTCCAACCCGTGGGCCGACCCTTCACGCCCTAGTCCCGAGGATTTGACCCCGCCAAACGGGGCTTCGGCTGTAGAAATCAAACCCGTGTTGATCCCCACCATGCCATATTCCAACGCCTCAGACACCCGCCAGACACGGGCCAGATCACGGGAATAGAAATAAGAGGCCAGGCCAAAGTCGGTATCGTTAGCCGCCTCGATTACCTCGGCCTCAGTCTCAAATTCAAACAAGGGCGCGATGGGGCCGAATGTTTCTTCGGTCGCGACGGCCATGTCAGCAGTGACACCAGTCAGGATAGTGGGTTCAAAGAACGTGCCGCCCAATTCATGCGCCTTGCCGCCCAATGTGACGGTGGCCCCTTTGGCCTTGGCGTCGCTGACATGTTCAGCCACCTTATCAACTGCGGCCTGATCAATCAGCGGACCAAAGACGATGCCCTGATCAAACCCGTTGCCGGTTGGCAGGTCTGCCACCTTGGCGCGCAGCTTTTCGGCAAAGGCGTCATAGACCCCGGCCTGCACGTAAATCCGGTTGGCACAGACGCAGGTCTGGCCGTTATTGCGAAACTTGGCGATCACTGCGCCCTCGACTGCTGCGTCCAGGTCGGCGTCGTCAAACACGATGAACGGCGCGTTGCCGCCCAGCTCAAGACCCAGTTTCTTGATCGTCGGCGCACATTGCGCATAGAGCATCGCACCCACTTCGGTCGATCCAGTGAATGTCAATTTGCGCACCGTTTTGCTGCTGGTCATGACCCCGCCAATGGCGCTGGCTGATCCGGTCACAACCGAAAACAACCCATCCGGAATGCCCGCCCGTTCTGCCAGAACTGCCAGCGCAATGGCCGAGAACGGCGTTTGCGATGCAGGTTTCAGCACCATCGCGCAACCAGCCGCCAAAGCCGGGCCTGCCTTGCGGGTGATCATCGCATTGGGAAAGTTCCACGGCGTAATCGCAGCGACAACCCCGATCGGTTGCTTCACAGTCAAGATACGTTTGTCGGGCGCATGACCAGGGGTGATGTCGCCGTATGCCCGACGCGCTTCTTCAGCGAACCATTCAATGAACGACGCGCCATAGGCGATTTCTCCTTTTGCCTCGGCTAGGGGTTTGCCCTGCTCCGCCGTCAAGATTGCGCCCAGATCGTCCTGATGTTCCATCATCAGCTCGTACCACCGACGCAAGATCTGGCTGCGCTCTTTGGCGGTGCGCGCCGCCCATGCGTGACGCGCCGTTTCAGCCGCCTTAATCGCCTCGTTGGTTTCAGCCGCGCCAAGGTTTGGCACATAGCCAATCAACTCGCCCGTTGCAGGATTAGTCACTGCCAACCCGGTCTCCGTATCCGCATCGATCCAACGTGACCCAACGCGGGCGGCCTGTCGCAACAGGCCGCTGTCCTTCAATGCAATCATGTCAGTCTCCGGATCAAGGCGCGATGATCGGGGTGGCGTTCAACGCGGGCTCTTTGACCTCGGCCCCGACAAATTCGGTGCCATGCTCAAACCAGCTGCGCGGTGCAGGTGCACCCCAAAGGGTCTGACGCTGCGGGTCTTTAAGATCCCATTTCAACGGCTCGTGATCTGGATCAACGGTCTGATAGTCCGAGCTATAGATTTCGATCCGGTGTCCATCGGGATCCAGAATATAGAGGAAGAACGCATTCGAAATCCCGTGCCGGCCGGGGCCGCGTTCGATGTTTTCAACGTACCCCGTGGTCGCCATCACATCCAGCAGGTCGATAATGTGCAACGGATTGGCGACCCAGAATGCAAGGTGATGCATCCGTGGACCTTTGCCATTGGTGAACGCCATATCATGCACACCGCCCTTGCGGTGCATCCACGCCGCCCAGAGCTTTCCGCTCTCTTCGTCCTCGGTGTATTCGGTCACGCGGAAGCCAAAGTCGTTATAGAATGCGACGCTTTCATCCACGTTGTTCGAAAAACAATTAAAGTGGTCAATCCGCAGCGGACGCACACCATGATAGCGCGCGTATTCCTGATGGATCGGGGCAAGGCGATCCATCTTGTGATAGAATTCAAGCGGGATGCCCATGTTGTCAGAGGTCAGCAATGTGCGACCCTGATAGGGGCGTTCGACCCACGACGTTGGCCGACCTTTCGACTTAAAATAGACTTCGGCCTTATCCAGATCGGCCTCGTCATAGGTTTTGAACCCCATCACCTCGACCGTGCCGGGTTGATCCGATTTTTGCAGGATCACCGAATGGTGGCCCCGCTCCTCGAGCGCTCTGAGATAGACATGGCTATCGGACGTGTCCGTGACTTGAAGACCAAACATATCGGTATAAAAGGTACGTGACGCCGCCAGATCACTGACATTCAGGCAAACATGGCTCAGACGGATTGTGTTGAAATCCGGGTACAGATTTGGAGCGGGAACAGGCATTCAGGATCTCCTATTGGACGGGAAAGATAACATTGGTTTGGCCGGTGCCAGAGCTGGGGAAATAGTCGGTCACAACTTCGCATTTCGCGTCGTATCTGTCCCACCCCAGCGCACCGTAAAGCATAGCGGTGTCGTGCATGGACCCTTCGCCACAGCAATACGTGGCGTATTCGCCCAGCATCTTGAGAAAGGTCGCGTGATCGCCGTTCTTCCACATTTCGAGCACATGCAGATCCATCTGGCGGTTGAATTCCGAGCTGATGGTAAAGGTGCCGTTGTTGGCAGCATAATCCTTGTTCGCCCAGATTTTGTGGGACAACGACCCCGAGGCAACCAGCAGCACTTTTTCACCACTGGCTTCAATCGCCTCGCGAATGGCTTCGCCCACGATGCGGCTTTCGTCATGGCCGTGCACAGTGGCCCAAGCCGCGACGGAGACAACTTTGAAATCCGCCTCGCGGCTCATAAACCGCATCGGAACAAGTGTGCCGTATTCCAATTCCAGACTGTCGACCTGATGACTGAGTGTATAAGCGCCTTTATCGGTCGCGATCTTGGCAATGGCATCGCCCAGTTCTGAGTTGCCGCGATATTCATACGGCAGATCCTTGATGAACTGGGGAAACTCGTTCGAGGTGAACAATCCCTTGAAGTGGCTGTTGGAATTGATGTGGAACCCGGCATTGATCACCCAATGGGTGTCACAGATCACCACTGTGGTCGCGCCCAACTCTTTGGCGCGGCGCGCGATTTCACGATGACCATCAATGGCCGCCTGACGTTTGCCTTTGATCGGGCCGTCTTGTTCAGACATCAACATCGTTGGCACGTGGGTGCATTTGGCGGCGAGAACGATTTCTCCCATAGTCTCCTCCTGGAGGTTGGATGTGGGCGCGTTTCCGTTAAGTCGAAAATGGAGGTGAGGGCGTGGCCCCTCACAGGCTCCTATGTCTTGTCACCAAGAGTGGGATCAGGCCCCCAATTTGGGGATCTTGTGATCTCCAAGGGCAAACCCGATGTGCTTTTGCTCCATATAGAATTCAAACGACCAATCGCCGCCATCGCGACCAATGCCGCTGGCTTTGACACCGCCAAACGGCGCAGGCAAATGGCGGACGTTTTCCGAATTCACCCAGATCATCCCAGCCTCTAGCTGGTTGGTGAACCGCAAGGCGCGGGTCAGATCGTTGGTCCAGACATAGCCCGACAGGCCGTATTCCGTGCCATTTGCGATCTCCAATGCCTCTTCCTCGGTCGAGAACCGGATCGAGGTCAAATAGGGGCCAAAGATTTCCTCTTGGGCGATGCGCATGTCTGGCGTCGCGTGGGTCACAAAGGTTGGTTTGACGAAATACCCAACATCCCCCAAACGCTCACCACCGGCTGCGATGGTCGCGCCATCCTGCTTTGCTACGTCGAAATATTCGACAACCTTGTCGTAATGTTCCTTGTGGATCAGCGGACCGATTTCTGTCGCAGGATCCAACGGGTGCCCCACCTTGATATTATTGACGCGCGCGGTCAGCTTGGCCTCGAACTCATCCGCAATGGTGTCTTGGACCAACAGGCGCGAGGACGAAGTGCAGCGTTCGCCGTTCAGCGAATAAATCATAAAGATAGCGGCATCCAAGGCGCGATCCAGATCCGCGTCATCAAAGACAACAACCGGATTCTTGCCGCCCAGCTCGAAATGCACCCGCTTGAGCGTATCCGCACCCTGTTTCATGATCATGCTGCCGGTGCGGCTTTCGCCAACAAAGGCAATGGCCTTGATATCCGGGTGTTCCGTCAGACGACGGCCTGCGTCCTCACCAAATCCATTCACGAGGTTCCAAACCCCATCCGGCAAACCGGCTTCATGCGCGATTTCAGCCAGAATACGAGCCGTCAGCGGGCTGAATTCAGCGGGCTTGTGAACCACTGTGCATCCCGCCGCCAGCGCCGGCGCGATTTTCCAGGTGCTCAGCATGAACGGCGTGTTCCACGGCGTGATCACCCCGACCGGACCCAAAGGCACCCGTGTTGTGACATTCATCAGCGTTGGCGATTGCAGCTGCTGGCCGTCCCGCGCACTGGAGACTTTGTCAGCGAAAAAGCGAAAATTCTGCGCGCCCCGCAAGGCCGCCTTGGACATAAAGCGATAGGCCTGCCCGGTGTCCCAGCATTCTGCGACAGCAATTTCATCTGCACGGGCTTCAATACCTTCGGCAATCTTGATCAGTACCTTTTTGCGATCCGCCGCAGAAGTATCGCGCCACGCAGGAAATGCGGCTTTGGCGGCCGCAGCGGCGGCGTCGATGTCGGCCTCGTTCCCACGCGCCACCGAACAGATCAGGCTGTCATCCACCGGCGAGCACGTTTCGAACGTTGCACCAGAACTAGACGGCAGGCTAACGCCCCCGATCAGGTTTTCGATACCAGTTGCGCGATACCGCTCCAGAACTGTTTCGAGCTGGGACAGATGTGTGGTCAGGTCAGACATGGCTTTCTCCGCTGGGACAGCTTCGGGTCAATCAATATAGTTGCGATGTTAAGTATATTGAACCTCATGTCAACGGTTGTGTTGTTAATCATCTCAAAATCGCCGAGAATGCGGGTATGACAGTAGAAAATCCCCCTCTTCAGCGAACCCGCGAAACCTCGCGTGCGCTTCCGATTGCGCTTTTGCGGGCGCGTGAAACCGTGATGTCTCCGATTCGGGACATGCTGCATGACCTCAATCTGACGGAACAAAAATGGCGGATCCTGCGCACATTAGAGGAATGCGGACGGGTTGAACAAAGCACCATCGCCAAAGAGGCGTGTTTGCTACTGCCCAGCCTGACCCGTATTTTGCGCACGATGGAGGCAGACGGCCAAATCGCCCGTGCCGCAGATTTGACAGACAAACGGCGCACGCTGGTTGAGATCACTGAAACCGGGCGCGCAATCTTGCGCGACAACATCCATGTATCAAACGGGATTTATCAGTCGATCCAATCCCAGATGGGTCAGGAAAAGCTCGATACACTTCTGGACCTGCTGCAAGAGCTACAACAGGTCCGCGTTTAAAACGGGCGCGCCAACTTTCCAGCGCGCCCTTTATCTTACAAGGCGCGCAGTCCGGTATCCAACGCGGATAGGATCTTGGTCACATCGTCAGCTGTGATGACCAATGGGGGCGACAGGATCACGTTGTTGCCTGACACGCGCACCATCACACCGTCCTCGTATGCTGCTTTTTGCAACGTCACAGGAACGGCTTTGCCAACCGGGGCTTTGGTGTCGCGATCCGAAACCAGTTCCAGCGCGCACATCAGACCCTCGCCGCCGCGCACATCACCAACAACGTCGTATTTTTCCTTCAATGCCTTGATGCCTGCAAACAGTTCCGCGCCGCGTACAGCTGCATTTTCGTGCACCTTCAGGCGCCGAATTTCGCTCAGCGCTGCCAATGCAGCCGCCGCACCTACAGGGTGGCCGGAATAGGTATAACCCTGATCAATCGACGCAATACCGGTGGTGTCGCCCTCAAACACTTCGGCCACGTGACCTGCGATCATCGCCGCGCCAAACGGGAAGTAACCGTTGGTAATCGCCTTGGCAGTGGTCATGATATCTGGCTGGACGCCCCAATGACGCGCGCCGCTTTCGGTGCCTGTCCGACCAAAGGCGGTGATGACTTCGTCAGAAATCAACAGAATGCCATTCTTTTTGCAGACCTCAGCAACCATCGGCATAAAGCTTGCGTGCGGTGGGATCACACCCCCCGCACCCAGAACCGGCTCCATGATAAAGGCGGCAATGGTATTTGCGCCCTGGAATGCAATCTCGGCCTCTAATGCACGCACACAAAGCTGCGCCAGACGCGCCGGATCAGTTTCATCAAACGGATTGCGATAGGTGTACGGTGACGGAATGTGGAAACAGCCCGGCAACATCGGCTCGTACGTATTGCGGAATTTGGCATTCCCATTGACTGATGCCCCGCCAAAATGTGTGCCATGATATCCCTGCTTCAGGCTCAGAAACTTGGTGCGGCCCGCATCGCCACGTACCCGGTGATACTGACGTGCCATTTTCAACGCGATTTCAACGGAATCCGAACCGCCCGACGTAAAGAACGCCCGTGTCAGCCCATCGGGGGCAAAGAAATCGGCCAGCTCATAAGACAGCTCGATCGCCTTATCGTTGCTGGTGCCGCGAAAGGTCGAATAATACGGCAGCGCCGACAGCTGATCTGCGATGGCCTGTTTCACCGGCTCACAGGAATACCCCAGATTGACGTTCCACAATCCACCAACAGCGTCCAAGGCCTTGTGACCGTCGACGTCAATGATCGAAACGCCTTCGCCACCGGTCAAGATCGTCGGAGGATTGTCCTGACTGTCTTTGGGATGCGCCATGGGATGCCAGAAATGGCGCGCATTGTTCTCTTTCAGAAAGTTCGAGTCTTTCACGTTAATCCTCCAAGATCAGATTAGCAGTCATGTTTGGATGTACTGGCGAAAAGAGGCAGGAAAACTGCCGCCCCAAGCCCGGGAGATGTTTGCCGAAGCATTCAGCAAAATGGCGTAGATTCTTTGGCGCAGCTCTTCGTTCATGCGCGACGACGGCGTTGCGATGGCAATGGATCCGATGGCCAGCCCTTTGGCGTCGAACAAGGGGGCGGCAATTCCATGTACTTCGATCTCAAAGCCATCCGGGCTTTCGGCCAGACCCGTGGTGCGGACGCGCTCCAAAACCGGCTCTAACTTTGCCGGATCGACAATTGTGGATGACGTGAACTGTTCCAGCCTTTCTGTCTGCACCCACTCTCGCAGGGCCGGGGATCCAAAGGCCGTTACTGCCAAACCAGATGCCGTAGCATGAAGCGGCAGACGCACAGCGGCATCGATCACCACACGAGTGCTGTGAGCGCTGGAATCCTCGACCGCAATTGTGTTCAGGTGAAACCCATCCAGCAGCGCCAGATGGCAGCACTCGCCAGATTGCTCGACACAGTCTTTCATAAAAGGGCGGGCAACCGTACGAGTCGGAAAGGATGACTCGCGCAAATGCGCCAAACGCAAAACGGCACTGCCCAGACGGTACTGCTTGGTATCCGAATCTTGCTCAACCAATCCGTACTCGACCAGCTCTGTGAGCAACCTTAAGGCAGTGGCTTTGTTGTAACCGGTCAAACGAGTCATCTGCGAGAGCCCAATTTCAGGTCCCGTGAGCGAGAAAAAATCTAGCATTCGCAGCGCTTTGGTCGTCGTGCCCATATCCATGGCCTTTCCGTTACATGTAATCCTTGACAGAAATTGTTTAACATAGCAATCTAAAACATGTATATCATGGTTCATTATTTGAACCGATGCAACAGGGAGGATCACCGTGTCCAAGATTACCAAGCTGGCACTTGCTTTTACTTTGGCCGCAACTGCGGCTGTCGCTGAATACCCAGAAAAACCCGTTTCCTTTGTCGTACCGTGGCCTCCGGGTGACCTAGAGGATGTTCTAACGCGCATGATTGCGGACGAGTTTCAGGCAACCTATGGCGTGCCTGCTGCTGTCGTGAACAAACCCGGCGGCGGCGGTGGCCCCTTCCCCGGCGCAGTCGAAGTCGCCAATGCCCCAGCAGATGGATACACAGTCGGCTCATTTGTGATCGGCGTTCCTATCACCGGCCCCAAAATTGGCATTCCTGAACTGTCGCCAAACCCGTTTGATCCCATCGGGATCTTCCTGACCTATCCGTTTGTCATTGCCGCGAGCAAATCAGCCCCCTACCAAAACTGGGCTGAACTGGCAGCCCACGGCAAGGACAATGATATCGCGCTGGGTCACTTTGGTGCGCCCCTGCCACCCACCCGTGTGACCATGGCCGCCGCTATCGCATCTGGCTTTGATTTCGCATCCGAAGCCGCGTTTGACGCCTTGGACTGCAACACGCTGGCTTCCGGTGATGTTGACGTCATCAACACCACCTTGCAGTTGATCTTGCCCTGCCTGGACGACGTTAATGTTCTGGCTTCGATCGGAGGCGAGCGTATTTCGCTGGTGCCGGACACTCCAACCGTGACCGAACTGGTACCTGAACTGCCGCTGTTCCTGTGGAACGGCCTGTTTGTGCACAAGGACACTCCGGCAGACGTGCGCGAAAAGATCGCGGTTGTCGCCGAAAAAGTTGTGACCTCGGACAAGGCGCAGCAGTTGGCCAAAGAAACCGGCGCGCTGATCTACTGGCAGGACGCCGCCGCCTCAGAAGCGCAGATTTCCGGCGATGAAGCCTCTGTTGCGAAAATTGGCGAGATCCTCGGCGACTAAAAAAACTCACGACTGCGCAGGTCAATAGGGTCTGCGCAGTTTACCGAGGCTGACAGGGAGAGCCCCACATGAGGACGATCAAAACGCTACAGGATCTGTTCAGGCGATACCGGCGACCTGGCGATATCGTCTTTGCGTTGTTGTTTCTGGCGCTCGCCATATTTCTGCTGACCCAACTGGGTGAACAAACCAAAATGGTGAAACGCACCAAATGGTACGCCCAGCCCAGCCTGTGGCCCACGGTTGCTGTCTACGGCATGGTCTTTTTTGGCGCCCTGCATTACATAAGCTCGCTTTTGTCGCCGCGCATTCCCGGTCGCTGGCGCGAGGTTCTGTTTTGGCTCAAATCGCTGGAATTCGTTGCCTATTTCCTGATCTATGTTTTTACCGTTCCGCTGCTTGGCTACCTACCCTCTTCGGTCCTGTTTGCACTGTTTCTCTGCGCCCGTGTTGGATTCCGCAGCCCCCAGATGTTTCTGGCCGCAGCAGTCTTTGGCGTCAGTCTGGCGGTAATCTTTCGCGCGTTTCTGCAGGTCAAAATCCCCTCTGGCCAGATTTACGAGCTGCTCCCCGATACCATCCGCGCCTTTGCGCTGACTTACCTGTGAGGCTCTGATGGACGTCTTTGTTTCCGGCTTGGGCATTCTGGCCCAATGGCAAGTTCTTGTGGCCCTGTTGATCGGGTCTATTGGTGGCGTGATTATCGGTGCCCTGCCCGGTGTTGGCGCAGCTGTGGCAATTGCAATCCTGCTACCTGCCACCTTTTCATTCGAACCCATCGTTGGGTTGACCTTGCTCTTAGGGATCTATGGCTCGTCAATGTATGGCGGCGCGATCCCAGCGATCCTGATCAACACACCCGGCACAGCGGTCAACGCGCTGACCACCTACGACGGCTACCCGATGACCAAACGCGGTCAGGCCCATCGCGCCCTTTCGCTGGCCTATTCCGCGTCCTTCTTTGGGGGCGTGTTTTCAATCCTCTGCCTGATTATCCTCTCGCCTTTGTTAGCTATGGTTGCACCTCATTTTGGCAGCCGCGAGATTTTCCTCGCCGCCTTTATGGGTATCTTGCTGGTGGTGTTGGCGCATCGTGGTCAAACATTCGCCGCCGCTATGCTCGCCTGTCTCGGGATCTTCCTGAACACCGTTGGTCTGGAGCCCGTCAAATACACCCGCCGCTTTACCTTTGATCAAAGCTGGCTCACCTCGGGCGTTGATCTGATCGTTGTGGTTCTCGGGCTGTTTGCAATTAGCCAAGCGCTGCTCTTGCTGGTTGACAAAGACACCGCCCCGCCAAAGGCCCACGTCGATGGCAACCTGACGACCGGGCTTAAAGAACTGCTGGGCCTGAAACGTATCGCCACCGTATCCTCATCAATCGGTGTTCTGATGGGCATGATCCCGGGCGTGGGCGAATTCACCTCACAATTCCTGTCCTACACCTATGCGCAAAAGTCATCGAAAACACCGGAACAATTCGGCAAAGGATCGCCCGAAGGGTTGGTTGCCTCCGAGGCGGCGAACAACGCCGTCCCCGGCGCAGCGATGATCCCGCTGCTGGCACTCGGCATCCCGGGCGAGGCATTGACCGCGATGATGCTCTCGGTGTTTTACGTCCATAACGTGATCCCCGGTCCGCAACTGTTTGCCAATCAGATGGATTTCGTGATGGCGCTCTATATGGCGCTGATCCTGCTCAACGTGATCGTGTTGGTATTCCTACTCTTCTCGACCAACCTGCTGTTGAAAATCATCCAGATCCCAACCCGGTTTCTGGGGCTGATGATCCTGATGTTGTCCTTTGTTGGGGTCTATTCCCTGCGCAATTCGGCCACGGATTGCATGCTAGCCGCTGGGTTTGGCGTCTTTGGTCTGATCCTGAAACGCCTGAACCTGCCCGTTGTGCCAATCATTCTGGGCATGGTCTTGGGCGGCATCATGGAGGTCAAACTGCGCAGCGCCATGGCCCGCGTCAAATCTCCGATGGATTTTGTTGATCGACCTATTGCCGCCATTCTAGCGCTGATGATCCTGCTGATCATCGTCATGCACATCCGCACCCTGATCAACGAACACAAGAACCGCATCCGTCCCGAGCCGACCGGCGACGATTCCACAACCCAACAAGGCTGAGACTGACCCATGGATCAAACTTCGATCGACGCGCTGCGCGCTCTTCCTGTATCGCCGCGCGGTCACTTCATCGACGGCCAGAGCGTCCCCGCAATCGAAGGCGGAATGCGTGACGTTATTTCCCCCATAGACGGGCAGGTTCTGACGCAGATAGCCGAAGGATCCCCCGCGGATATGGAGCGCGCCATCACCTCGGCCCGCGCCGCATTCGAGGATGGGCGCTGGTCCCGCATGGCACCTGCCGCACGCAAAAAAGTGCTGCTTAAACTGGCCGACTTAATCGAAGCACAGGCGCTGGAACTGGCGGTTCTGGGCGTGCGCGACAATGGCACCGAAATCAACATGGCGATCAAGGCGGAATCCATGTCCGCCGCCGCCACCTTCCGCTATTACGGCGAGGCGATTGATAAAGTGTACGGCCAAATCGCGCCGACAGCTGAAAACGTGTTGGGCCTTGTGCACCACGCGCCAGTCGGTGTTGTTGGCGCGATTGTGCCATGGAATTTCCCCCTGATGATCGGGTCGTGGAAAATCGCACCCGCACTGGCTGCTGGCAATTCCATTGTGCTGAAACCAGCCGAAAGCGCGTCGCTCAGCCTGCTGCGCATAGCCGAACTTGCCTCAGAGGCTGGCGTGCCCGATGGCGTATTCAACGTGGTGACTGGCAAAGGTAGCGTTGTGGGGGAAACCCTCGCGCTCAGCATGGATGTGGACATCATGGTCTTTACCGGATCCGGCGCGACGGGGCGGCGGTTGTTGGAATATTCCGCGCGCTCGAACCTGAAACGTTGTTATCTGGAACTGGGCGGTAAATCCCCCAACATCATCTTTAACGATGCCCCGGATCTGGCCCATGCAGCGCAAGTTTCCGCAGGTGGCATTTTCCGCAATTCCGGTCAGGTTTGCGTCGCCGGATCGCGCCTGTTGGTGCAAGAGGACATCCACGATGATTTTGTTGCTGAAATTTGCAAACACGCCGAAGCCTTTCGCGTTGGCAATCCGCTGGATCTGAACAGCCAAATCGGCGCAGTGCATTCGCTGGACGAATTGGAGGCAAACCTCGATTTCGTCACCAAAGCCGGGGCCGAAGGTGCCAGTCGCCTTTCAGGAGGCAATCGCATCCTGTCTGAGACCGGCGGATACTACATGCAGCCCACGGTGATGGGCGGCGTCAAACCCACCGACACATTGGCCCAGCAAGAAGTGTTTGGACCAGTGTTGGCCGTGACTCCATTCAAAGACGAAGCCGAGGCGATCCAAATCGCCAACTCCACTGTTTACGGCCTGTCCGCTGGTGTCTGGACCTCGAACCTTGGCCGGGCGCACCGCATGGTGGCAGGCATCCGGTCGGGCATCATCCACGTGAACACCTATGGCGGGTCGGATCTGACCGTTCCGTTAGGCGGGGTTGGGCAATCCGGCAATGGCCATGATAAATCCCTGCATGCAATGGACAAATATTTCGATCTGAAAACAGCTTGGATCCAACTCTGACAAATTCGGAGACCTCATGACCCTATCTGAAAACACCGTGCACCTGATGGAGCGCCGGGCCCGTCTGTTAGGCCCGAATGTCTCGACCTTTTATGAAGATCCCGTGCATATCGTACGCGGCGAAGGCGTCTGGCTTTGGGACGCCCAGGGGCGCAAATATCTGGATTGCTATAACAACGTACCGCACGTGGGCCACTGCAACCCGCGCGTGGTTGAGGCAATCCGCGAACAGGCCAGCACGCTGAACACGCACACACGATATCTGCATGAAGGTATTCTAGATTACATAGAACGCCTGACCGCCACGATGGATGACAGCCTGTCCACTGCGATCCTGACCTGCACCGGATCCGAAGCCAACGACATCGCCCTACGTATGGCCGAAGGCATGACCGGCAAACGCGGCATCATCGCCACTGATGCCACTTATCACGGCAATACGGCATTGGTCAGCCAACTGTCGCGCAGCAACGTGCCCGAAGTTGGGTTTGGTCTGGATCAGTTCTTTCGATTTGCCCCCGCGCCCGACAGCTATCGCAATCCGGACGAAACAGGCACATTGTTTGCCGATGCCGTGGCCGAACAGATCGACGCGCTGAACAAAACCGAACACGGCTTTGCCGCGCTCGTGGTCTGTCCGTTCTTCCTGAACGAAGGCTTTCCAAACCTACCCGATAGGTGGTTGAAACCAGTCGCAGACGTGGTGCGCAAAGCCGGCGGTCTTTTGATTTGTGACGAGGTGCAATCTGGCTTTGGTCGCATTGGCACCCACTTCTGGGCCCACCGAAAGATGGGTGTGGTGCCCGACATCATGGTCCTCGGGAAACCCATGGCCAACGGTCACCCGGTCGGCGCAGTCGTCACCAACGCAGATACAATGGCCGCATTTCGTACGAAATTCAGGTATTTTAATACGTTTGGGGGCAATCCGGTGTCCTGTGCAGCGGCAATGGCGGTCTTGGACGAATTGCAGGATCACAATCTGATGGCCCACGCTAAAGACGTCGGCGATCATGCCCGCGCCCGCCTGAACAAGCTGCAAGGCAAATACGATTTCATCGGTGATGTACGCGGATCAGGCATGGTATTTGGCGCGGAACTGGTTTTGGATCGTGACAGCAAAACCCCCGCCAGCGACTTCACCGATCGCGTCATCAACGAAATGCGCCAGCGCGGCATTATCCATTCCAAGTTGGGACGCCACAAAAACACCCTCAAGATCCGTCCGCCCATGCCGTTTACCAAAGACAACGCCGATATGTTGTTTGATGTTTTGGACGATGTGCTGGCCAATACGCCTTTGACGTCATGAGCGATATTGCCAAACAAGCACTGGCGTTCTGGGGCTTGCAGGACGCCCCTCTTCGACTGATCGCCGCGCGTGAAAATCAGGTATTTAGGGTCGTTTATGGCAACGCAGCCTATGCGCTGCGCCTGCATCGCCCCGGTTACCGCACTGACGCTGAGCTGCGATCTGAGCTGCAATGGATGGGTGCCGTGGATGCGGGGGGGTTGCACGTGCCCACCCCTATTGCAGGGCTGTCTGGGGATTACCTGCACCGGGTTGATGGGGTTCAAATTGATCTGCTCAGCTGGTTGTCCGGTGCGCCCATCGGGGAAACGGGTGCTGCGTTAGATCACGCTGACCCGCCTGCCCTGTTTCAGGCCTTGGGTCGCGAAATGGCGCGTCTGCATACAGTTTCAGATGCGTGGACCTTGCCGCCCGGCTTCACCCGCTGTGCTTGGGACCAAGCCGCGCTGTTGGGGAATGATCCGATCTGGGGCCGGTTCTGGGAAAACCCGTCTCTAACACAGAGCCAAGTGGAGCTATTGCAAGTCGTCCGCGCCAAGGCCTCCGCTCGACTCGCCACGACCTCAAGCACACTGGATTACGGATTGATCCACGCCGATCTGGTGCGGGAAAACGTGATGCAGGACGGGGGCCGCCTGCAGCTGATTGATTTCGACGATAGCGGTTTTGGGTATCGCCTGTTCGACATCGCAACGACTTTGCTCAAGAACCTCAGCGAACCGGGTTATGACGAACTAAAAACTGCGCTGCTGGACGGTTATCGCAGTGTGCGTCCCATCAACACCACCGATCTGGACCTGTTTTTGTTGCTGCGCGCGCTGACCTATGTCGGCTGGATCGTCCCCCGTATGAATGAGGACGGATCAGATATCCGCAACCGCCGCTTTATCGAAACCGCCACCCGTTTGGCGCAAAACTATTTAACCACGCCCTGAGCGTGCCCGAGGGAGGACCCAGATGACCGAGAAAACCATTCTGCTGATCGGCACCTATGACACCAAAGACCCGGAAATGCAGTTCATTGCTGAGTGCGTTCGTGATCAAGGCGCCAAGGTTCTGACCATGGACGTCAGCGTGCTGGGCGACCCAAGCGAACCCACCGACATCTCAAAACACGAAGTCGCAGCTGCAGGTGGCATGACCATTGATGAGGTGATCGCACTTGGGGATGAGAACAAGGCGTTTCGCGTAATGTCGCGCGGCGCAGCCACAGTGGTGGCCAAGGCGCACGCAGAAGGGCGCTTTGACGGGATGCTGGCCACGGGTGGCACCATGGGCACCGATCTGGCGCTGGATTGTGCGCAGGCGCTGCCTATGGGCGTGCCGAAATACATCGTTTCAACCGTCAGTTTTTCACCGCTGATCCCGCCGCACCGGCTTGCACCCGATATTCAGATGATCCTCTGGGCCGGGGGACTCTATGGCATGAATTCGATCTGCCGGTCGTCGCTGTCGCAGGCCGCCGGGGCCGTGGTTGGCGCAACCAAAGCAGTGATCGCGCCTGAGCGCGCGCGTCCCCTGATCGGCATGACATCGCTTGGGTCGTCCTGCTTGAAATACATGAAGACCCTTAAACCAGCCCTAGAACAACGCGGGTTCGAAGTGGCAATTTTCCATTCCACCGGCATGGGCGGCATGGCGTTTGAAAAACTAGCGGGTGAAGGCGCGTTTGCCTGCGTCATGGATTTCTCAATGCAGGAATTCGGCAACCTGATGGCAGGATCTCTGGTGTCCAGTGGCGAGGATCGTCTGACCAATGCAGGCCGTGTTGGCACACCCCAGATCGTGGCCCCCGGTGCACTGGACCTGTTGGATTTCGCAGGCTGGCAGACCATCCCTGATCAATACGCCGACCGCCCCTTTCACGAACACAACCGGCTGATCAAAAGCTCAGTCTTTAATGAAGACGAACGCCGCGCCTGGGTGCGTGAGATGGCCAACCGGCTAAGTGCTGCCAAGGGCGAGACCCATTTCATCCTCCCACTTGGCGGGGTTGAAGATTGGGATCGGGAAGGTGGCGAAACCCATGATCCTGATGGGTTAGCCGCGCTGATCGATGAGGCCCGCAAAGTGATACCAGCCGTAGTGCAAATGACCGAGGTGGACGCCCACATCAACGATCCTGAATTCTGCGACGCTGTGCTGAACCTGTTCGACCAATGGGTCGCCAAAGGCATCGTCAAAACGGATTAAATGAAAATGCCCGGCGTCAGGGTCGGGCATTTTTCAAATTTAGCTGGTTAGGTCCAACAGCTTGAGACGCTGCACCTTGCCTGACGGACCCTTGGGCAGGTCATCCAGAAAATGCACCCGATCCGGGCTTTTAAATTTGCCCAACAAGGACACGCATATTTCCAGCAATTGTTCCTCGGTTACTGTTGATCCTTCGCCAATCCGCACTGCGGCTTCGACCCGCTCACCGTATTTTTCGCATGGTCGGGCAAAGGCTGCAGCTTCAACCACCTCGGGATGAGAATGTAGCGCATCGTCGATCTCACGCGGGGCGATGTTTTCACCACCTTTGATGATCAACTCTTTAAGGCGTCCCGTGACAAAGACATAGCCGTCTTCATCCATCCGCCCCAGATCACCGGTCCGCAACCAACCGCCGGGGGCAAAGGTACCTTCTGTCGCCTCGGGGTTCTTCAGATACTCCAACATCACATTGGGTCCACGGATGACCAATTCGCCCTCGACCCCAGCCGTAACAGGCTGTTGGTTGGCGTCGAAAATCGCCACCTCGTTGCCGTATCCAATACCGGGCGAGCCGATCTTGCGAACGCCGGGGGGCAATGGATTGGATAGGATCTGCGCCGCCGTTTCGGTCAGCCCCATGGTTTCAACAATCGGGATTTCGAACCGCTTTTCAAAAGCGCGCTGCACATCTGGCGACAACGCAGACGAAGCCGAACGGCCAAAGCGGATTCGCGCCCGCGTCGCCACATCCGGGTTTTGCTCGGAATGCAGCATATGCGAGATGATCGTTGGCACCACCGAGAACCAGGTCGCTTCGGATCTGGCGGCATTGTCCCAGAACCGGCTGGCCGAGAATTTCGGACACATCGCCAGCGATCCACCCGAAATCAGAGCGCCCATCACCGTCACGCACAACCCGTTGATGTGGTAAATCGGGAGAACACACAGACCGCGATCTTGATCCGTCAATTCATGCGCAATGGACGTGGTCCAGCCTCCCGCAAGCAGGCTGGAATGCGTATGAACAACGCCTTTTGGACGGCCTGTGGTTCCCGAGGTGTACATCAACAAAGCGTGGTCATCAGCAGAGAGGTCATGAAGCTCTGCTGATGAACCACCAGTTGCCGCTGGATAATCCAGAGGGGAGATATGGGATGTATTTACGGATTCTGTGAACAGCCCGCGCTGTGTATCGTGGACAAAGGCATGGCGCGCATCACTGTGTTCCAATGCGTAAGAGACCGCGCTGGTTCCGGCGACAAGGTTGATCATCGTCGCCCGAAAACCGCCATAGAGCGTGCCAAACAGGCTCAGAACACCTTCGGGGCCATTGGGATGCAGGATCGCCACGCTTTCGCCTTTGGCAATGCCCTGATCCGTCAAATAGGATGCGATATTGCGGGCGGTATCGCGCAGTTGTTCCCACGAAATACGCGCATCCAAATCAGGAAACACAAACGCTGTGCCGCCCTGTTCTGCGCGCATGTCGACCCAATCACGCACCGTTCCTTTGGGTGGGGTCATGGTCATTGGCCAACCTCGCTCCAGTATCCGGCAAAGAGGTCTTCGACGGCTGGTTCACGCGGAGGAATTTCGCGGATCACCTTGGTGGTCTGGACGAAATGTTTCCAGTTCAGGTTATCGTCAATGGCGTTGCCACCCCAGCTGCCGCATCCCATCGACAGGGAAAACGGCATGCCGTTGTTGAACGCTCCACCGGTTGCGAAACAATGGGCCTGGTTCACAATCACCCGACAGGTCGGGATACTGCGACCCAATTCGAGCGCCCGATCGTCGCGAGCCGAATGAAGGCCGATCGAGTGCCCTGCCCCTTGGTAATTCAGAATACGCGCCGCCGTAGCCGCCGCATCTTCATAATCCCGCGCCCGGTAAAGCGCCACAACGCGGCTCAGCTTTTCCCCTGACAGGGGATGCTCTGCGCCGATCCCATCCGTTTCCACGGCCAGAAATTTCGTATCTGCTGGAACCTGATCTGCCACGCCAAGGGCCGCCAGCATTTTGTCCGCGTCCTGCGCGATCACCTCACGGTTCAGATGCCCGTCGGGCCACAATCGCTCGATGATGGTATGGGCCTGATCCGCTGGCACCAATGCGCCACCTTCGGCTGCCATGGCCGCCAGAAAATCATCATAGATCGCATCAACCACAACCAACGCATTTTCCGACGAACAGGATGTGGCATTATCAAAGGTCTTAGATGCGGTGATTTTCGCCGCTGCTGCCGCCAGATCAGCGGTTTCATCCACGATCACCGTGACATTGCCCGCGCCCACCGCCACTGCCGGAGTGCCGCAACTCTGCGCGCGATGCACGTTGTTCTGGCTGCCGGTGCAAATCACCCGGTTACAGGTTTCCATCAGGCGCTGTGTCTTGGCCTTGGAACCGGGCGATGGCAGCATCTGCACCAGATCACGGTCCAGCCCCAGCTTGTCGAATTCCGCATGAATGTAGGACAACAGCGTCTCGCACGAGGCGACACCCTTGGGCGACGGGGCCACAACAATCGCATTGCCGCCCTTCACTGCATTGATGATGTTATTGGCAGGCGTCGCCGCCGGGTTGGTTGACGGCACGACCGCCCCCACCACACCCAAAGGGCGCGCAATTTCGGTAATCCCGTTTTCTGGATCGTCCCGCACAACACCGTGGGTCTTTGCATCCGCGATATCGCGCAGCAATCCCAGCGTCTTGCGGTGGTTTTTGGTAATCTTGTCTGGCACGTTGCCCAATCCGGTGGTTTTCACCGCCAATTCAGCCAACGTCCGATTGCGCTCGGGCTGCATGATGGCCCAGCCCACCGCCAATGCGGCCTTGTCATAAAGCGCCTGACTGCCCTTGGCTTCGTAAGCTTTTTGGGCTGCACGCGCACGTGCAATGATCTGGTCCACTTGAGCGGACTCATCCTGAGCGTTCATCTTGATCCTCGATTGGTTGTCAGAGGGCGGGCTGATCCCGCCCCCCTGTGCGTCGGTTAAAATCAGAGCCCGGCAAGCAGCTCTTTCAATGTCGCTTCACGGGCAGCCCACATCTCGATCACTTCGTCACGTGTCATGATGTGCATAGGCGAACCGCCCGCTTTCATCTTTTTGGCCACCCGGCCGTTTTTGAACATTTCAGGGACAGTCACAGCCAGCTTGTCAATCACCTCCTGTGGTGTGCCTTTTGGCACCATCACACCGCGGAAATTGACCGAAGCATTGTCCACATCCAGTCCCTGTTCCTTCATCGTTGGAACGTCAGGCAGGAACGCGCTGCGCTCAAGGTCAGCAACCCCAAGAATGCGGACATTGCCTGCTTCTTGCGCGCGGAAGGCATCAGACAGGTTGTTCACACCGCCCAATACTTCGCCAGCAATCACAGATTTCATTGCCGCTGCGCCGCCACCTTTGGTCGGGATATAGGCCATCTTTACACCCGCAGCTTTTTCAATCTGCAATGCAGCAATGTGGTGACCCACAAACAGACCCGCCCCCGAGAACGTCAACTTGCCCGGGTTTTCCTTGGCAAAAGCAACAACATCATCCATTGACTGGAATTCACTGTCTGCCTTGACCACAAACACCGCCGGGTCAGCACCCCAGTTGGCAATGGGTTCAAAGCTGTCGGTGGAATACTGTACGCCGCCTTTGATCGACTGCGCGATAAAGTGCGGGACGTTGTAGGCGCCCAGCGTATATCCATCGGCGTCGGCCTGTGTCGCAAACCAGTTCCAGCCAACACGCCCACCGGCACCCGGCTTGTTGATGATCGCGATGGGCATGCCCAATGCATCTTCGTTACCAGCCGTCATCGTCACGATCCGGGCTTGGAAATCAGTGGCCCCGCCCGCGCCATACGACACCATCATCATGACGGGACGTTCTGGGTAATCAGCTGCCAAGGCAGCGCCCCCAGACAGTGCAGTTACCGCCAGTGCGGCACTCAGTAGTAGTTTCTTCATCGCGTTTCCTCCCTTGGATTTGCGTCCACCAGTGATCGGTGGTTCAGAACAGGACTTCTCGGGGTGTGTAGACGCTCAGCAACTGGGCAAAGAGCCCGTACATCACGGCCACAAACACCGCGGTAATGATCCCGCGTTTGACCCATGTTTTTATGTCCGAGTGCGACGCCGGGTCATAAAGCGACAGCAGGATGAAAAAGGCCCCGGCGGTTGCGGTGTAAAACCCCAACCCCTTTGCAGCCCAGAATACATAGACAAGCATAACCAACAGGCCCGGAGCTAGGTTGATCACCATTGTCCGTGACAGTCCCAGGCCCACTTTGGATTTCCCCAGCAGGGCCTTGGCAAAGGTCCAGCCTGCCAACGCCACAAAGACCATCGAGATCATGCGCGGGAACAAAAAGGCCTCAACCGGTTGTTGGGTGAAACTGATCCAGGCGACCCAGCACCCGACCAGAAAAACAATGCCCGATGGAATGATATGTTGTGTACGGCTCATGCCAGGGCCTCCTCTTTGGTGGTGGTTCGACGCGACCGCAGTTCCATCCAGACCGAATACGCAATCGATGCGATCACGACAAAGATCAGGAACAGGTTCAGCGGCCCGGAAAAGAAATAGCTGGCTTGGCCAACAGTGGCGTTTGCGATCATCGACCCTTGGGTAAAGTTTGCCTCGGCGATCGGGCCAAGGATCAGACCCAGCACCAGTGGTGCGGCGGAAAATCCAAAACGTTCCAGAAAGAACATGCCCAAACCAAGGCAGGCCATCACATAGACATCGCCCATCGAGCTTTGCACCGAATAGGCCCCAAAGACCGACAGCGACAAAACCACCGCAGCCATAACCGACTGGGGAACCTGAGCGACACGCGCCGCAAGACCGGCAACATAGAGCCCAAAAATGCACATCAGAACCTGCCCGATCAGCATCGAGTTGATAAAGGTCCACGCCACGTCAGGGTGATTATCAAACAGATCCGTGCCCGGGAAAATCCCATGGATCAGCAAGCCGCCCAACAGCACCGCAGCCGTGGGACTGCCGGGGATCGACAGCGTCAGCAATGGCACCAGAGACGGGCCAACCATGGCGTTGTTCGCAGATTCAGCCGCAATCACACCTTCGGGATGACCAGTGCCAAACTTGTCTTTTTCGGGGCTGAATTTCTTGGACTGATCATAAGCGACCAAACCCGCAATCTGCCCACCAACGCCGGGGATCAGACCAATAATAGAACCTGTAAGCGTGCCGATGGTCAAAGCGCGTGGCCAGCGGATCAATTCACGCGTCGCTGCCAAAACCGAATGCTTTTGCACCTCGATCACCTCGGCCCCGTCAACCTGACGGCCCTTGGCAAACATAGTTAGAACCTGTGGGATCGCGAACAGGCCAATCAAGGCTGCGATGATGTTGATCCCACCTCCCAAAGATGGGTGAAAGATAAATCGCTGTGCGCCCATGATGTCATCAAAACCAATGGTGGCCAGCCAAAGTCCGATACAGCCCGACAGCAACCCCTTAACCACCGATGCGGAATCCAAGGACCCAATCACGGTGACCCCTAGAATGGCGAGCCAGAACAAATGACTTGGACCAAAGGCCAGCGCCCAATCTGACAGAACTGGCGTCAGAAAGATCAGCAGCAAAACCCCAAACACTCCGCCAACAGCCGAGGCCAGGAACGACAGTTGCAATGCCTTTGCACCCTGCCCTTTCTTCGCCATCGTATGCCCGTCCAGTGTGGTCGCGATATTTGCGGGTGCTCCGGGAATTTTCAACAAGATCGCGCTGACCGCGCCCCCCGCCACAGTTGAGGTATAGGCCGCCCCCAACAAGATCAGACCCTGTGCCGCCTCCAATTGAAAGGTGAACGGGATGAGCAAAGCCACAGCCATTGTCGGCGAAAGGCCGGGCGTTGCCCCAAGGATCAGACCTCCGATTGTGCCGCCCAAGAGCAGCATGAAAGAGAGGGGCGAGAATACGTCGCCGAAGTAGTAGATGAACTCCATTCTGGGGCCTCCCAACCCAAGTCTTTTGCTTTCTCAGCTTTGTTGACAATTGAGCGTAGGCCATGAAAATAGTATTGCAAATGTTTTCATAAAATAACCTGAGGAGAGGTGATTTATGGCTAAAAAACAAAACTCTAGGTCTGATATTGTTGCTGTAGCGCTGGCTGCGAACGTATCTGCATCGACAGTGTCGCGCTGCTTCAACCACCCTGATTTGGTGAATCCAACAACCCGTCGCAAGGTCGATCGGGCGGTCAAAAAGCTAGGATATATCCGCAATCGCGCCGCCCAGGCGATGCATGGAAAACGGTCCGCCACCATCGGATTGATCGTGCCCACCATCGATCACGCCATCTTTGCAGAGGTGGTACAGGCGTTTTCAACCGCGATTGAGGCCGAGGGCTTTACCACTTTGCTTGCCTCGCACGGATACGACCTGACCAAAGAATACGACGTTCTGCGCAAGCTGTTGGAACACCGGGTGGATGGTGTTGCTCTGATCGGGTTGGAACATTCAGAAGAGACATTTCAACTGCTCAAACAACAGGGTGTGCCCTGTATCGCTATCTGGAACTTTACCGAAGGCTCCAAAATCTCATGCGTGGGGGCAGAAAACGCCGAAGCGGGGCGGCTGGCAGCCGACCACCTGATCACTCTTGGGCATCGCAAAATCGGCACGATATTTCCCAGCGTCGCAGGTAATGACCGCGCACGTGACCGTCGCGACGGGGCCATGATTGAACTTGAAAAGGCAGGCATCACCGTGCCCGAAGGCTGGCAGGTCGAATCCCCCTATAATCTGCAACAAGCCAAACAAGCAGCCACAGAATTATTATCGTTAGAGCGCCGCCCCCAAGCGATGCTCTGCGGGAATGATGTGATTGCACAAGGCGTGATTTATGCGGCCCATACCCTTGGATTAAGCGTTCCGGACCATCTGTCCGTCATCGGAATCGGAGACTTCAAAGGATCCGCGGAAATGGAACCCGCGCTGACAACCATTCGCATTCCCGCCCAAAGCATCGGGCGGCTGGCTGGCGAAGAGATCTGTGCTGCAATTTCCGAAGATGAGCCCGCGTTGGTCCGCCATCGGTGCGAATTAAAGGTTTTGATACGGGCCACAACGGCGCGGTCCCCATCGGTTACTCTTTAAAGGCCCCCGGTTCGAGCTCTGCCCAGAATTCGAAAATAGCTGTGGCATTCAACCCAGATCGCCAGCCATGCGCAGCAAAGCTTTCGCGCTCTAAATCGTCTCTGAGGCTGGCCATAAACAACTGTTTGTCTGCGTCGCGTTGAGTCGGGTTTCGCCGCGAAACCAAATCTTCGACAATGGCAAATTTTGCGGCGCGGGCACTACGCTCTGTAGCACGTGCTTCGTAAGCTTGATCTTCGGCGGCCTTCTCGGCGGCGCGTACAGCAGCAGCTGCAACGGCTTCAGCGGTAGGTGGTTCAGGATCGGATTCTGGAGCCGTTGTGCCGGAATAGTCGTCACGCAACGCAGCGGACAGATACCCAACGGTCGATTTCACATCCCCCTGCCCTTTCATATAGTCCAGCTTTTGCTGCACATATGCCTCGCCGTGTTCCGCTATCCACTGGCGCGCCAGCCGGTCCGACACGCCTTGTGCCCGCAAAGCCCGGTACACGCCAAGATTTCGAACGCCTTCGCTGTCATCGATCTGGAACATCGCCATCTGGGGGTTCTCGCGGATCAGGAAGCGAATGTCCGTCACCGAGCGCCCCTTTTTCCGGAACTCTGGTTCAATCACGATGTCAGCGCTTTTGTTCACCTCGGCTACGGCTGTTTTGATGATCTTGGCGTTCAGATGTTTGAAGCTTTCGTAATAGCTGGACCCATCTACGCCCATCAGTTTGCGAAAGGTTTCCAACGTCCACCACCCCGTCGAACCCGTCCGCACAAACCGGTAACAGTTCTCATACAAGGCCAGCCCATGGCCTGAACTAAAGTTGCGCTGAATATGCACATTGATCAGCGCATAAATTTTCGGGTCGTGCAGCTTCTGCGCCAAGGCGGGGGAATAGGCATATTCACAAACTCCATTCGTCAGCTTGGCAAACGACAGCAACGATGACACGCCCCATTCCTGACGGCCCTTGTCATCCAGCATATCCCATTCCGCAACGGTTTCAGCCAAGGCCCGTAAACTGGCCCGTAGAGTGTCAAAGTCGTTGGAGTTATATCCCACCATCATTGCCAGTGTTCGGGCATCAATGGTGTGGGTTTGGGCCGATGTCAGAGCGTCATAAGCATTAAGCAGCAAAACGTTGGATAACTTGCGCTGCAGCAGAGTGAGTTTGCCACTGATATGGATCGCAGCGACGTTCTTTTTCACCGTCTCGCGACGCAAAGCACCGCTGAGGTGGTCCATATCTATTTGCGTATCGGACATGAAAAAGGCGCCTGTTCGTTTTCAACAGGTATGCCACGAAAGGTACCCATGCACAACGACTTTTCAGGTTCCTTACTGCTTCAAACAGACGTCCCGTAGACAGGTACCTTAACAGCAAGATCGCCATGCCTACCTGTTGATAAGACTCGGCGCAAGCGCAATTCGGTCCTCAACAGCGCGAAAACGAGCAAAAAATCGACCATATTTGGCTGATTCAAGGCGGTCCAAACTCTCCTGTGAATTGGGACCCTTCTTCCTGTATCCAGGTACCTATGATCCCGTAATCAGGTACCTTTAACCCTGCATACGGGTTCCCTTTAACCTGATGATGGGTCCCCAAACTAAGCTAACACATTATAACTAATATAGTTTCTGTGGTTAAAGACTCTAAACATCATAAACTAAATAAACTCTTTGTTGCTGCTTTTTCTTCTATTAGTTCGAAGGTTTCGTCGCGAAACCGCCACGGAGTTCTGCAATATCACTATATTTCGTATGAATTGCTGGCGCCATTTTTCTATGTTCGCTATTCTCGGATATATACGCCAAAAAGGCGAACATTTACCGAGGCACCGACAGTGAGCAAAACACCCCCACCTCCTCTGCCACCCTATTTAAATCTTGACCCCGAGGCGGCAGCCAAGCGTCTCCCAGACCCTATAGGGACTACCCGATTCGCGAAAGCAGCTGCGTTTTGCGGCAAAGGGCGTGAAGATCTGGCCCGACGGGGATACGCCCCGGATGGTGAAAAACGTCTGCGTAAGTTTTCGATCTGGGAGATAACAAAATATCTTATCCCCGTTGCGCCTGCTCATCTGCGGCGCGTGCTAAAAGCAAACCCGGACCTGCCCGAAGGCGAAGGCGAAGGCGGATCGAAATGGTTCACGCTAGAAGAGGTCCTGACCCTGCGACAACATTTTGCCAGCGAAGGGATCAGCACCAAAGAATACCTGCCCTACCGTCCCGAGGGACAACCCGCCAAGGTGGTCTCAGTCGCCAACTTCAAAGGCGGGGTTGGGAAAACAAGCACTGCTGCCCATCTGGCTATGTCTGCGGCCCTGGACGGTTACAAAGTTCTGGTCATTGATCTGGATTCCCAAGGGTCGATGACGTCGATCTTGGGCGGTAAAGTTGCGGATGAATGGCAGACCGTCTTTCCGCTGATTGCTAAAGATTACGCTAAGGCGGTGATGCAGGAAAACACTGTGCGCGCCGCGGCGGGTGAACCGGAAATTGGGTTGGACGAAACCCTGCAAGAGGCGCTGAAGGTCACACCGCAGGATGTCATCCAGAAAACCCACTGGCCCAACATTGATCTGATTGGTGCGCAGCTGAATCTGTATTGGGCGGAATTTCAGATCCCGGTTTGGCGCATGGGGCTCCGGTCTTGGCCACTATGGGATGGCTTGACTAACTTCCTCGAAGGCGAAGGTATTCTGGATGAATACGATATCGTCTTTCTGGATACGCCCCCTGCCCTTGGCTACCTGACCATCAATGCGTTGGCTGCGGCGGACATTCTGTTGGTGCCGCTTGGAGCTTCGTTTCTTGAGTTCGACTCGACCGGCCGGTTTTTCGACATGCTTTACACCACCTTTGCCAGTATCGAAGATGGGGAAAATGCAGCCCAACGCGCTGCTGGTTTGCCAGAGATCAAATTCGAATGGGATGTGGTCCGAGCGATCATTACCCGGTTTGACGCCAGCCAACAGACTGACATGGCCAACGTGATCCAGGCCTACTTTGGGGATTTCATGAATGCCTACCGTCAGGATTACACCGCCTTGGTTGGGCAGGCTGGCGAACAGGTCAACGGGATCTACGAGGCGGATTATCGGGAGTTCAACCGCGACACCTATGTGCGCGGGCGCGAAACCTTTGACCGGACCTACGCCGAATTCAAACAGCTACTGATTGGCTGCTGGTGGCGTGATGCAAATATGGGAGGAGCAGAGAATGGCTAAACGCAGACGTCTAAGCGCGCCTGATGCGGCAGAACTTGAACAGCTAGAGGCGGGTTTCGCCACGAAACCCAGCATCAGCCCCTTTGAAAACACATCTGCGACCCCACCGATTGCGCAGGTCGCGGCCGAAGCCGCGCGCCTGTCTGGAATGGCAGCGGTAACTGATCGTGTTGCCCTGGCACAGGATCAAGGCGATGCCGGGCGGTGGCGCGATGCGACCGCTGCGGGGCTTGTGGCTCAACGCATTCCTTTGGATCAGATCGAGGCGGATTTCATTCGTCGTGACCGTATGACTGAAGACGAAGAAGCCATGCAAGAGCTGGTGATCTCGTTGCGGGCAAATGGATTACGCACTCCGATCGAGGTGACTCCAACGCCCGAAGGGTTCGGATTGATTTCTGGGTATCGGCGGTTGATGGCGTTTCGGCAGCTGGCGATCACTGACCCGATGTTTGCAGATATCCCGGCTTTTGTCCGTGATGCGGGGGCCGGGGCGACGGCCTATGTCTCGATGGTTGAAGAAAACGAAATGCGCTCGAACCTGAGCCATTATGAACGCGGACGGATTGCGGTTCTGGCAGCCGGGCAGGGGGTGTTCCCCTCGGTCGAGGCGGCGGTTGATGTGTTGTTTGCAGCAGCATCTAAAGCCAAACGGTCCAAAGTGCGCAGTTTCGCAATGGTGCACGAGGCGTTGGGGGATCTGTTGCGGTTCCCAGTATCACTGTCGGAAAAAGCCGGGTTGCAACTGGCCACCGCATTGCGGGACGGGGCGCAATCCAGATTGCGCGATGCATTGGATGGGTCGGATGCTTCGGATGCCAAAAGCGAATGGAAGGTGCTGGATACAGCACTGTTCGGAATCCCAGTTGGTCCCAAGGATAAATCTCGTGGGGGTCGCCCCCAACAAATCACCCGACTGTCAGCGCGCACGTTGACAAGCGGCGGCAAACTGGATGCTGAAGTGTCCCCAGACGGTGTGCGGTTCCGGGTTGCGGGGCGCGATCTGGGGGTGGCCGAGGCGCAGCGCCTGATGGATATTCTGGCGCGTGAGCTGGGGTAGTTTCGTCGCGAAACCGTCATTGCTGGTTTCGCGACGGCTTCGCCTGTCAGCTTAGGCGGGGCTTAAACATCCATGGGCCAATCCGGATGATGAACAGCCCAAAGGCCGCGATCCAAAATAGCGCGGCAAGATCCAGCATCCAATCGATGTCGGGAAACGAAGCCCACAAAAACCGGGCAATCACTGCCGCGATGATACAGGTCAGAGCCAGCGTGAGCCGGATATCAGACACCAGGGGTCGCCCGGTGTGGCCCATGCTGGCGCGCATCATGACGGCCAAAGTCATGCCACCAATGGCCCCAATGCCGATGACATGAAGCCCGGCCGTGGCATAGGCGGGATCAAACACACCCAGAGCAATAGCCGCTAAACCCACAGGGATCATTGCGTAATAGACATGCAATGCGAACAAGATGGGGTTCACACGAGTCCGCCATCCACCCCAACGCGCCAGTCGCATCAGGTGGAGCGTGGCGCTCAGCAACAACACCACGCCGGTGCCGGTCCATTCGGGCAGGAACACCCAGGCAAGCAATGAGATCAGCCCTGAAACCAGACAGACACCATCAAATCGGTTCATCATCGGGGGCTTTGGCTCAACACCTTTTTGGATCATCCAGTTGCGGGTAAACGCAGGGGTGATGCGCCCGCCGATCAACATCAACAAAAAGATCAGCGCAGCAAACCCAAGACGGATGGTCGTTGCAGCGTACCCTTCTGTCAGGGTTTCGACATGAAACCCAATGTTAGCCAAAGTGAACAATGAGACAGGAATAAGAACAGCCATATTGCGCCAATTGCGCCCTGCGATGACTTCGCGGGCCATGACACCCAAAACCATCGGTAAAAACAAACCTTCGCACACAATCGCAACCAAAGGGGGCAGGGGCGTGATCATCGCCACGCGACCCAAGACCCAGACGGCAAACAAGACGATCAAGGCCCATCCGCTCAGCGGTGGACGATTGGTCCAGTTGGGGACTGCCGTCAGCAAAAAGCCGGTCAGGACCGCTGAACCATAGCCAAACAGCATTTCATGGACGTGCCAGCTTTGGGCGTCATATCGGAACGCCAATTCCAGATCGATGCGCAGCGACAGGATCCAAAGGACGATGGCGAGCGGTGCAAAAACAGCAGCGCCCAGAAAAAAGGGTCGAAACCCCAATTCAAAGAATGGAACGGAACGAGGAGAAGTCATGGCCAGCTCTCTTTGTCGGATTTTGCCCGGGCCTAGCGCAAAGTGAGACGGCGCGCGTTGCGCCAAATCAAATATGTATTCTGGAATGTAGGATTATTCAGGGGGCTCCAGCGACAATAAGCGCTGTGCAACGGTGGCGGCATCATCCAAATGGGCCGCTACGGCGGCGCGCGCGGCATTGGGGTCGCCGGCAATGATGGCGTCACTTATGGCGCGCATATGGTCCAGACCTGGGCGCGCGCGCTGGGTTGCCGACAGGGTCATGATCCGCAACCTGCTGATGCGCCCGTTCAGCCGTTGAACGATTTC
This sequence comes from Phaeobacter sp. NW0010-22, assembly GCF_040365955.1. Classification (NCBI taxonomy): domain Bacteria; kingdom Pseudomonadati; phylum Pseudomonadota; class Alphaproteobacteria; order Rhodobacterales; family Roseobacteraceae; genus Phaeobacter; species Phaeobacter sp. NW0010-22. Next base: position 34,790 of record NZ_BAABWT010000014.1, read on the forward strand.
CCAAGCCACCGAATGGCCCGCGCCCAGAAAGATGACCCGATAGAATCCCGACGATGCCTGAAACAGTGCGCCGGGGGTGGTCTGGTCAAACTCTTGTTCCAGCGTGGCGAGTGCAGCTTGCAAGTCGCGGGTCAAATCCGATGTCACGGTTTGGGCACAGGCGACCGCCGCTGCCGTCTCTAACATGCGGCGAATGTCGTATATCTGGCGCGCGTCATTCCATTCCATCCGGGCCACGATGGGGCCGCGATTGGGCAGAATCTCCACCAAACCTTCGGCTTCTAAATATCGGATGGTTTCGCGAACGACGGTGCGACTGACCCCAAGTTGGTCGCACAACGGGCGTTCAACCAATCTTTGTCCGGGTTTGAAATGCCCATCAATGATCGCGGCACGCATCTTGTCCTGCACGATTTCGCGAAGCGTTGCAGGGGGTTGTTCGATTTTCAGATGCGAAAGGTCGGATTGGGTCATTGGCGTAATTTAACAGTCCGCCAGCAGAGAGACAAGAAATTCTTGACTAACGGGATTATGGTATACCATATGTTTGTCAGTTCGAAACACAGTGAATCAGGTGCTCCTCCCATGCCCGCAGAAATCCGCAAAACGCAGCTCTTCATCGAAGACACCCTGATCGAAGGCGGCAAGGTCGCTGAAACGCCGTTGAAAATGATCGCCGCCATTGCCGTGATCAAAAACCCATGGGCGGGGCAGGGTTTTGTCGAGGATTTGAAACCCGGCATTATGGATTGCGCCCCCGGTCTGGGCGAGTTGCTGACCAAAATGGTGCTGGATGCCGCTGGTGGCGGTGACATGGTCGAAGGGTATGGTAAGTCTGCAATCGTTGGCGTGAACGGTGAGGTCGAACATGCCTCGGGGCTGATCCACACCCTGCGGTTCGGTAATTACTTTCGTGAAGCTGTTGGTGCGAAAAGCTACCTGTCGTTCTGCAACACGCGCGGCCCGGCCAACGCACCGCTCTACATTCCGTTGATGGACAAAAATGATGGCGGCAAGCGTTCGCACTATTTGACCATCCAAACCTCGGTTGCGGATGCGCCGGGTCCGGATGAAATCGTGATCGCGCTGGGGGCCTCGATTGGGGGCCGCCCCCATCACCGTATCGGTGACCGCTATCAGGACCTCAAGGATCTGGGCCATGACCTCGACAACCCTGCAGCTGTCTGAGCCATACGGCCAGGTCGCGTATCGCGACACAGGCACCGGCGCGCCGGTTCTGTTGATCCATGGCGTCGGTATGCAGTCGGCGTCGTGGGGTCCACAGATCGACACGCTGTCGGCCACACATCGCGTGATTGCGGTAGATATGCCGGGGCATGGTGGCAGCGATCCATTGCCAGAGGCTGCCGAGCTGCCGGATTTTGTCGCATGGTTGTTCGCTGTTGTGACCGCGCTGGATCTTGGACCTGTCAGTTTGGCGGGACATTCCATGGGCGCGTTGATCGCCGGGGGCTTTGCTGCTGAATATCCCAACATGGTTGCGCGGGTGGCCGTAGTGAACGGCGTCTATCGCCGCAACGCCGCCGCACGTGCAGCGGTCGAGGCGCGCGCCGCCGAAATCAAACAGGGCAAGGTTGATCTGGAAACCCCGCTGACCCGCTGGTTTGGCGACAGCGCGCAGGATCAGATTGCGCGCGATCAGGTCGCGGGATGGCTTAGCGCCGTGGATATGAGCGGCTATGCCACAGCTTACGGGGCCTTTGCGCGCGGCGACAGCACCTATGCGGATGCGTGGGGCAGGGTGACATGCCCAATGCTGGCCTTGACGGGCGATGGTGACCCGAATTCGACACCTGAGATGTCTCAAGCCATGGCAGCAGCTGCCCAAAACGGTGCGGCTAAAGTGATCACAGGTCACCGCCACATGGTGAACTTGACCGCGCCCAACGAAGTGACAGCCATATTGCAAGATTGGCTGTCCCGCTCTCTGACCCAAAGGAGAACCGCATGACCACGATTGATCCGCGCGCGCTGCGCAATGCGTTTGGCACCTTTATGACCGGCGTTACCGTGGTGACGGCCCATGACGCAGACGGCAATCCGCTGGGTTTCACGGCGAACTCGTTTACCTCTGTTTCGATGGATCCGCCGCTGGTGCTAGTCTGCTTGGCCAATTCTTCGCAGAACTACGATGCGCTGACGCAGGCGGATGGCTTTGCCATCAACATCCTGTCCGAGCATCAAAAAGACGTGTCGAACACTTTTGCCCGCCCGGTTGATGACCGCTTTGCCTGTGTCGACTGGCGCACAGGCCCGCATGGGTCGCCGGTGTTTGATGGTGTGTCTGCGTGGTTTGATTGTTCCATGCATAAAACGGTCGAAGCGGGCGATCATGTCATCCTGATTGGTCAGGTGCAGGCATACGACACCAGCCCCACACCGGGTCTTGGCTATGCGCGCGGGGCCTATGTCACCCCCATGGCCGAGGCCGAGGCGCTGAGCCAGAACGCAAACCTGATCGTTTCGGCTCTGATCGCACGTGGCAACGAAGTTCTGTTGGTGGATGACGGCAACGGCGGTTTGGCCCTGCCAGAAATCCGCGTCGGCAAAGACGGTGCCAGCGCCGCCTTGACCAAACTGATCGAGGCCTCGGGCCTCTCGGCAGAGCCCGGCTTCATCTATTCTGTTTTCGAAGATGGTGCGCGCGAACATCAACATATCTCGTTTCTGTGCCAAGCGGCTGATGGCATCCCGGCAAAGGGGTGTTTTACCGAACTCAGCGCGTCGACCTTGATGGACATTGCTGACCCAGCAGTGCGCATCATGCTCGAACGGTTCGCCAGCGAAAGTCGCATGGGCAATTACGGGGTATATTATGGCAACCAGACCAGCGGCAAAGTCCGCCCGATCGTGTCAGGGAGTTAAGGCATGAAGTTTTCTTTGTTTGCGCATATGGAGCGTATTTCACCGGATGAAGATCAAAAGCAGCTGTATGATGAGTTCATCGAGCTGTGCAAAATCGCTGATGAGGGCGGGATGCATGCGGTCTGGACCGGCGAACACCACGGGATGAATTTCACCATCTCGCCCAATCCGATGCTGAACCTGATCGACGTAGCAAGGCATACGAAAAATGTGCGCCTAGGCACCGGTACCGTGATTGCGCCGTTCTGGCACCCGATCCGGTTGGCGGGCGAGGCGGCGATGACCGATATAATCACCGATGGCCGTTTGGATTTGGGCATCGCGCGCGGGGCTTATTCCTATGAATACGAACGCATGATGCCGGGCATGGACGCTTGGGAGGCTGGGCAGCGTATGCGTGAACTGATCCCCGCCATTCAGGGTCTATGGAAGGGCGATTACGCCCAAGAGGGGGAATTCCACTCTTTCCCCAAAACCTCGTCATCGCCTATGCCGACGCAGAAAAACGGGCCGCCCATCTGGGTGGCGGCGCGCGATCCCAACAGCCACGAATTTGCGGTTTCAAACGGCTGCAACGTGCAGGTCACGCCGCTTTGGCAGGGTGACGCTGAAATCGAAAGCCTGATGGTCAAGTTCAACGACGCGTGCGCCAAATTCCCGGATCAGCCCCGCCCCAAGATCATGTTGCTGTTGCACACCTATGTGGCCGACAGCCCCGAAGATGTGAAACTGGGCGCCGAAGAGCTGAACCGGTTCTACAACTACTTTGGTGCATGGTTCAAAAACGAACGCCCTGTTGAACAAGGGTTGATTAAAACGCTAAGCGATGAAGAAATCGCCGGGCATCCCTTTTACAACCCCGAGGCGATGGAACGGGATTTGGTGATTGGCGAACCCGCAGCGGTGATTGAACGGCTCAAAAAGTACGAGGCGTTGGGCTATGATGAGTTCTCGTTCTGGATCGACTCCAGCATGAGCTTTGAGCGTAAGAAGGCTTCGCTCGAGCGGTTTATCAACGATGTGATGCCCGCGTTTCGGTAAGGATTAGAAATGCAACAGTTCCAGCAATATATCGACGGCGCGTTTGACGATGGATCGGCGCAGTTCCACAGCATTGATCCCGCCACGGGTGCGGCGTGGGCCAGCATGCCCGAGGCGCAGGCCGCAGATGTGAACCGCGCGGTCCAAGCTGCGGAAACGGCCTTTTTAGGCTCTGAATGGGCGCTTATGACGGCGACGCAGCGGGGCAAGCTGCTGCATCGTCTGGCCGATCTGGTGGCCGAGAACGCCCCCTGTCTGGCCGAGCTGGAAACCCGCGACACGGGCAAGATCATTCGCGAAACCAGCGCGCAGATCGCTTATGTCGCGGAATACTACCGCTATTACGCCGGGTTGGCGGATAAGATCGAAGGCGCACATCTGCCCATCGACAAACCAGATATGGAGGTCTGGTTGCGCCGCGAACCCATCGGCGTGGTGGCCGCAGTTGTGCCGTGGAATTCGCAGCTGTTCCTGTCGGCTGTAAAGATTGGACCCGCATTGGCCGCTGGTTGTACAGTGGTGCTGAAAGCATCCGAAGAAGGCCCCGCGCCGATGCTGGAGTTCGCCCGGATTTTTGATCAGGCCGGGTTCCCCAAGGGGGTGCTGAACGTCATCACCGGCGGTCCCGAAGCGGGCGCGACCCTGACAAGTCACCCAAAGGTGGCGCATGTGGCGTTCACCGGCGGGCCAGAGACTGCGCGCCATATCGTACGAAATTCGGCCGAAAATCTCGCTTCGATCTCGCTCGAGCTGGGCGGCAAGTCCCCGTTTATCGTGTTTGAAGATGCGGATATCGACAGCGCGGTCAACGCGCAGGTCTCGGGCATCTTTGCGGCGACTGGGCAGAGCTGTGTTGCTGGATCGCGGTTGGTGATTTCGAACAAGATCAAGGACGAGTTCCTAACCAAGCTCAAGGCCAAGGCTGAAGCCGTGGTGATCGGGGATCCAACTGACATGGCGACCGAGGTCGGCCCGTTGTGCACCTTGCATCAACGCGACAATGCGCTGGCACTCATTGCAGCGTCTGAAAAACAGGGCGCGCGCGTGGTCACCGGTGGGCAGCCGATTGCGGGTGATGGGTTCTATTTCCCGCCCACGATCATCGACTGTTCAGACGCCCCGCAAGCGGATTGCATCACCAACGAGTTCTTTGGCCCGGTTCTGTCGGTCCTGTCGTTTGATACCGAAGAAGAAGCGTTGGAAATTGCCAATAACACGACCTTTGGTTTGGCTTCTGGCGTATTCACCAGCAGTCTGACCCGCGCGCACCGGATGATCCGGGGCATTCGCGCGGGCATTGTCTGGGTCAATACCTATCGGGCAGTCTCGCCCATCGCGCCCTTTGGTGGGCACGGTTTGTCGGGTCATGGCCGCGAAGGCGGCATGCAGGCCGCGCTGGATTATACCAAGGTCAAAGCGGTCTGGCTAAAAACGTCGGACGATCCGATTCCTGATCCGTTTGTCATGCGGTGATCACGGATACCGCTTCTGTTTGCGCGGCCCGTCATTGGTGATGGAATCCAGCGACAGAGTGTGATCCATATTTCGCATTCGGTGGCGCAGCATCTGCCGGGTCAGGCGGTTCAGGTCCGCCTGATACGCTGGCTGATCCGCAACATTGGCAAATTCACCCGCGTCTTCGTGGTCAAACAGGATCGGCGGTAGGTCAGCCGCAAATTCGACCAGAGTAAAACGATCGTTGCGCAGGATACCGAGTGATGAATCGCTAGGCCCTGTGCCAAGGGTCTTTTCCCACAACGAAGGCGTTTCAGGGTCTGAAAAGTCCAGCTCGGAAAAGGAATAGCCGCGCCAGTCGCGTGGCGTTTCGCCTTGCAAGAACGGCATCAAAGACCTGCCATCCATTGAATTTGGAATCTCTTGGCCGACCCAGTCCAGGATGGTTGGGGTGATGTCGATTGATTCCGTCGGCACTGTGACCTCGGTTCCCGCAGACAGCCCCGGCGCACGGATTACCAGCGGCGTGTGATAGGCGGCGTCATAGACTGAAAACTTTCCCCAGGAATGGCGATCACCCAGCATTTCGCCGTGATCGGCGGTGATCACCACCAATGTGTCGTCGTATTGGCCACTGTCTTTCAGGAACTGGATGACCCGCCCGATATGCAGATCAACCTCGGTCGCGAGGCCGAAATAGAGGGTGCGCAGGGTCTGCACGTTTTCATCCGTTGGTTCCAGATCCGGAAACCCAACCACAAAACGGGCAGGGGTCGCGCTGGCTTGCGCGGGGCCGCAGAACGGGTGGATTGCGAGTTCCGCATTAGTATCCGCAAGCCGGGCGGGCAGGGGGATCTGATCGAGGTCATACATGTTGTTGTAGGGCGCTGGCGCAACCATCGGCGGGTGCGGGCGGATATAGGTCAGATGCGCGAACCAACTTTGATCAGCATAGGCTGGCATGGTGGCCAGAAACCGATCCGTCAAGAAGGCGGTGTCGCTGTCTTCGGCACGGTAGAGCGCGGGGTCATTCACACGGGGTGCCGCGCCAGTGGGTGAGACAGGTTGGTAGACTTGTTCATAGCTGTCAAAATTGTAGCCGTTGTTCATCAGGTGCGAGCGCCACGGATAGGACATCTCGAACCGCATCTCTAACATCTCGTGAAATCCGGCCATTGGGTATTCGTAGGTGTGCATCGCAGGGTCGCTGGTATGAAAGGCGCGGGGATCTTGAGAGGTGTCAGTATAGCCAAACAGCATTGGAACATATCCAGCCTTGCGCATTTCGGATGCAACAGACGGGGTATCGTGGCGCAGGGGCGTGCCATTGCGCACCGACCGATGGTTCATGGAATATTGTCCAGTCAGCAAAGATGCGCGCGAGGGACCACAAGGATTCACCGCGGAATAATGGCGTTTGAACGTTACCGCCTCATCCATAAAGGCGCGCAGATTGGGCAGATCCACATGGTCCGATAGCGCCCCAAAGACGCAATCAGCGCGCAGCTGGTCGATTATGACAAAGAGGACATTCTTGGGCTCACGCATAAGGGGCTCCGATGTGCGGGCGTCGCTGGTCAAACCCACATAACCGGCATTTTCCATCACTGGAAAGAGGATTTTTGCCAAGTTTCCCACTTTTGGTGGTCATGGTTGTGTGAAAAATCCACAAACCAGTTGAATATTTGTGGGATTTTGTGGCATCACGAGGGAATTCGCCTTGACCGGAGGCCTAACCGTGGCCCAAACATCGACCCACTCGCATCGGGAACTGGAACTACTCGACGCGTTGCGCCGACTGGGTGGATCCGCTCGCGGGGCCGAATTGGCCAAAGCACTTGATGTGTCCGAGGAAACCGTGCGGCGCACCATCAAATCCCTGTCAAAATCCGGCGCGGTCGAACGTGTGCACGGCGGGGCCTATCTGGCTGGAACACAGGGCGATCCTAGCTTCTTCCGCCGCATTTCACGTCATTCTGATGAAAAGCAGGCGATTGCTGCGGGGGTCGCGGACCAGGTTCATGATGGCATGACCCTGTTTCTCGATGTTGGGACCACAACGGCCTTTGTGGCCGAGGAATTGCGCCAACGTTCGGGCCTTACGGTTGCGACCAATTCGATTGGCGTGGCGCAAGCCCTGGTCAATCACAACGGCAACAAGGTGCACCTGTTAGGTGGGGAAATGCAGGGCGATGAGCGCGGCACCTTTGGCTTTGTCACTGAACGACAGGCGCGGCGGTTTGCGTTTGATATGGCGATCCTGAGTGTTGATGCGCTCAGCGCCAAGCGCGGCTTTTTGTACTTAAACGAGACCGAAGCCAATCTGGCGGGGGTGATCGCCGACAGCGCAGAAAGTGTTCTGATGGCCGTGGATCACCACAAATTCAGCGAAACGGCCCCCTACCAAGGCCCGGAACCGCGACAGGTGGATATGGTGGTAACGGATCAACCCCCCGGAGCAAAACTGGCAACTGCCTTGCTCGACTGGGGGATTGTCACACATTTATCGAGTGGAGCGGACAGCGATGCTGACCACGATTGAATACACGATCCATGCAGCCAAGATTGCCGATTTTGCCGGAGAAGCGGCGCGCGGCTATTTTCGCGGCAGCCTAGGGATCGAATTTAAAGAAGACGAAAGCCCAGTCACTCAGGCCGACAAAGGGGTCGAGGCCCTGATCCGATCCTATTTGGCCGAGCATTTCCCTGATCACGGGATTTTCGGCGAAGAACACGGGATAGAAGGCGCGGATCGTGCGGATATGTGGATCATTGATCCGATTGATGGCACGCGGTCGTTTCTGTCCGGGCACCCCTTGTTTGGCATGCTGTTGGGGCTGCTCCACGATGGGGTTCCGCAACTCGGCGTGATTGGCATGCCAGCGCTTGGAGAAGTGTTCATCGGAGCCAGAGGGGCAGGGGCCACGTTGAACGGAGCGTCGATCCACAGTTCCAACCAGACGAATCTGGACCGGGCGATCCTTTATGTGAACGAAGGCGAAAAGATCTATCGTGACTATCCGCAGACCTTTGACCGGCTGACCAAAGCGGGCCAAACCCGGCGGTTTTCATATGATTGTTATCCGCACGCGTTGTTGGCCGCCGGCCATGTGGATGCCGTGGTCGATTATGATTTGCAGCCCTATGACTATTTGCCCGTCTCTGCGGTGGTGGAGGCCGCAGGTGGCATGATGACGGATTGGCAGGGGCAACCTCTGACCCTGAAGTCTGACGGGCGGGTGATTTCGGCGGCGACGCCAGAATTGCACACCGCCCTTTTGGCGCTGGTGAACGGATAACGCGATGGCAATTGTTAGTTTTCTTATCAGCCTAGCCGGTGCAACCATGTTGCTGCTGTTTGCGGTTCGCATGGTGCGCACCGGGATCGAGCGCAGCTATGGCGCCTCGTTCCAGCGGGTTATGACCGGTCAAAGCAACCTGTTGCAATCCAGCCTTGCCGGCTTGGTGATGGCAGTGGTGTTGCAAAGCTCGGCTGCAGTGGCCTTGTTGACCTCGGGGTTTGCCGCCAGTGGCATGTTGGGGTTTGGCGCCGGGCTGGCGATTGTGCTGGGTGGCGATCTGGGGTCTGCTCTGATCATTCAGATCCTGTCTTTCAAGCTGGATTGGTTGGTGCCCCTTTTGCTGGCCGTTGGCGGTTGGCTGTTCGTTAAAACGGAGCAGAAAAAGCTACGCCAGATGGGGCGTATCTTGATGGGGATTGCGTTTATCCTGATATCGCTGCGATTCCTGCGCGAGGCGATGGACCCGATCCGCGACAGTGCCTTTTTGCCTGCGCTCGCGGAATATCTGGCGCGCGATTACATCACAGCGTTTATCGTCGGGGCAGCACTGGCCTTTGTGATGCACAGTTCGGTCGCTGCAATTTTGATGTGTGTGACGCTGGTGCAAATCGGCGCAATCCCATTTGCGGCAGGGCTGTCACTGGTGTTGGGCGCGAATATGGGCAGTGCCTTTATCCCGGTCTGGCTGACGCGGGGGATGGACGTTGCTGCGCGGCGTATTCCTGTTGCCAACCTTGTTTTGCGCGGGACATGGGCTGTTTTCACCTTGTTTGCCGTAAACGCGGCTCTGGGGGCTGGACTTGTTGGTGCGGATTACGGCGGGCAGATGTTGGTCAATGCGCATCTGGCGTTCAACGCGTCGTTGCTGGTTTTGGCCCTGCCGTTCTGTTCAGCGCTACGTGGTCCGTTTGAGCGTCTGTTGCCGGACGTGACCCCTGCGGTGGATGCTGACCAGATGGCACGTCCGACCAGCGTGTTGAATCCACAGGATGTCGGGTCGCCCTCCCAAGCGATTTTCAGCCTAAAGCGCGAACTGCTGCGTATGACCGATCTGGTCGAAGCGATGTTCCGCCCCACGCTCAAGCTGTACAAAACCGGCGAAAAGGATCAGATCCGGGCCGTGCAGGCCGTAGACCACGAGGTTAACGAGTGCCTATCCGGGGTCAGGGCTTTTGTTGCGGCTCTTCCGGTCGAGGAGCTGGGCAAAGAAAACGCGGGAATTGCGCGGGACATGATGGAATATGCCGTCCGTTTGGAAACCGCTGGCGATGTGGTGGCCAAGCGTTTGACAGTTTTAGCCGGGGACCTGCGGCGGACTGGCAAACAGTTCTCGAAAGAGGGTTGGAGCGAATTGCAGGACATGCACGAGACCATTCTGGCTAACCTGCGCTTGGCTTCGAATGTGCTGATCTCGGATGATTTGGAAAGCGCCCGCCTGTTGAACGGTGAAAAGACCGAGGTTAAACGCGCCGAGCGCAACAGCCGAAAGCGTCATTTTCGCCGTCTGCAGGCCGGTCAGGTGCAAAGTTTTGAAACAAGCGATATCCATCTGGAAACCCTGCGGGCGTTTCGGGATTTCAACAGCCATATTGCTTCGGTCGCGACGCCGATCCTTTATCAGAATGGGCAGTTGCTAGAGACCCGCCTGATCGAGGACATGCCCACCCCCGAACCGCAGGACTGACCGTATGTCGCCCTTTGTGATTGCCATAATCCTGTCTGCGGCCGTGTTGCATGCGGTCTGGAACGCCATTGTGAAAACCGCCGTGGACCGGACCACGACGCTGGGTCTGGTGGCTTTTGGTCATGTGTTGCCTGCGACGGTCATGGTGATGCTGTTACCGCTGCCCAACGCCGAAAGCTTTTTCTACATCCTGCTGTCGACGGTGGTGCATTTCGGATATTTCTTCATGCTGGGAAAGGCCTATCAGCACGGCGATCTCAGCGTGGTTTACCCCATCGCGCGCGGCATTGTTCCGGCGTTGGTGTCGCTGTGGGCGCTGATCCTGTTAGGCGAGGTGCTGCCTGCGCAAGCGTGGATCGGGATCGCCGTTATTGCGTTAGGTATTCAGCTTAGCAGTTGGAAAGTGCTGCGCTCTGGCGTCGGTAAGGCTGCACTTGGGTTTGCGGTCGGCACGGGTTTCTGTATCTCGATCTATTCGGTTGTAGACGGGATTGGGGTGCGGTTGTCTGGCAATACGCTGTCTTATTGGGCATGGGGCGCATTCTTGCATATCTTTATCGCGGGCTTCATTGGGCTCCGCAAACGGGCCACACTTGCGGCGCTACCGCTGCGGGTTTGGGCCTTGGGCATCGCGGGCGGCTTGGTGTCGATGACCGCCTATGGTCTGGTGCTTTATGCCAAAAACTTTGCACCGCTTGGGGCAGTTTCAGCCTTGCGCGAAACATCGGTGATCTTTGCCGCATTGATCGGGTTCGTGTTCCTGCGCGAAGGCAACTGGAAACGCCGCCTTGGCGCAGCCGTGCTGATGGCGATGGGCGTGGCGCTGATCGGAACCAGCGCCTGACCCGGTTCAGGCGGTTATGCCTTCCTGGAGCTCTTCCCACCGATGGCAGGACACGGCATGGCCTTCTTCGCAAGTGACCAATGGGGGTTCCTGTTGTTTGCACAGCTCCGTCACATAGGGACAGCGGGTGTGGAATTTGCACCCAGTCGGCTGGTTGGTGGGCGATGGGATTTCCCCGACCAGTTTCTGCGCCGAGCCGCGATCATCCGGATCCAGTGAAGGGATCGCGGAGAACAGCGCCTTGGTATAGGGATGACGCGCGTTCTTGAACAACTGCCGGGTTGGGGCGCTTTCGACTATACGCCCCAGATACATCACCGCCACATGGTCACATGTGTGGGCGACCACTGACAGATCATGACTGATGAACAGAAATGTCAGCCCCATCTCTTGTTGGATGGATTTGAGCAGGTTCAGAATGTCGGCTTGAATGGACACATCCAACGCCGCCACGGATTCATCTGCGACAATGAACTGAGGTCCAGATACCAGCGCGCGTGCGATGGAAATGCGCTGGCGCTGACCGCCGGAAAACGCATGGGGAAAGCGGCGCAGGTGTTCCAGATTCAACCGACATTTGGCCGCAATTTCACGTACGCGGGCATCGGTTTCTTCGCGGTTTGCAGTCAGACCCATCACCTCGAGCGGTTCGGCAATAATGTCGCGGACCGTCATGCGAGGGCTGAGTGCGGCGTAGGGGTCCTGAAAAATCAGTTGCGCGCGTTTGCGATAATCCTTGAGCGCGGCGCCATCGAGATCGGCTAAATCATAGGTGACCTCGCCATCGTCATAGGTGGCGTGCCCGTCCGAGATCGGAACCGCATTCAACAGTGCGCGGCCCAGCGTGGTTTTGCCTGAGCCGGATTCCCCAACAACGCCAAAGAATGACCCTTTGGGGATGTCGATGGAGATTCCATCCACCGCTTTGAGCTGCTGTTTCTTGAACACGCCATCGCCGATGGAAAAGGTGACAGACAGATCCTTGGTCTGGATCAAAAGCGGATCGCTCATGCGCTGGCTCCTTGGTGACAGAGATGGCAGGCGGTACGATGATCGGCGCCGGTATCTGCCCAAGCGGGCAGGTGGGTTTTACAGATATCGCCGATGATCTGCGAACAGCGAGTATGAAACACACAGCCCGAGGGGCGTTCCAGCGGTGACGGAATATCACCGGGAATGGCCCGCAAAGATGCGCCCAGATCGTCAAGTTTCGGCAATGCGTCAATCAAGCCTTGGGTATAGGGATGGCGCGGATTGCGGATCACCTCGCGCACGGGGCCCTGTTCGATCATCCGGCCCAGATACATCACGGCGACTTTGTCGGCGGTTTGAGCCACAACGCCCAGGTCGTGGGTGATAAAGATGATGCCCATTTTGAACTCATCCACCAGATCCTTCATCAGATCGATCACCTGCGCCTGAATGGTCACGTCCAGCGCTGTGGTGGGTTCATCTGCGATCAACAGTTTGGGCTTTGTCGACAGGGCCATGGCGATCATAGCGCGCTGGCGCATCCCGCCGGACATTTCAAAGGCGTATTGATTGAACCGGGTCGAGGCGTCGGAAATACCGACCCGATCCAACATCTCAATCGACAGCTCCTTGGCTTGTCGTTTGTTCATGTTGGAATGGATCAATAGCTGTTCAACCATCTGGCTGCCCACAGTCATAGCGGGGGCAAAGCTGGCCATGGGTTCCTGAAAGATCATGCTGATCGCGCCGCCACGAATGACGGCCATATCGCGTGGGCGTTTCAGGGACATGACATCGACCGGACCACTGTCCAGATGCAGGGTAATCTGGCTGTCGTTGGAATAGTGTCCGTTGCGCGCGTTCAGTTTCATCAACGCTTTGGCGGTGACCGATTTGCCGGAACCGGATTCCCCGACCAACCCCATGACTTCACCTGGTGCGAGGGAGAACGACACGTTGTCGACCGCAGTAATGCGCCCCTCGTCGGTATCAAATTGCAGGGTCAGGTTTCTGACGTCGATTAGGCTCATTTGTTGGCCTCCGAATAGGGGTCAGCCGCGTCACGCAGGCCATCGCCCACAAACACAAATGCCATCACCAGAGCGATGAAGAAAATCACCGGGATGAAATACCATTGATAGTTCAGCAAAACATCCGCCTTGGTTACGTTCTGCAACATCACGCCCAGGCTGTTCACCGGATCCTTGAGGCCCAAACCAATGAATGACAGCGCCGTTTCACTCAGCACCATGTAAGGAAAGGAAATGACCAGATCGACGATGATGTAACTGGTGAAGCTCGGCAACAGGTGGCGTCGGATGACGTGGCTGGGCGAGGCCCCGCACAGCTGCGCAGCCAGCACGTATTCTTGATTGCGTTCGGTCAGCAAATGGGTGCGGACCCGTCGCGCCAAAGTGGGCCAGCCGATCAGGCCTAGGATCATTGAGATGAAAAAGAACCGGGTTTCTGCCGTCCATTCTGGCGGGATAAAGGCCGCGATAGCCATGAACAATGGAATTGCGGGTACGGTACGGATGGCATCTGTGACCATTTGGATCACACTGTCCAGCCAACCGCCATAATACCCGGATATTCCTCCTATCACGAGCGCCAGCACGAAAGAGATCACGACACCCATCGTGCCCACCTGAAGCGAGGTCAGGATCGCGTGCAAAGTCCGGCTAAAGATGTCTTTGCCTGCGCTGTCGGTGCCGAACAAATGGACATATCCATTATCCATGCCAAATAGGTGGACCGAGCTGGGAATAAAGCCAAACAGCTTGTACTTATCACCCTGTACAAAGAACTGCACATAGCGGCGTTCGTCGGTGTTTACCTTTTCCACCCAGCGGAAATTGGTCGCGAGTGACCGCTCGCGGGTCACGGTGTAGAGGAACGGCCGCACTGAGCAGCCATTGTCATCGCAAAATTTCGGGATCTGTGGCGCGCCGTTCAGGTATCCTTTGTCTCGTCCCGCCACAGTGGGGTCATAGGGCGACAGGAAGGGTGCGAAAATCCCCGAAAGGATCAACACCACCAGCACCACGGCGCCGACCATAGCCGCCTTTTGTTTCTTGAAACGTGCCCAGATCAACTGACCCTGCGAGGCGGTGAAATAGGCCTCTTTGGCCTTTTGGTTTTGTGTCGTCACACTCATCGGCCTACCTCAGGATGCTTTTGCGGACACGGGGGTCGATGACCGCCAGCAGGATGTCGGTGAAAAAGTTCAGCGTCACGATGGATGCTGTGAGCAGAAAGATGATCGCGCCGGCCAGTTGTTGGTCATTGGAGCGTGCCAGAGCTTCGAGCAGCAGCGATCCGGCTTCGGTCAAAGTCAGGATCAGAGCCACGATGGGCAATTCGTTAAAGATCCGATTCAAATCGAACCCAAGGCTGTTGACGATTGGCCCCAGCGCGTGCCGCGCCGGATAGCGCCACAACAAGCGGGTGCCATGAATGCCCCGCGCTGCGGCGGCAGTGACGTATAGCTTACCAATCTCATCCGACATTAGGGCCCGCACGGTTTGCAAAGCAAAAGCAGTCGCAGACCAGCCAAGGATAAAGATCGGAAGCCAGGCGTGTTTCAACAGATCGGCCAATTTGGCCCAGGACCACGGCGCGTCTTTGTATTCGGGGGAAAACAGGCCGGTCAAAGTCTCGCCGAAATAGACGGTGGAAACCAACATAATCATAAGCGCTAACAGAAAGTTTGGCATTGCCAGACCAAGGTAGCTGACCAGACGCAGGACGTTGTTCATCGCTGCATTGCGGGACGCGGCCGAGATGATTCCAACAGGGATTGCAATGGCATAGGCCAGTGTCAGGGCACCCAGACAGATAGCGAGGGAAATCCAGAATTTCGCGCCCAGTAGCTGAGCAATATCAACCCGCAGAATACAGCTGCTGCCAAAATCGCCCTGAAACGCGCCGGTCAGCCAACTGACCCAGCGGGTCAGGAATGGGCGGTCCAAGCCCAAGCGAGCGCGCTCAGCGTCGATATCCGCCAGCGTGATCGCAGACCCTTGGGTGTTCTTGTAGGACAGATACCGCTCGGCGCAGTCGCCGGGCACCAGTTCCATCAAGGTGAACACCACCAAGGACACGATCGTCAGTGTGATCAGTGCCATCGCTGCGCGTGTCGCAGCGAACCGTGCAAATTGTAGCATGGCTACCCCCTAGGTCGCTAAGACCGGGCATCCGCTTTTGGAATGCCCGATCTCGTGTTGTTGGGTCCGGTGGACCTGGATTATTCAGTCAGGAACCACTGGGTTGGGCGATAAGGGTAGGTCCGGTAGAACTCATACGACTGCGTCTTGAACTCGACAAAGTTGTTCAGATTGTTCGAGTGATAGATCGGCGCAGGTGCATTCACCGTCCCGATGAACAGCATTTCGCCAGCTACGATTTCGACCATCTTCTGTGCTGCTGCAATCGACGCATCCGTTCCCGGAGCCGAAGACTGATAGGTGTCCAGCTCTGCCTTTAGGCTGCCAACCCATTCAGGGGGCTGTACGCCGTTTGCACCATCTGAGCTGATGAATTCAGCCCACAGCATCCCGGTCCGAACATCAAAGTACCCGTCAAACGGTGGCACCCAGATTTCGCCATCGCCAAGGATAGACCCGGCAGGCTGACCTTTGCCCCACATGGTGATGTCTAGCTGGTTGGCGGATTGTGCCGCGCGGAACTCGTCTGAGGTGACTTCTTTGATCGAGGTTTTGATGCCTACATCAGTCCAGTTTTGGGCGATCAGTTCCACGAACTGGGCCGGGCTGGCCTGTGTCGAGAACTGCCAATCCAGAACCAAAGGCGATCCGTCGGGCATGTCGCGCGCGCCGTCACCGTCTTTGTCCATCAGACCCATTTCATCCAACAGCGCGTTGGCGCGGGCTGGATCGAAACCGGCTTCGTGCTCGGACCATTTTGCGTCGATGAAATCAGGACGCGGCGAGAAACCGATGTACTGGGTGGGTGTGCCCAAACCAAAGGCGGTCACTTCGTTCAGCTCGGCGCGGTTCATCGCGACGGACATCGCAGTACGGAACCGGACATCGCCAAAGATGGCGCGGCGGGCTTCGTCTTCGTGGGTCACGTTGAACGCGATGGTCGGGCTTGCGATGCCGGGCTTAACGTCCAGTGTATAATTGCCCTTTTCCTGACCCTCTAGCAGCACGGGGGCTGATGTCAGGTTCACGGCCTGTGATTTGTAATCCACTTCGCCATTCAACAGCTTCAGAGTGCGGACTTCTTCATCGCCCACATAGGTCTCGTCCATGTCCGAGATATAGGGCAACTGGTTGCCGGCTGTATCCACTTGGAAGAAGTAGGGATTCGCGACATAGTGGCGGCCCTCGGTGGTTTCCTTGACCAAGATATGGCTTTCGAGCGTGGGCATGGTGTCTTTGGGCAGACCTGCCAGTTTGTCACCCGCAGTCAGCATCGGTGATGGTGTGTCCATCCAGTCTGAATTGCCGTAATAGGCTTTGATCAGATCATAGCCACCCTCGTATCCCAGTGCCTTGGCGTTTGCGTCAGCTTGATCGTTCAGGGCCGGGTGAAACTGCTCAAAGAAGTGCTTGGGCTGATAAGGCTGCACGTAGGTGAACGAGAAAGTCTCGATCAGTCCGGGCTTGGGCGCGGCCAACGTGAATTTGACGGTGGTGTCGTCAATGGCTTCAACCTTCATCGGTTCGCCACCAGCCAGCGCATAGCCTTTGGGTTCGGCGATGACATTGGTGTCCATCATCAGGTTGTCGTACCAGAACACCACATCAGCTGCGGTGAAGGGTTCACCATCCGACCATTTGTGGCCTGCGCGCAGCGATACAGTCAGCTCGGTAAAGTCGTCATTCCAAGCCCAGGACTTCGAGACGTTGGGCACAACAGTCTGCAGGTCATCCGAATAGCGGAACAGATTGACGTGACGCACAGAAAGGAAATCCGAGGTGCCGGATTCAGTGGCGTTGGACAGGACATCCAACTGACCGCCATAGGTGCCGGTTGCCGCATAAGGCGCCATTACCAGCGGCTCGGATGGCAAACGGTCCGCGACAGCAGGCAGATCGCCGTTGCCACGAATGCGCGCGTTCAGATCGCCGATGGCGGGGTTTTCGGCAAATGTCATCTCGCAGGATGCGGCGCCTTGGAATTCAGCCAGATCATATTGCTGTGGGAATGCGCCTGCGGCGACACCCATGGCATCTGCGACGGTGACCGCCGGACAGCTTGCGGCTGCGGCCATGCCCGGCAGGGCGATAGCGGCGACGCCGGAAAGAAGAATCTTTTTCATGTTACCTCCAGTTGGATTAAATTGGGGAACGGTTAACCCGCGATTTGCCCCGCTTATTGTTCTTATGTTTCATTTTCTTGACAGTTTATGCGCGATATGAACCTCGACCCCCCAGTCATTCAGGGCCAGTTGTAAGGCCGGATCTGGGGGAGCATCTGTTATCAAGTGGGTGACGTGATCAGGGGTGCAGGCCACAATAGGGGCCCGTCTGTTGAACTTGCGACTGTCCGCGGCGACCAATGCGAGTTGAGACTGTTTAATGATGACGCGGGTCAGCGAAGCCTCGGCCGGGTTCGAGGCCAGAAAGCCCTGATTGGCCGAAATGGCATCCGACCCGAAAATCACCAGATCATAGCTGAACTGGGCGGCGAATTCTTCTGTTGCGCTGCCAAATGTACCCCGTTCCGCAGGTTGAATTTCACCCCCCGCCATGAAGACGCGGTTGTCATTATGATCGGCAAGCGCCGCAACAGAGGTGATCGAATTAGTAACCACAATCAGAGACTTACGATCCCTTAGCTGTTCTGCAACATAGGTTGTCGTTGAACCGACGTTGATGAAAATGGTCATGCCATCGATCACATGATCCAACACCGCGCGCGCAATTTGTGTCTTTTCAACTGCGTTTTGTTCCAGCGCTCCGGAATACATTGGCGTGTCCGCAGAACCGCGCAAATAGGTGCCACCATGCACCCGTTCAACTTTGCCCGCTTGGGCCAGACCTTTGATCAGACGGCGTACGGTTTCCTCTGAAACGTTCATCACCTGAGCGATCTGGGCATTGCGCGCAGAGCCTCCCAGACGCGCCAGAACGTTGAGCAGCTCGTGCCCCCGATGTGGGATTTTATCGGTCTCAGTTTCCATAGCCCAAATGAAACACACAAAACCAATCGAAAAGCCACAGAAATCCATATGAATTTTTTATGACGGCCATTTTCGGGGGATTTTAGGTCTGAAATTGGGGCTTTGACCGGAAAACAGGCATTCCTTCACGCGGGTACTTGCCAAATCCAAACCCTTTGGAGAATGCTGCACCATACAAGATGCTGGGGGGACCTATGGCAAAACGAATTCAAGAACCGGCGCGCGAAATTGACGTCATTCATGAAACCGATGTGTTGGTGATTGGATCGGGCCCCGGTGGGTTGCCCGCCGCGTTGGCCGCGGCACGGGCCGGGGTCGAGGTGACTTTGGTGGAGCGCTTTGGCTGCTTTGGCGGGAACTTGACCGTTGTTGGGGTTGAGGGGATGCATTGGTATCGCCACGAAGAAACAGTGGAATCCAACGGCATCGCGCGTGAGTTCGAAGACAGGGCCAAGGAAATGGGCGCCGCCGTTCCGGAAAGCCAGTCGCTCAGCTATGAGATCGACAGCGAAGGGTTCAAACTGGTGGCCGACAAGATGGTCGCTGATGAACCCAACATTCGCCCCATGCTGCACCGACAGTTCGTCGCGCCAATCATGGAAGGTAATGGTATCATCGGTATCATCACGGAATCCAAAGCCGGGCGCGAAGCGATCCTGGCGAAGCGGGTGATTGATGCAACTGGGGATGCGGATGTTATCGACCGAGCAGGCGCGCCCACTTATAAGACTCCGCTGGAAAAGATGATGGCGGCGTCAGTGATGTTCCATGTTGCGGGCGTGGACAAACAAAAGTTCATGGATGGCATTAAGAACGATCCGCAGACCTACGCCGATTGGGGTGGCGGTGGTGAATGGAATATCGAGACCACTGGCAAAGAAGACGAGATGTTTTCGCCATTTTTGAAAAAGCCCTTTGAGCAGGCGATCAAAGACGGGTTGATCCCGCCACATCTGAACACGATCGCAGGCACATGGGGGGCAGTGCACGACACGGGTGAGCTGACGTATATGAACCTCATCCACATGGATGATTGTGACGGCACCGACCCCGACAGTCTGACCAAATACGAGATCGAAGGCCGCCGTCAGTCGATGCTCGCCATCGAAGCATTGCGCCGCTACACGCCGGGCTGCGAAGGCATTCGCCTGCGCAATTTCGGCATGTCGCTGGGCGTGCGCGATACGCGCAAAGTGGATTGTGAGTACAACATGACCAGCCATGATGTGCGCGAACAGGCCCGATTTGAAGATTCAGTTGGTATTTTCCCGGAATTCATTGATGGGTACGGCATTCTCATCCTGCCCACGACGGGGCGCTATTTCCAAATTCCGTATCGCAACCTGTTGCCCAAAAAGGTCGAAAACCTATTGGTTGCTGGCCGTGCAACCGGTGGGGACCGCGATAGTCATGCCGCAACGCGCAACATGGCGTGCTGCGCGGTCACGGGGCAGGCTGCAGGTATCGCTGCCGCGCTGTCGATCAAACAGCAGAACAAGGCGTTGGCAGACATCGACCCGCTATTGATCCAAACCGAATTGGAACGCCAAGGTGGGCGGCACCGCTAATGAAAGATGGTCGGCGCTGGCTGGGTCGACCCATTTTAAACGGGTTAAGGGTCTAAGCGGATCAAGGGGAGGGGGAACATGAAACGGATCTATGAATCCTTGGCCTATGGCGATCGTCCATTGCAGGATGGGTTTTGGCCAGCAACAGTGTCCAAGGACCGACCCGTCTATGAGACCCTGACAGAGTCGGTGACCTGTGATTTTGCCATTATCGGTGGCGGTTATACCGGGCTGTCTGCGGCGTTGAACCTGGTCGAGGCGGGCGCTGATGTGGTTCTGGTTGATGCCAAGATCCCGGGGTGGGGCGCCTCTGGTCGCAACGGCGGATTGGTCTCTGCCGGGGCTTGCAAGATTGATGATAGCGAGATCATTCGAAAATACGGTGCCGAGGATGCGCAGACCCTGTTTGATGGGGATCGGGCCTCGGTCGAGTTGGTTGAAGAGTACCTTGAGACCTACGGATTGAACGTGGATCGCCATTCGCGCGGGTATACGTTTGTTGCGCATTCTGCTTCGGCGATTGCCGGGATCAAAGACTACGGGGCGTCTTACACATCGCGTTATGGGCTTCCGTATGAGTTTATTGCCAAAGAGGAGATGGCTGCGCAGGGCCTGAACAGCCCGGATTTCCATGCGGCGGTAAATCTGCCGATTGGGTTTGCCTTGAACCCGATGAAGTTTGTGCTGGGATTGACCCGTGCGGCAAAGGCCGCTGGCGTTCGGATGTACTCGAACACCCCTGTGACCAAAGTTTCAGCCGACGGTGGATTTATCCTGACCACTCCACATGGGCAGGTTCGGGCTAAAAAGCTATTGATTGCCACCAACGGGTATTCCAGCGATGATCTGCCCCCGGCTTTGGCAGGACGATATCTGCCAGTGCAGTCCAATATCCTCGTGTCCCGGCCTCTGACGGATGATGAAATTCAGGCGCAGGGATGGTGGAGCGATCAGATGATCGTCGATTCCCGCACCTTGCTGCATTATTTCAGATTGCTGCCGGACCGGCGTATGCTGTTGGGGCTGCGTGGTTCCGTGCGTGTTACCGAGGACAATATTGCTCGGACACGCGCCATTGCACGGGCAGATTTCGACCGGATGTTCCCGGCTTGGCAGCACGTGGAAACTCCGTTTTTCTGGTCGGGTTTGATTTGCATGACCCGCAATCTGGTCCCATTTGCCGGGGCTCTGCCCGGAACTGAGGGCGCGTTTGCGGCATTGGGATACCATGGTGGCGGGGTCTCGATGGCGAATTACGCCGGGGCTCTAATTGCTGATTTGGCCCTTGGGCGCACGAAGCGACCACACGCCAAGCTGTTGCAAATGCCACTGCGGCGGTTTGAACTGGGCCGGTGGCGTCGCGCGTCATTGCCTCCGGCATTTGCGTGGTATCGGTTCAAAGACCAGCTGTGAAAGCGGTCGAATAAGTTTCAAATACCTGATTTTACTTCATGAATCAAAAGAACAGTTCCAGGCACCTGGCGCTGCTCGTTTGGTTTTGGTGCGCAATGTGTCAATACATAATTTATCAAATGTAACAAAAGTATAAAATAAGATTGCAAATGTAATATTTATTGCCGTAACGTGTCGCCAACCTGCTGCTGGTCGGGGCCTTGAATAGGGCGTGTTTGGCACTGGGGCGCAGTTTTGAGGTGCATCACGGGATGTGCATTTGCTCCTGCTAACAGGAGCAATGAGCGAGGGAGGACAACATGCTCAATTCACGGAAATTCGGTAAGACTCTGGGCCGTATCGGTCTGGCGGGCGTTATGGCATTGTCAGTTGCGACGTTTGCCTCGGCGGCGGACATGCGGTTGAAATTTGCTGGGACATTCCCGGTGGATCACCCCGGCACCAAAATGATGGAGCAGATCAAAGCAGACATCGAAGCCGCGGATGTGGGCCTGAAAATGTCGCTGTTTCCAGCCAACCAGCTGGGTTCGGGTGAGGCGCTGATGGAAGACACTATTCGCGGTAACATCGATTTCACCGCGGCCTTTGTCTATTCCCACAAAGACCCGCGTCTTGAGTTCCTGTCGATGCCGTTCCTCGTCAACAATTTTGACGAAATGGATAGCGTCATGCGCAACATGGACAGCGCATTCAACCAGATCCTGCAAGAGCGCCTAAACGGTTTGGGCCTGCGTCTACTCGCCAACAACCCCGAAGGGTTCACCGGAATCGTTGCTAACAAGAAGCCCGACAATTGGGCCGAACGTGGCCCCAAAAACATGAATATCCGGGTCTGGTCATCTCCCGTTGTCAAAAACATGGTCGAAGGTCTGGGGTTTCAAGCAACAACAATGGCTTGGGGTGACATCTTTCCCGCGCTGCAATCGGGTATCGTAGACGGCGCGATTTGTTGCACCAAATCCGCCACATACTCGATCTTTGCGCAGTCTGATGTGGGCAAATACTATGTTCAATACAACTCGGTTTCCGAGCTGACTTCGTATTACGCATCCGAAAAGACATGGGCCAAACTGGACGAAGCGCAAAAGGATGTTGTGCAGGCCGCGTTCACCAAAGCATCGGATGACTTCTTTGCCTACAACCGCGCCAATGACGCGGAATTCGGCAAGAAACTTGAGGAAAAAGGATACGAAATCCTTGCTCTGAATGCTGACCAACAGGCAGCAATGGCCGCTTGGGTGCGTGAAAACATCTGGCCAACCATGGTTGATACGATTGGTCAGGACACACTGGACCGTCTGACAGCAAACTAAGATTTGGGTGGTCGGCGATGCTACTTCGCCGACCACCCCAGAAATTCCAAACGGGGGGAAACGCATGAGTGAAATAACTGACAGACTGCCAAGGGCGGCTGCTGTGCCCCTGCGTGGGATTTTGAAGCTTATGAGGATCTTCGTCGCCTTTGGCGGATTGCTGATGGCGTTGACTTTTATGGCCGTTGTGATCATTCGCTATGGCTTTGCAGGGAATTTGTTCGCCTACGAAGAGTGGTTGTTGGCCATCAGCTTCTGGACCTTCTTTTTGGGCGCTGCTTTGGCGGCCGAACGTAAAAGCCATGTGAATGCGGATATTCTGGGCGTGATTTTGAAGAACCCCAAATTGATCTGGTGGCGGGGTTTGATCGTGTATTTGATCGAATTGGTGGTCGGAGCCTACATTGTCTACTGGTGCTATCTAGCCGTGGAATCCGAAATCCTTGCCTACCCTTTGTGGGAGCGCACTACAGCGCTGCAAATTCCGGCGGTATTCCCGCGCGTGGCCATCCTGACCGGGTTTGCATTCATGAACCTGTTCACTGCGATTTACCTGACCCTCCACATCATTGATGGCCCACAACCTAGCTCATCGGAGTCTGACGCATGATCATCTTTGGAAGCATCGCGATCATTTGTGGCCTGCTGTTGGCCGGCGTTAGCGTTTATATCGCGTTTGGCGCAGTTCTGCTGTTTTTGGCTTATACCGGGGGATACGATATCACCGGATATCTGCCCGCCGGATACTGGAAAATGAACACACTGGTGTTGCTGGCGATCCCGTTGTTCATGATTGCAGGGGCGATCATGGAAAAGGGCAAGATCGCTGCGCCGCTGGTTGCGCTGGCCGAATTGTTCATTGGTCATATAAAAGGGGGCATGACTGCAGCGGCAGTTATCGCCAGCGGCATCTTTGGCTCAATCTCGGGCAGTGCAAACGCCACGCTAACCTGCATTGGCGGCATCATGATGCCCCATCTGCGTAAGGCGAATTACCCCGAAGGTTTGTCCGCGGCTCTGATTGTCAGCGCCAGTCCGTTGGGCCTGTTGATCCCGCCCAGTTCATCCCACATCCTATATGCCTGGGTGGCGCAGCAATCGGTGCTCAAGGCGTTTTTGTCGACAGTGATCCCGGGCATTATCCTGATCGTACTGTTGATCGTGACCACCCAAGTAGCTTTACGTAAATACAAAGACATCAAAGTCACCGACCGCCCCGCTGATTTCGTGCCCCAGTTCAAACTGCAATCACGTCAGGCGATGCCCGCGTTGATCATGCCGCTGATCATTCTGGGGGGTATCTATGGCGGCATCATGACCCCAACCGAAGCCGCCGGCGTGGCGGTGGTGTATTCGATCCCAATCGCGATCTATGTCTATCGCGGGCTGACCTGGCGTGGCTTGATGGAAACCCTGACAGGGGCAGGTATCACCATCGGGATAGTCATGACGATGATCTTCATGGTGCTGATTGTCAGCCGCTTTCTGATTTTTGAGGACATCCCCACAATAGCGCGGGAAATGGTGTTCTCCGTCTCTGAAAACCCGATTGTGATCTTGTTGATGGTTAATCTGGTGATGATCCTGATTGGGATGCTAATGGACGATATCTCAGGCCTGTTGCTGTCAACACCGCTGTTGCTGCCAATTGTTCAAAGCATCGGGGTTGATCCAATCCATTTTGCGGCGATCCTAGGCGTCAATCTGGGTATGGCAAATGTGACCCCACCCACTGCACCATTGTTGTATCTTGGCGCGCAGGTCACGGAAACGCCCGTCAGTAAGATGCTTGGCCCTACCTTGTTGTTCATCTTTTTCGCATGGTTACCGACGCTGGCGCTGACCACTTTTGTTCCGCAGCTGTCGCTATGGTTGCCCGACTTACTGCTCAGCCGATAGGTGCAAGCAGAGCTTTCGGGCGGTGGTTCTTTCTCCCCCCGCTGCCCGAAAGCCCCAAAGGGCAGGAATATTGCAAATGCAATACTTCGTGCGTTGTTGTGAAACAAATGCTCTAACTGGCGTCCAATACAGGGACAGAGCGAGGCCAGAATGCCAAAGGAAGTGTCACCCGACATGAGCGACTATCTTCAAACCAGCGAGCGCCTGAAAGAGCTGTTCCCAGAGCTGCCGCGCGCGTTGAAGATTGCGGCGACATACATGCTGGAACATCCCGGTGATATCGCCACCCTGTCGATGCGGCAAGTGGCGGCGAATGCTGGGGTGTCGTTGCCCAATTTCTCGCGTATTGCCAAGGCGTTGGGGTTCGAAACCTATGGCGAGCTGCGCGAAATCTATCGCAAGCAGGTGCAGCAGAACGATATCAGCGAATACCACTTGCGGGCTGAAAACCTGCAACAAGCAGGCAGTGATATTGGGGCCGCGCGCCTGTGGGATGAATTTCGCCAATCTACACTTAGCAATCTGACCGCGATTTTCGATGCCATTGATCCGGATTACTTTGCCTTGGTGGCCAAGGTGCTGAATGACAGCAATCAGATCTATATCGCCGGTATGCAGGCTTCGGCCAGCTTTTCGGGCTATGCGCATTACATCGGAGGCATGGCGAGCAACAAATTCCGGCTGGTCCGCGGCGAGGGTGGTGTTTTTGCCGACCCGATTGCGGATATTGGCGAAGGCGATGCGATGATCACCATCAGTCAACAACCCTGCGCGCGTGCCTCCATAGAGCTTGCTATGATTGCGCGCGAGCGCGGAGCCAAGGTTGTCGCCTTGACGGATAGCCCGGCGGCGCCAATCGCTATGCATGCCGATTATGTGCTGCTCAGCCCCAATCGAAGCCCGCTGTTCTTTGAATCTTATGTGGGCAGCACTGTGTTGATCGAGGCGTTGATTGGGTTCTTTACGATCGGCCAGTCCAGCGAGGCAGTGGCCCGGATCGAACGGATCGAAGCGGATCGCCAACGTATGAACGAATATTGGAAAAATAAGAAAGCCTAAACTATGACCGCCAATGACACCCTGACCATTCTGGCCTGCCAGATCAGCATTCCGCCGATGACAACGGTTGCCCAGCGGGATGCGCATCTAGAGGTGTCTGCAACCAAAGTGCGCCAACAGGTGGTGCAGTCTGAAACGTGGGTGGATTTGGTGGTACTGCCTGAGCTGTCCAGCATTGAATATGCGCGCGAAACCTTTGCAGAACTGAAAACGCTCGCTGAGCCATTGGATGGCCCTTCGTTTCAGGCATGGCGACGGGTTGCTGTGGATCTGGGGGTCTTCGTTTCTTACAGCTTTCCGCGCGCTGGTTCAGGCGGGCCGTTTATTTCAATCGGTGTCGTCGGGCCAGATGGGGCATTGCTTGGGCATTACGACAAACTGCATCTGGCGCAATATGGCGCTTCAATGGAAAAGGAATATTTCAATCGCGGCAACCACCTGTTTACCTTTATGGTCAAAGGGTTCCGGCTGTCGCCGATCATCTGCTACGACATTCGTATTCCAGAATTGGCGCGCACCTTGGTTGTGGATCATGCTGTTGATGTGATCTTGCACTGTGGCGCGTATTATCGCGATGAATCCTTTCACACCTGGCACCCGTTTGCGATTGCCCGCGCTTTAGAAAACCAAGTGTTCTTTCTTTCGTTAAACCGTGCTGGTGAGACCTACGGGAATTCTCTGTTCTGCTTGCCATGGCAGGATGAAAATACCCCCCCGGTAACTTTTGCAGAAACCGCCGAAGAGTTCCGATTCCTGACAGTGAACCGGGACGCTTTGGAAACCGCACGACGGGACTATACGTTCCTTAAAGATCGTTTGGATGATTACAAAATCGATTTACTGTCCGCATAAAGGAGTCTCTCTCTTGTACCCGAAGAGCCAAAGGGGGGCAGGCTATTTTGGCTACAATTATGACTCATATAATCAATGTTATGTAATTAAAAGTAACCCTGAATGAAACTGCTTCTGCTCATAACTCTTTCTAAGATGGCTGATCCACGCTCTGATATCACATTTGCAATCTCGAAATGTGACTCCCTGCACGCTAGCTAGTGGAGGCAAACTGTTTGACCCCCAACCATTCAAGATAGCCACGACTTTATTGAGTGCCAGTTGACATACACCAAAAGCCAGAAAAAGGGCGTGGTAAGACAAGACCTAAAGACCCAACTTTCCCTCTGCCTCTATGAGCAGGAAACGGGTCGTTTCACTGAACTTGATGTGATTTACCTGAGTGGCACAATAACCGGGGGCGGAGATAATCGTGGCAGCAAAACCTTCATCATCCATGGATCTGAAAGCCACGATTATGCTTTTGTCCCTTGCAGCGGTGTGGGGGGGCTCCTTTTTCTTTGCAGAGGTCGCTTTAAGAGAAGTTCCCCCGATGACAATAACCCTCCACAGGGTGTTTTGGGCATTGCCGATTTTGGGGCTTATAGTCGTCCTGAAAGGTATACCCATTCCTCGAAGTATGAAAACCTGGGGGGCCTATCTGGTGATGGGTGGACTTAACAATGCGATCCCATTTTCATTGATTTTCTGGGGCCAGACGCAAATTGATAGTGGTTTGGCCTCCATTTTGAATGGTACCACGGCAATGTTTGGCGCAATTGTCGCTGGCATTGTGCTGGTGGATGAGCCTTTAACCCTAAAGAAAATCGTCGGAGCTGCATTGGGCGTTGCAGGTGTGACGTTCATCATGGGCCCTGGGGTGTTAACGGACTTCAACCTAAGTAATCTTGCGCAGCTGGCAGTCCTTGGTGGGGCATTATCTTATGCATTTGCCAGTGTTTGGGGAAAGCTAAAGCTTGCCGACCAGCCCCCGCTGATGAATGCCTTTGGAATGGTCGCAGGCAGCACCGTATTGATGCTACCTATCGTGTTTATCTTTGATGGCACGCCGCGCCTCGATCTTTCTGCTGGTGTTTGGGGGTCCCTGTTTGGTGTGGCGGCTCTGTCGACTGCGCTGGCCTATCTTCTCTATTTTGCCATTCTTGCGCGCGCTGGTGCCGCGAATTTGATGCTGGTTACCTTACTGATTCCACCGTTTGCCATTGGACTTGGGGTGTTGTTTTTGGATGAACAGTTGGGGGCCAATGCCTTAATCGGCTTTACAGTCATCGCTTTGGGGTTCGCGGTGACAGACGGACGGCTGTTTGAGCGGCTCATACTGAAATCCAAGGCTGATGCTGAAATGCAGTAGATGCACCACTGAACGTCTGCCACCAGTCCCTCCAATCACCCAAGAATCGTGCCAAAAAAGTGAAATTGGGTAAGCCTAACTTTCCTCCCAAATTTTTGGATTCATCCTATTTATCCGTCTTCGGAAGGTTCCAAAACGTCATCGCATTGGCTGGCTACCGCTTTACATGAGCGCATATCAGGATCCGCATCTATGGCTTGAAACGTCGAAGAATTTTATTTTTACCTTCCAAAGGTGCATCCACTACTTTGAGTAAAGGCCTCGTTGGTAAAAGGTGTTCAGTATACTGTTGCTCGCTGTGCAAAGGAATCCAGATTACCTATCCTGATTCGCGTTCCCAAAAATTTCAATTAAACGTCTGCGGCCCAGAAAGAGTACCATGAGGTCGAGGTGTCGAAAATTTGACCCTCTATATCGAATTTCATGAGATGTTCCCGAAACCCGGGAAGTGGTTCATGCATCGAAATCAGGATCGGGCGCCCAAGTTGCTCACACAACGAGGTATTCAAACCAACTCCTCTTCGGAGGCTTCCCTTATCAAAACCTCTAACCTGTGCACAATTTTATTGCGATTTACCGAAATCAAATGCTCGGAAAAGGAGGGTCTTTTGGTGGCTTTGTGACCACCGATACCTACTATTTTCCTGTTTGGCTTTCTGTTGAGGCGTTGGGTGCAACCGTCTCCGCTTGCCGGGGAATGTCACCTCTAAGGAGCTGCTACCACTTCGCGCGTGTAAACACGTTAAGCTGCCCTTGGAGAGCTAGTCGAATCTTTGGCAGTTGCGAGAGCTAGATGCCAAACTGGTTGATCTATTCACCGCCCGCGTGGCCATTTACTATGAATCGGGCAATGGCTTCGACAAATCCATGAAAAACCAATTGGAAATACTGTTACGACTTGCATCCGAGTTACTCACCGCAATCTATGACCAAATCGCAAAAGCGCGCGTGAAGTAACGCCTGACTTAGAAATTTGTGCCATAGGGCAAGTTTGGACCCTTCCTTGCGGTGCGTTTCAAAGGCAACAAAGCGCAGGATTGTGACCTTTGCAAAGTCCGGAAATCTACCCAGCAACGCAGCCTAAGAGCGCTGCGCTGCCGCGCCAGATGCGATCATTGATGAGGGCTGCACCGAGTTTTCGTGTAGAAAGGTAGCTAAGCGGGACAAGGTGTAAATCCACAGCGATACCATTTGTCATTGCCTTGCCCAAGGAGAGTAAGGGGTGCCATCCACAATAAGGGCGTGTATCTTAATGTCTTTCCTTAAAAAACTAATTATTCTGCTTGTGTTTGTATTAAACGGTGAGATGTCCGAGGCTCAAATTTTGAAGAGCTCCTACGGTTTTTTCAAGCCTGGATTGAATGTAGAAAATGAGAGCGATCTAGCAGGAATATTCGCTATCGCTTCAACTTTACAGATATTGGATCATGCAGATCCTGTAGTTTTTAAAAGGAATCAGATTGCAAAGGATCTCAACTTTTTCTTTGCTTCTGGTGATAGGTTCATTGAAAACGAACGTGTTTCCCCAAGATCGATTGGGGGATTGCCACGAGAGTTAGTAAAAGCCGTTACAAGCCTTCCGACCAACACGAGTGTTTGTTATGTGCAGGGGTTTACGGTTGGGAGTGAGAGGAACCGAATTGTTTTGTCTGTACATAACAGTGAAGGCGGAGATACAGAAGATTCCTATAGGTGTTTTACCGCAGCAGTTTGGTATTTTAAATGGGGAGATCTGGAAAATGTTGATTTAACCAACTGGAAGAGTACGATTTTGGGTCTTTTAGGAGGTCAAGCTGATGGGGGATAGTAGTAATTCTCCCGCATTTGACAGGTTTTCTGGCCCCTTGTCCGTCGTTAGAGTTTTTGGCACCAATGGTAGATATAACAAGTGAAGAGTTTGGCTCATCTGGTTGGCTTGACTATGTGGCGCGTTGTTTGTGATGCAAGCGTCGCATTTCGAGCATTTTACGTTTGATCCTCTCCTTTTGTTGTAGATTGGTTTTGTCGCACCCACAGTAGACATCGGCGAGTGTGACGTTTCTCAGGCTCTCGTGGTAACGCTGACGATTGTAATGATCGACGAAGACCTCAATCTGAGTTTCAAGATCACACGGCAGGAAGTAATTTTCCAGCAGGATGCATTTCTTTAAGATCTGATGGCAGAGTTCGGCTTTTCCCTGAGTTTGCGGGGGCTATGACTTCGACAGTTGTGATCGTGCGCTAGGGCCGTTGAATGACCGTTTTCGGGAAGCTGACCATCAAACCTCGCAACCGCGGTATTTGGGGCCTTGTATTTGATCTCAATGACCGCTTCGGGCTGCCAGCCGTCATCTGACAGTTTCCGCCAGCCAACTCACGTTTTCGGGGCGGATCGAGAGGCAGAAATGCGCAGTTAGCGATCTTTGCAAAGCTGTGTTGCTCGCACGCTACAGGAGCCAATCACTCTGCACCGCCGCATGAAAAGCGGACATTCTCCCAACATTGCGCAGCGATTTCGACTTGGAAGTCGCCTGTGCGGGACATTGCCGTCGCTCGAAAACCATATACCCGAATGCGATGAGGCAATTCTAGAAACCTCAGGTTTTCTGGACTCCTGACGCTTTGTCATATTTACTGACATCATGTCAAAAGGTGCCAAGCACGTTTCTGTAACACATCCATCTTCGCGTTACATGCTGCCTAGCAAGGCCGCATTGACCCGGTCGGCGATACTTGACGCCGGAAGCGAGTTTTTAGAGACCCGTCCGTTTCGAGATTTGACGGTTGGTATTCTTATGGCAGCAACAGAGTACAGCCGTCCGACGTTCTACCTTTATTTCAATGATCTACATGGTTTGCTGGAAACGCTTTTGGACGAAGTTAAGGAGGGCATTGTCGAAGGAGCTCAAGCCTGGCTGTCAAACGAGAGTGACGGGATACCAGGTTTGCAAAGGAGCCTGAGGTCACTCGTCGATGTTGGATATGAACATGGGACCATTCTTAGGGCGGTCTCGGATGCCGCGCCAAGCGATGCAAGACTAGAAAACGTCTGGGAAACCTTCCTGAATTCATTTGACGAGGTTGTTTCGGCACGCATTGAGCAGGATCAAGCTATCGGTGTCACCCCTGAGTTTGATCCTCTTCCAGTTGCA
This sequence comes from Phaeobacter sp. NW0010-22, assembly GCF_040365955.1. Lineage (NCBI taxonomy): Bacteria > Pseudomonadati > Pseudomonadota > Alphaproteobacteria > Rhodobacterales > Roseobacteraceae > Phaeobacter > Phaeobacter sp. NW0010-22. Next base: position 65,714 of record NZ_BAABWT010000014.1, read on the forward strand.
CGGGCATTGAACCGAATGGATGCAGGCATTTTGATTAATGCTTTTGGCGCGTATCCAAAAGCTGAGAAAGAGGATGTTTTATCGGCCATCACACGAATTTGGCTGGCCACGCTTTATCCGTTCGATGCGGAACTCGTTGTCGGAAATAAAAGCAAAGGAAGCGCGTAAAATTCTTCTGCAGTCAGCCTTCGTACAACAGCTAACGAATATCTAAACCAGGGGAGAACGATCTATGAAACTCAGTAACCGGCTTGCAGGTGTTGCCTGCTTTGCAGCCATAATGGGAGGAATGAGCCTATCACCCTCCTGGGCACAAGAAGTGCCAAGAATGGAGATGGCGACCGTTTTCCCGGAAGGGATTACGACGCCTGACAATATTCAGACTCGGGTCGGCGAGCTCAACTTTTTTGACGGTGTGCCAGATGTGGAATCCGCTCAGAAAGTCTATAATCTTCTGGATTTTACACACGCGTATCAAGCTTTTCTGGACGGCACCAAAATCGCTTCGATGGATGCGATCCGTAAGGGAATTCTTGAATTCGGCCCTGCGAACACAACAGCCGTCTTGTTTGAGGGGCTGATGGATTCAAAAGCGCTGTTCCTGACAGCCAACACAACCAGTGTCTATATGTTCTCATGGTTGGAGCTTGGCGACGAACCGATGGTGATCGAAACACCGCCGAACGTGCTTGGGTTTATAAATGATCATTGGTTCAGATATGTGATCGACTTCGGCAACCTTGGCCCAGACGAAGGGCAAGGTGGAAAGTTTCTTGTGCTACCGCCGGGCTATGAGGGTGAAGTGCCAGATGGGTATCACGTCGCGCGTACGAACACCTTTGGGAATTGGGTGATATGGCGCGGTTATCAAAAAGATGGAACGACCGATTTGGCAATCAGCCAGACCAAAGAAATGTTCCGCATGTATCCGCTGTCTCAAAAGGACAATCCGCCTGAAATGACTTTTGTAAATGCGTCAGGACAGGAGATGAATACAATCCACCGGATGGACGCAGAGATTTTCAACGAAATCAATGACGTAGTTCAAGCCGAATCACTGATGGGTGAAAATCCCGAACTGCTTGGTCACCTCGCTGCAATCGGTATCGTGAAGGGCCAGCCCTTTGAACCCGATGAGAGAATGCAGGCCATCTTGGAAGCCGCCGCCAAAGCGGGCTCGGTTACGGTCAAGACGATAATCTCCAAACCGAAAGATGAGCGGTTCTATTGGTATCCGGGTGAAAGCTACTGGCAAACAGCTTTTCCCGGTGGAGCATACACTTGGGAACTGGACGGCGTATCAATTCAGGATATTAGAGCAGCGTTCCACTTCTACGCGACAGGCATCACACCTGCGATGGCTTTGAAGAAGGTCGGGAAGGGCTCGCAATATGCATTCACCTACGTGGATTCCAATGGCAATCCTCTGGATGGCAGCAAGACCTATAAGGTTAACGTACCTGCAGACGTGCCAGCGAAGGATTTCTGGTCGTTTACATTGTACGACAACCAGACGCGCTCAATGCTTCAAACAGACGCTCAGTTTCCGGCCATCGGCAGCAACGACACAGGTGTCGTTCAGAACGAGGACGGTTCGTACGACATCTACTTTGCGCCTGAGGCTCCTGAAGGCAAAGAGAGCAATTGGGTTCAAACGGTGCCGGGCAAAGGCTGGAACACAATCTTCCGTCTTTATGGTCCACTTGAATCATGGTTCGATCAGACATGGCGTCCGGGAGACATTGAACTGGTTGAATACGCTTCCTCAGGAGCGTCATCAAATGCCGAAACCGCTGAAGATATCACACTGCGCATAACGGTCGACGGGCGCGTGGCGGTGTATGGTGTTCAGTTTGATACTGGCTCCACTTCGATCCAGCCAGGCTCAGAAGAGACTTTGGCTGCAATTGCCGAAATGATGGCCGAACTGCCCGATCTCAAAGTTGCGGTCGTCGGTCATACAGACGACGTCGGGGGTTACGACAGCAATCTTGATCTGTCCAAACAGCGCGCCGACGCCGTCGTTGCCGATCTCGTCAACTCTTACGGTATCGACAGCGCACGTTTGTTCGCCGCTGGTGCGAGCTTCCTTGCCCCTATCGCAAGCAACGAAACCGAAGAGGGGCGTGCACTAAACCGACGCGTAGAACTTGTCAGAGCTCCTTAAATAGTGAACGGGGCGCGCTAACGTGTCCCGTTCAAAGCCTTGCTCCGATGCATCCAATTAATTCTGAAGTCTTGAGCCAAGGCACGTCTTTGTGTGTCGGACGGACCTGTCGATCAAGTCGATTCACGGCAAGACTACCAGAATTCGGTTGGACCGCTATGGGCTCTCAGCCGCCGTTCGCTGCAGTTGGCCCAGACAACCGCTCCCAGCCCGAACCAGACATTCGTTAGGCGAGCAGTGGAGGGCTGCGACGAACCCAATGTTGCCGTTGGTTCGCTCAATTCCTGCGCACCTGCAGCGAATGGCTGGTCTAAACCAAAGCGATTAATCGTGTGTTCCGAAAGGAGTGGAAAGAGGGCCGCGAAACAGATTTATCGAGGGCATGTTGAATAATGAGAACTGCGACGTCTTTTCTGCATAACTAACAAACCTGAAGCGGCACTAGCCAAGTACCATCAGGTCAAGTTCACAGAGTCATGCTTTGAGGCAGCGATCAACCGAATGGCGTGATTTTGGTCGCTTCCATGACATAGCCAACGTCAGCGAGTTCCGTAGATGTCGAAGCCGTTCCAAGTTTACCGGTCACCTTCACGGCCTCAAACATACCTTCCAGTTCGTATGGTCGCTTGGAGATGACTAGTACGAGCTGATTTGCCGGCGGCGGCGGCACGTGTACACAAGCGCCAACATAAGGGACGAGAAGGAACGTCGTGACACCTGTCCCATCATATTCGATCGGAACCACGAAACCAGGCAACTGAACGGTTTTACCATTCCAGTCGGTGCGGATCCCAGTGGACTCCGGTTGTTGGCTAGAGAGCGAAGCCCTGTCATGGTCCACGATACCGCGTAGTGAATTGGGAATTGTCGATGTTCCTTCTGGCAGAAGATCATCCCATGCAAGTTCGATAGTTTCTGCCGCCAAAATCCTAGAGGGAACGAACGAAAACGCAGCAATGCCTACAAAGGCGATTCGGCGTGATATTCGATGCTTGGTCATTCGTTTCGCTCCAATTTCGCGATGTAATTTGCTCGACTAATAAAACAATCCCAGTTCCAGTGACTTTCATCTGCCTCATCATGACTTGACCATCATACCGTCTGCCAGGGACAAGCGGTAGGCACGGTATGCGGGAACAAGGCTCACGATTGCGCCAGCAACGACAACCGCGAGAATGACGCCAATTTCTCGCCAGTTGGGTGGCTCTATTGGTAACCAAAGACCGAAAGCGTTGTCGAGAATTGGCTGCGCAGTTGCGAGGCCAAGGTAAAGGAAACAAAGCCCAAGCACCGCCCCAACAGCCGCTGTAAGCATGGCTTCCAGCACAAGCATCCCAAGGATATTCGATGGTCTGGCCCCCATGGCGCGAAAAATCGCCATTTCCCGGCGGCGTTCGTTCAGGCTGGAAAAGATGGTGGCCATCATTCCGACCAGGGCAGTGACAACAACCATTGCTGAGACCGCAACCAACGCGGTTTCAGCAATGCCAACGATGCCCCAAAGCTCCTGTAGCGCGACCCCTGGCAAGATCGCAAGCAATGGCTCTTGCGGATACTCATTGACGCCGCGCTGCAGGGCAAAGGTCTGCAGAGGGCTTTTGACCCCAACGAGGACGGCAGTGACAGACTTCGGCGTCAGATCCATTTGCCGGATCGCTTCGACAGGGGTTGCCTGACCGGGGGCCTTTGCACCGCTCTTCCAATCTACGTGGATTGCTTCGATCGCTTCCATGCTGACGATGACTGTGCGGTCCACCGGAGTGCCGGTTTTCTTGAGGATTCCACTGACCCGGAACGGTTGATCTTTGTGTTCAGTGAATGAAGCAAGCCCATGTGCGACGACGATCGGATCCCCGACGGAGTATCCAAGTGCCTTCGCGACGTCAGAGCCGATCACAGCATCAAACAAGTCTGTCATGAGAGCGCCTTCAGCGGGTTCAAGGTCGCGGTCCTGACGATACTTGTAGTGTTCAAAGAACGCTTTGGTCGTTCCCATCACGCGAAACTGGCGGTGACTATCACCAAGGGAGATCGGGACGATCCACTCGACTTCGGAACGCCGGGCAATTTCTTGATAGCTTTCCCAAGTAACGTTGTTAGTTGCATTGCCAATTCGAAAGACCGAGTAGAGCAGCAATTGAACCGAGCCAGAGCGTGCCCCGACGATGAGGTCCGTTCCTGAAATTGTGTCTGCGAAGCTCATCTTGGCCCCGGTGCGTACTTTCTCTACACCTAGGAACAAGGCAACAGAGAGCGCAATTGCCAGAATTGTCATGCTAACCGTCAGCGCCCGGGCCAAAAGCGAGGCAATGGCAAGGCGGACAATCATGCCGCACGGCTTTCGAATTTGGCAATGTCCGACAACTCGACGACACGGCCAAATCGTTTGCCGAGCCTGGGATCATGGCTGACCATCAACAACGAGGCTCCAATTTCCCCGAGTTGGCCGAACATCACGTCAAGAAAGGCGTTTTGGCTGCTTGCATCCAGCGACGACGTGGGCTCGTCCGCAATCATGAGTGGAGGTTGACCGATCAGGGCACGCGCGACTGCCACACGTTGCTGCTGTCCGACACTTAGAGCACTTGCACGTTGCCCCAACAGGTCATCGGACAGACCCAATGATCGACAGAGACTGATCGCTTCCGCCAATGGCTTTTTGGCGCGCGCGCTGCGATTTGGCGCATAGCAGAGAGGCAGCAAAATGTTGTCAGAAACTGTCGCGAATGGCAGCAGATTGAACTGCTGGAAAATCACACCGATCTGTTCTGCGCGTAACCGGTCGCGTCCCGCTCCTGAAAGTGCGGCCATGTCCGTACCCGAAACATCGATAATGCCGGAAGCGGGTTTAAGGGTTCCACAGATCAATGATAGCAAAGTGGATTTCCCCGACCCGCTTTCTCCTAGCAATAGAACAGTTTCCCCTTCCTCGAGGCGAAACGCCGGTACATTGAGCGAGAACGAGCTCCGACCCGGCCACTGGAACTGGACGTCCCTCATGTTCAGAATTGGAGCGCTCCCGGACATACTCAGAACATACCACGCAAATCGAGGATTGGCTCATCTCTTTCAACTTCAAAGGCCTGAGCGCCAGCACCTGTGACGATCTGTACCTCTAGTTCACGCGCATTCTGAAACGCCTCGAAATATGCGAATGTAATCTCGTTGATTGCTGAAGGGTTCGCGCATGTCAGCACGTATTCAGCATGAAACTCGGTGTGGCTGGCTTCGGCTTCATGTTCCTCGTGATGTCCGTCTTCTGCATGTTCTTCATGCTCTTCGTCCTCGGCGTGCTCTTCATGTTCTTCTTCGCTCTCAAGTTCCGCGCTGGCTTGTATCACAGAGCATTTTGCACTTTCAGAAAGCACGAACAGTTCCTGTGGCTTGGCAAGCATCGCGACAGCGGTATCGATCGCAGCTCGATCTTCAGCACTTTTGGCCTCATACTCGAACCCCACTAAGTCAGCGCCAGGTGCATGGAGTTCCATCGCAACGGTCTTTCCCTCCAACGCGATGTTCAGCTCGCCAACTCCATGTTCATGGGCATCCAACTGGCGGGTGTCCTCGGCGAAAGTCGGCTGAGCAATGACCACGGCTAATGCAAGAGGGAAAGTATGTTTCATATTATTTCCTTTGGGTTGATTACTTTGTGTCAGGCCGCACAGGTGCGGCAATGCCCACGGACTTCGACAATGTGCCGCTCCGGTTGAAAGGCACTCGGCGCAACGAGTTCATTCAATGACGGCATGAGACTGCTTCCGTCATGTTCCTCGACGGATCCGCAATCATCACAGATTGCCAGGACCGGTATGCTTTCGGTATGGTTACAACGACATGGGACAAAGGCTTTGATCGATTCAAGCCGGTGCACTCGTCCCTGATCCGTCAATGCCGATAATGTCCGATAAACTGTTGGTGGAGCTATATCGGGCTCATCGCTCTGAAGCTGTTCAAGAATTTGATAGGCAGTCATTGGGCGGTGGCGCGATCGAAGCACGCTGAGGATGTCAGACTGGCGCCTGGAGGCTTGTTTGCGCATTTGAAAAGCTCCTTTGAGCAAGAAATGTTATTTTATAAAATAACAAATTGCAACTTGCCGTACGGACCGTTTTGTTTTGCCTTCAAGACAACACGCCTTACTTTGAAACCTTTTTCCAGTTAATCGCTTGATGCTTCTCGCATAATCTAGAAAACGCACGGCCGGTTTGGGTTGCAAATGCGCCAATTTTAGACAAGGTCTGAAAGTCCGCATTGCCGACCTTCGTTGGATCCTGCCGCGAAGGCTGCTGGCAGCCCAAAGCTGTCATTGCTCTGAAATGTAATTATTAGGGATCTCGAGCATATTGCGAATTGGCTCAATCAACTTAACCTTATTCCAATCGTGGCAACGGCTTCCAAACTAAAGACACGTATTTTGGTTATAAAAGTGTCAATACCGCCAGTCTCTCAAGGAAATCTAAGCTGGTTATTCTCATCGAGAGCGGAAAACACGAGTTAGGTTGGTTGGAAAATACGTTCCATCAGATAGTAAGTTCCATGCAGGGTTGTCACCAAAATGCTACCCAATACAAACGACATTGAGAACACTAAAGCAGTCTTCAGCGAAAAAACAACCAACACCGCGTGCGTTGGCCACTGCGTTTCGATCAAGCTCCGGATACCAGGAGCTACGACCCCCAAAAGAAAACAAGCAGCGACAAGCAATAAGCTTACTATCGCTAGGTACCCAAATAGATAGGACAAAAACATCCTACGTGTAAGTTCATCCGAACCCTCTGTTTGCGCCGTCTTAATGAAAACCTTTGGCGCTGGTGAGGGCATGGTTTCATCCATGTGCTCACCACCAAAGGTGGCAACTGCAGCCAATGACGCGATGTAGAATCCGGGCAAGAGAGAAATTGTTCCTAGCAATCCAGTCAGAAACCCCTGCTTCCCAGTCAGAGCGAGCTCTCCCGGCAAAAATATAAGTCCGACAGTCAGGAGGGCTGCAAAAGAAAGAGGGAACGTCATGGTATAAAAACGCATCGAAGGATGGCAGACGCGATGGCACAGTTTCTTCAGCAGCTTCGCAAAAAGACAATTCTACAGGCCGCTAACCTTGACGAGGCAACGAAGGCTTTTCTCGTCCAAGCGTTGGACATTTCGCCTGAGGCGAAGTTCGACGCCTTGGTGATAGAAAGCCCTGCGTCGCATCTAGCTTTTGCAAGCGCTAAGGAAGGGCTTGCAAATTTAATCATGCGCATCACAACGTGGTCGAACTTTGACATTGAACATTGGCAGGCTATTTTTGATGAGTGCCTACCCCGCTCATCGCAAAAGGTTTTTGCGGCGTGCCATGATGAGATGAGCGGACTTATCGAAATCGTATCAGGGCCAGCCGGGGCAGCCCTTCAGAGGGATATCGCTTGGGCGCGGCACTATGAGTGGATCAATCAACGCTTCAGTCTCGACCCGGTTTTTTCACCGGACGGAACGGTCAAGACGCCGCTCAGTGATCTCTACATTCGTCTCCGGACCTATTGGCATGAAGAATACGAGGTGGATGAAGAAGGTCGGAGGGAGCCTGAGAAGCGATGGCGGGCGTATTTGGACGATCTTCATGGTGTCGTCGAGGATTGGCTGAACGCAGAGCCTAAGTTCCGTATCAGGGTCGTTGCAGGTGGGCCCGGGTCAGGGAAATCGTCCTTTGCCAAAGCCTTGGCATCAGACGTCGCCCAACGGGGGCGACACCGGGTTCTCTTCGTCGAGCTGCAGCGCATAGTCCTCACCAATGATCTTTACCGAGATATAGGGGGCTATTTCGAACAGCGACATCGACCGATTGGGACCAATGGGTCTCCGGGCTTTCACGACAATCCTTTGGATTGGGCCAAGACCGATAGTCGGCCTGTCTTGCTGGTCTTCGATGGGTTGGACGAGATTACGCATGACAGCGACCATGCAAAGGAAATTGCCCGCAATTTCATACTCAGCGTCCAAAGATTAATACAACAACAAAATAGTGACGGAGGCAACCTTCGCGCCGTAGTGTTGGGCCGGAATGCGGCCTGTCAGGAAGGGTTGGATGCAGCCAGTCTACCATTGGAAACGATGCTGAATGTGGCGCCAATCCGAAAATTGACCGATAACGATCTTCTGCCAGCCACGCGAAGTCATGCGAACGGCGACAAAGTTGATCTCCCGGAATTAAACGAAGAGGTGATGGCAGATCAACGATCTGATTACTGGAGCAATTGGCAGAGAAGCCAGCGCCTAACCAAAGAAGAAATGCCAGAAGCGGTAACGACGGCGGATCTGGCCGATTTGAATGCCGAGCCGCTCCTGCTTCACTTGCTGATTTTGTCCGACTATTGTGGTGCACGCTGGAAGGAGGCTGCTAAAAACAGCAACCTCGTCTACTATGACATCCTCAAGAAAATTCACGCCCGGAATGTAGCAGAGGGCAAGGCAGGGCGGCAGTTTACCGAACCTCAGTTTTTCCTTCTGATGGAGTGTCTCGGTCTGACAGCCTGGCGTGACAACCTGAGAACAGGAGACGAGACGACGTTCCTTGCAGTGCGGGAAACCCATGCCCGTTCGATCAAGAAAGAACTTAAGGCTTTCGCGCATGCGGATTTGGATAGTATGGTTCTGCAAACCCATGCTCGCAGAGTGGATGGCGCCGAGCCAGGGTTCGAGTTCATTCATAAATCCTTCGGAGAATACCTCGCCGCAAGGGCTTTGGTCAGCCTTGCGCGAAAAACCAATCGGCAGATGAACAATCCCAGTGATCCGGTCGAAGAAGAAACGGCGGCTAAAGACTGGGTGAAATTGGTGGGCAGCGCCGAGCTGTCTCAGGAATTACTGCGGTTCCTAAGAGATGAAATAGAAGACCGGATGAACACCGAGGAACTGTCGGCGGTAAACCTTCGCGGGGCGTACCTCAATGAAGTGAAGTTCCAAAAGGCGGATTTAAGAGAAGCGGATCTTGACCGGGCTGACCTCTACGGGGCGAACCTCCATGGGACGGACCTCCGTATGGCGGACCTCCGCGAGGCAGACCTCAGCGAGGCGGACCTCAGCGAGGCGGACCTAAAAGATTGCACATTTGGCGTCACGTCGATCAGGTTAGTGAACTTCCGCAATTCTAGGAACTTTGAACCAGATTCTGTTAATTCAATCTTCGGTGTCCGCTCTGGGTTCGGAATGACTTTGCTTCCCGATGGATTGGACTACCCAGAGTTCTGGTATGATGCCGACAAGGCGGATGAGGATAGTATCGAACTGGAGCAAAACTATCAGCGGGCTTACGAAGAATGGAAGGCGAAGCAAAGTTTTTAGGTCCGCTTTTCCCCCTTTGGCACAGTTAGGCCTAAGCGCGACAACGGCAGCAAAGGGCGTTCACTACTACCTAAAAGAAGGGCGGTCAATCATCCAGTCGCTTCAGGTAGGTGTCCTGTTCTTCGTACCCTATCTGTGTCCATTTATCTGCGTCTTGAAATGATGGATTAGCAGTATTTCGTTTCGAACCTATCGATCGATCAAGCAAGGCCTCCAGATCGAGGTTTGTGGTGTTCGTATTGTCTGTCAAGTCTTCTGGTGGCTTATACAACCCCAAGATATCAGTTTTCTGATTTGGCCGCCTAAAGATTGAAAATCGAACCAAGAGAAACGATCCCACTTCCCAGCCAAATGATCATCTAAGTGGTCCGTGAGGCGTTTCCCCAGCCCCTGAGCTCTTGTCAGACCGACATAAGAAGGGCCGTAATCGTCATAGAGAAAATAAATTCCCTGCGGAAATCGAAAATCAGCGATCTGAATCGTGCCTCGATTAGCACCTTTTCTGCCTAGCAGACGAAAACTGTCTTTATACCCTTGCTCAGGCTTCCAGTCGATTTCACTTTGCCTCCAAAACAATCCAAAGCTCGTAACCTTCATGAGAACATTTCTCCTCGGAAGCGTCGATAACTAAGTCAAAGGGCAACTACAATTCGATACCATGTGTCAAAAGAGGTGCCCGCTTTGGTGCAGCCGCATTGCAGCAACGCTGACCATCGCCGACGACTGCTTTGGGCTGGAAGCCATCCATAGGGGTTGGCCGCTTTGCGCAGGGACGCGGCCTTTGCAAAGTCCTGCACCGGCCCGGCCCGGTCCTTCGCAGCACGTCACGATGCTGCGCCGCGCCTTCCCGAAACTGGCGTTCATGCGCGGCGAAGTAATCCGATCCTCGAGGGACCTACTCTGCTGGCGACACCGCCATCCTAAAGGCGGAATTATTGATAGTTCTGTGCTTTTGTAAATCGCTAGAGAAACCTTCAATTTCTCTGAACATGTTGACGAAATTGGCTCCGAGCTGCACTGATGGTTACGGGGGAGCCTATGGCACAGACAAAAGAAATCAAAAAAGTACAAATCCAGGGAGTACACCACATCACGATCGTTGGCGCAGATCGTCAGACCTCGATCGATTTCTGGGAAGGTGTGCTGGGGATGCCGTTCATCTTCGACCAGCCGAACCTAGACAATCCAAACGAGGGCCATCTGTACTTTGATCCTGGCGATGGTCGTCTCATCACGATCTTCACCAACGAAGAGCGCCAGCCAGATGCCTCGCTTGTCCCCGAGGCCACGGGATCCCTCCATCATCTCGCGCTAAACGTGAGCCAGGCCACCTTTTGGCAGGCAGCTGCGCGACTCGATGAACGCGGCGTCAAGCATTCCGGCCCAGTAGACCGCGGATTCATGGATTCTATTTACTTTCGAGACCCGCTGGGCCTTCGGTTGGAGCTTGCGAGTTATCGGTTTGAACCCCCAGAGGGCTGCCGACATGCCGACGTAATGATCGAAGCGCACAAGATCCGCGTTGCCAGCGGCGATCACCACATAGACCGGGAGCATCTTACGGATGCAATCGAACTTCTGGTTAAGCGGCGGCAGAGTTCCTTGTCCGAAGATAGATCGGCACGGCAAGCCTATTAGAAGACAATGTCTGTTTCTCGAGTATGTTCCCGTCAACCGTCGCACGCTGGCCGGACGGATCGAGCGGCAGCAATGCGCAATAGTGGACTTTGCAAAGTCGCCCGAGCGGCCAATTGCTGATCTTGGCCAAGCCGCTCAGCGCTGCAGTGCAGTTTCTCCATAGCAGACACAGTTTACTAAACAGCATCCATCGATGTTTTCATGGCTGCAGTGCGGGGCGGTTACAACGCAACACACGCATTGCAGACGTCTCCGTCTGGACAATTGAACGTCCGCTGTTGCGAAGACGCCGCGGAGCGCTCAAGCGCCCTTATGTTAATTCGGGTCGATGAGCACAGCTATGTAAAGCAGTCGTGACAACGCCTTGGGCAGTGTCAAACCCGGTAAGTAAGTAAGGCCACAGCACTCCACTCTTCGCTATTCGGCTTGTATGAAGACACCATCGGGTTGTTACGCTAAACTGGTCCCATTCCCATGAGGAAGCGCACATGGAACAACCAGAAACCCCACATGCCGAGATTGTAGAAGACGACCGGCTTGAGGCCCGTGAGGCGCTTAGCAACAGGCTTGCTAATATCTGGTGGACCTTTTTCTGCGTGGGCTGCTAGCGGCGGGCGTGGGGATCGCAGCCTTGTTTTGGCCAACCGGCAGCATTTCACTATTGCTGCAACTTGTAGGCTTGCTTCTGGTTCTTGATGGTGGGCTGACACTGTTTGGGCTCGGGCGTCGGGGCGCAATTGGCAGCGTCGGCATTGGTACTATTGTGATTGGGCTGGTTTTGCTGATTTGGCCTGAGGGTGCTGCACGCTTTGCCTTTGTGTTATTAGGTACCTTCTCACTGATCACCGGCATAGGGTCTCTGCTGGCTTGGCAACAATTGCCAGAATGGAACCCTGAGCGTGTGACCGCACGCAATGCTGGCTTTGTGGCTTTGCTGATTGGCCTGTTTCTCATTTTCTGGCCAGGCACAGGGCTGGTCGCCCTCGGCTGGGCTATCGCCTTTGCTGCAATTTCATTGTCTGCAATGATGTTCTGGCTAGCCACACGGTTTAAAGGTGCCAACGAGCGCCTTAAAACTAAAATTATCAACCCACTTTAAATTGATTTTCTGGTCGGTTTTTAAAAAATGGCTGTTTGGCGCAAGCGCTCTGCAGGTTCTCTCGAGTTAATTACTAGCTGGGCAGCTTGGCGTGCCAGATCATGGCTGTTTTCACACTTTCTCATTCGGTGATCCTTCCCCTTTGAAGCGGTCCACCCCTATAGTTTGGAAAGCGGAGGAGCAGGGGGGGAGCATTGAGAGACCCAAGATGATCAGATAGCTTGAATAAAACGGCTATAACAACGAAGGTTTTTCCGTACGTAAAAACAAGGGGAACAATAATGGAATTTGGAAGTCTTATCTCGATGCTCATCATTGGGGCTCTTGCAGGCTGGTTGTCAGGAAAAATTATGGAAGGCCGTGGCTTCGGACTCTTAGGGAACATTATTGTTGGAATCGTCGGGGCTTTCTTAGCCGGACTCATTTTCCCTGCTCTTGGATTTTCAGTCGGCGGCGGGATTGTCGCTTCGATTTTGCACGCTACAATTGGTTCAGTGATACTACTTTTCTTAATCGGCTTGGTGAAGCGCACTTAGCGAATAGCAAATGGAAATCTGTTTTCTCGATACTGTCAGGCAAAACAAGTTTGAGACGGGCAGGACTAATGCAGTTTCCTAATCCCGAAAGAAACTTGCTTTGACGCAAATCAATCAACGGCCGCAACCAGTGCAGCGCACGCTCGGATTCGAGTTGGGCCAATTTGGCAGCGTTCAGTGACCGCTAAGGGGTAATTGCGCTGCAATGCCTTAACTTTGATCGCGATTTGGTGGATGCTCGTTCGGGAAGTTCGCTGCACACTCATCAGATCGCTTTATCTGCGCTATGGTCACAAACCATGTTTGACAGCTAGATCCACTATGGGGTGAGAGCGGTCGCTGGGCGGTTGTTGTGTAACTGTTGCGCTTAAGCTGTTTCAGTCCAGTTTCTCAAAATCTTGGATATTGCAAGATCAGTACAGCCAAACTGGGCTCTATTTGATTCCACGTGCAATTGGTTTAATACGACTCCCTTTCTGCGAAGAGGTCGTT
>NZ_BAABWT010000015.1:0-19276 GCF_040365955.1 Phaeobacter sp. NW0010-22
CCTTCAGGTACAGCGTACCATAAGTCCCTGTAATTGCAGCTTCATCCCCGGTGCCCCCGGTGAATGTCAGCGTGCCCTGTGTCCCGCCGGACGCGGCCCCTTCGACCACGGCCAACAGGGCCTGTTCGCCCTGATCATCATCAGCCCAGGTGCCGGAAACATCGCCAGACACTTCGTCAACGCCAGCCTCGTTCACGCCCACCTCGACCAGTCCCATGGCGTTGGTTTCCGTTGCCGAAATAACCGGCGCATCGTTGGTGCCATTGATGGTGATGGTAATATCGACCGTCGCATCTGCGTTGGCGACGCCGCTGTCGTCGGACACGGTGACCGTATAGACTTGTGTCAGGCTGTCCCCATCGCCGAGGAAATTGATGTCCGCATCCGAAACCGTAAAGGTGTAGCCGACCGTGTGAGCAGATTGATCCACTGCGCCAAGCGTCAAGCTACCAAGTGGAGACGCAACAGTGCCACCAGACCCGTCTGTGACTGTGGCGGATTGCATCGCACTGTGCAGATCGGTTGTATCGACATCCGAGAATGAAACGGTCCCATTGGTCGTGGTCAACAAGCTGCCTTCGGCGGGTGCTACCGCATTGTCCGCCAGTTCAGTGACACTGCGGGCATGATCGGGTGCGGTCGATGTAATCACAGGGGCATCGTTTGTGCCGGTGATTGTCACGGTAACGTCTTGCTCAACCGATGCCAGACTTGGGAGATCCGTGACAGTGATCGTATAGACCTGCACGATGGTCTCGCCGTCAGCCAGATTGTCGATGATCGTCCGCTCAGCTTGATCCGTAATATTCAGCGTGTACGTAACGGTACCTTGCCCGTTCACAGTACCCCCCGCCTGTCCAGCAAGGAACGTCCCCAGGAACGACGGTGTCCCGGTGACTGATTTGTTGCTGACGCCAGTAAAGTGCGTGTCGGTCACGTCGTCATCGCTAAAGTCGAACTGACCTGTAACAAGGATGGGATCGTTTTCATCACCCGCCAGATCTGTGCGCTCGGTGAAACTGGGCGTGAGGCCAAGCTGTTCTCCGCCCACAACCGGCGCATCATTTAGATCGTTCAGCGTGACAGTGAATGTGGTGGTGGTGTCATTGCCAGCTGCATCTGTGGTAACGATATCAACGGTGGTGCTGCTGACACCCATGGCAAGGTGATTTTCGTAATCAAAGAACGCAGGATCTTTGACGCGCAGCTCCCAAGCTGTACCCGTATCTACCAGATCATAGTTGTCCGCATCCCCGATATTGGCAAAGGAATATGTAAGTTCGGGCGCACTGCCCATATCGGTCCCGGCGAAAGTTGCCAAAACCGCGCCCGGCGCAGCGCCAGCATTGGGATCCGGGTATTCATTGATTGTCGCGGCAACAGTGGCCAGAGCAGCTGGGTCGGTTGTATCCAATGTGAACGTGAACTCTGTGGAAGGTCCGGCATTGCCCGCGACATCAACCTGACGCACATGGACCGTGTTGGACCCTGTGGTCGCCGTGGGCACCGTGATCCCCCAGCCGTCTATGCCATTGCTGGAATATTCAACCGTTGCTCCGGCTTCGATGCCTGTCACATTCAATGCAGGATTGTTGGTGATGAGATCCCCGTCTGTCCCTGTGTCATCCAACAGGGCGACAGTCGGAGCAGCAGGAGGGGTTGTATCCAATGTGAACGTGATCGAACTGGACGGGCCGGCATTGCCCGCAGCATCAACCTGACGCACATGGACCGTGTTGGACCCTGTGCTCGCTGCGGGCACCGTGGTCCCCCAGCCGTCTATGCCATTGCTGGAATATTCAACCGTTGCTCCAGCTTCGAGACCTGTCACATCCAACGCAGGATTGTTTGTGACGAGATCCCCGTCTGCCCCTGTGTCATCCAACAGCGCGACAGTCGGAGCAGCAGGCGCAACCGTATCAACCACAACAGGATTGCCATTGAACAAGGCGGGTACGGTATCACCACTCACGGTGGCGCCCATGCTATCCACAGCCTCGCCAATCGTAAATATCAGATTGCCCACAGGAAAAGCCACATCCTCAATCTGAAACTCGACGGTGTAGGTTGTCGCGGCCCCATCCCAGTCGGCAACTCCTGTCTCGACCAGCAAAGCGCCTACGTTGCTGGTGATCAAAGGCGGCGTGGCAAGGGGGTCCATTGTGCCGCTATACGAGATTTCCAATGTGACGGTTGTGACTGGGCTCGTGATATCCGCCGTGTTGATCACATCGTCGGAGAAAACGATCGAGGCAATAGTAATAGTCGAAGCTGGCATGTTAAATTCCTACTTTTTGCAGTGCCGGGCGAGGGGCACCAGCGAAAATATTGAATGGAGTGTGGGGCCGGGCCGTGCGGCGCATTGCGCGGGCTCCGGGCGCGCGCTCGAGGGCGCAAACGGACGGGGCGAACACAGAAAACGCCGCAAATACTGCAGCGTTTTCCCACCCGAGGGCGGTTCGAAACTGGGTCTTGAAAAGGGCGGAAAACATATCCGCGAATTCTCGGCAGATTTTTCGCAATTCACAAAAAAGATATGAAAAAAACGCGTTCAGGCGTTTCATCAAGGTTTGGTTTCTTTGTTCCATGTGCACCCGCCATCTTCAGTGAATGCTGAAAGAGACAAAAACCAACCATCCGACAACCGCCAAAGGCGTTCGGCTTTCCGCGGCTCGCGCGGCGGCATATATTACCCATTCACAGGAAACGGGGAATATGATTGAATTTTAGATAGTCAGTTCGATAGGTTTATTTCCGCAGTTCATCTGCCGCGCCTCTGAGACGCCAACCTGAATAAAGGTCAGTCTGCCACAAAGTGGTGTTTTACCTAAGGAAAACAACCTTATCAGGCCACATTCCTACTCGCTTGAAACCGATACTCACGTGAATACCACCCCGAACTGAATATTCCCCCTTCACCACTCCAAAAAAACAAATAACTTTCAAAGAAAGTAGTTTCTCCACTCAACAGGGCAAAGCAACTTACGTCAATAGATTTTGTTTAAAATACGCCCAATATTATTTGAAAATCCTAACTCACAACACTTGAGCATCAATGATTTTCTCTATTTTTAACAAGGGGCTCACTGAGATTTTTCATTTCCCGAACTTCGCATCTGCACATTTGATTGCATTTATCGCAATTAATTCTACCTAGGGTGGTGGAATGGATAAAGTGACCCTAAAATCCCAATTAAAAACACCTGCATTCATTCTAATTTGAATCGTGATCTTGTCCGCTTGTTTACTGCAAGCCGCCCAAATTCTCAGAGCCGTTTTTCGGCTTGGGAGTGGTACAAATGGGCAAAGTGGGGTGGACTGTTCGCGCAGTCAACGTTGAGAGCGGTGTGTTTTCACCAGACTACCTTGATACCTTAGAGCAACTGGTTCTTACTGCCGCTCGGGATTGGGGGCAGTATCTGTATTCTGATCACGGGGTCTCGTTCGAGATTGAGTTGAATATTACTGATTTGCCAAACGCTACGCTGGCGACGGCAGGGACGTCTTTTGTCAACACGGGCAATCATAATGGGGCCTATCAGGTTGCACAGCCACTTACCTTGTTTGAACTGAACAGTGGCGTGGATCTAAATGGGGCGTTGCGTGATATTGTCATCAATTTCGATGCCCAGGCTCTGGCAAACGCATATATCGAGGCAGACCTGACAACCAGATCAAGCACCGTGCCGTCCTATCAGTTTGACCTGTACAGCATCGTTCTCCATGAACTTGCGCATGGTTTGGGAATCCTGTCTTTTCGAGATGGCGCGGACAAGATCTCCGGATTGTTCGGAACAACCTTTGACGCGTTGATCGACCATAGTTCAGGCGCGGCTCCTACTTTTGCGGGCACGCATGCACAGCGCCTGAATGGCGGCAATCCCATCCAGCTTGTTGCCGGCAATGCCAGTCATATTGATATTCTGCATGGTTCAGCGGAGTCCCAAATCCTGAATTCAGTGTCGCTCTTGTCTGAAAGCATACGTCCAGGACAACGGCTGCATATTTCAGCTTTGGAGCTGGCCATTCTGCAGGATCTGGGCGCGCGGGTTCAGGCATCCACAAGTGGCGACGACTACATCGTTGGTTTCAATCGGTTGGAGATTGAAAATGTTGAGATGCCCGATGACCCAGAGGCATTATCGGCCAGTTTTCAGAGCATCTTAGAGGGTCGCGACGATCTTGTGGGGGAAACGGGAAATGATACGCTGATCGGCTTGGGTGGAAACGATCACATCCTTGGAGGTCGCGGTCATGATGTTCTGATCGGTGGTGCTGGTTCAGATGAACTGGATGGCGGTGATGGAATCGACGTTGCACATTATGCCTCAGCACCCGCCAAAGTGCATTTGGACCTTCGCTTATCTCGTGGAACCTTTGGTGACGCGCGCGGGGACACTTTCATCGCAATTGAAAATATCTTGGGCACTGATTTTGATGATTACGTTTATGGGGACAACGCTAAAAACAAAATCGAAGGCGGGGACGGCACAGATCGGCTCCGGGGTCACAATGGCAACGACACACTGATTGGCGGTGCTGGCGCGGATGATCTGCACGGCGGTTCGGGTCGGGATTGGGCCGATTACGCAAATGCTTCCACCTCTGTGTCGATCAACCTACGCACAGGCAAAGGCCTGACTGGAGAGGCAAAAGGGGACACATTTATCTCAATAGAAAACCTGACTGGCAGCGATTTCCATGATCTCCTTATCGGATCTAAAGTATCCAACAGAATCATCGGAGGAGCTGGGAATGATACCGTGGTCGGCGGGGTCGGTGGTGATTTCTTAGATGGGGGCTCTGGAGTTGACCTTGCGAGTTACGCAACGGCGGATACGAGGGTCAATCTGGATTTAAGGTTCGGCAAAGGTAGTGCTGGCGAAGCGTCACGGGATACTTTTGTTTCCATAGAAAATATCACAGGCTCAGCGTTCAACGACTATGTTTATGGTGACGATAAAAACAACTTGATCCGCGGAGGGCAGGGCGATGATCGTCTACGCGGGCACAACGGGATGGACACGCTATTGGGTGGCGAAGGTCACGACGATTTATACGGTGGGTCTGGCGCGGATACATTTGTTTTCGACACAGCATTGGATGCAGAGACCAATGTCGACTCCATTCGCAGATATTCCCCAGGCTACGATCGCATCGCTCTCGACCGCACGATCTTTGTTGAGTTAGAGGTGGGGGGGCTGCAAGATATCAACTTCACAGCCAATGCCACGGGTCTTGCCCAAGACCTAAGTGACAGGATTATTTTTAACACAACGACTGGCGCTCTCCTGTACGATCCGGATGGGACGGCATCTCTGGGCGCAATACATTTTGCCACAATATCAACCGGAATCGACATAAGCCCTTTGGATATTTGGGTGTTCTAGCGCCCATCCGGCAGCGATAATTAATCTAATAATGTGGATTATGTATAATTATTGCTCGTTCAAACGTACTGCTACCGCTTGTTTAACGCACCAGCATGTTTCGTTCATGCCGGTTAATGGCCTCTTCCACGTCATCAAAAAACTGAAGCCGCCCGTTTTCCAATACCGCACCTGCATCACAGACTCGCCGAATAGATGGCATCGAGTGCGAGACAAACAGAGCACCACTGCTTTGCAGTCGGTTCATGAACAGCGCTTCGCTTTTTCGTTTAAACGCCGCATCTCCCACTGCAGTCACCTCATCGACGAGGTAAACGTCGAAATGAATGCCCATCGAGCAGGCAAACCCCAGCCGTGATCGCATACCCGAGGAGTAGGTGCGCACCGGTTGATGAAAATGCGCTCCAAGCTCGGCGAAATCGGCAACAAAATCCAACAATTCGCGGGTCTCCACCCCATAGACCCGAGCTAGAAACTTAGCGTTCTGTGCACCCGTTAAGTCGCGATGGAAACTGCCTTGAAATCCGACAGGCCAAGACACGCTGCCCTGGGAAACGATCTCTCCTGAATCTGGTTGAATGGCCCCAGCAATCATCTGGAGGAGGCTGGATTTACCGGTTCCATTGCGCCCAAGCAGTGCAATAGAGCGCCCTTGGGGGATATCCAGCGTGATGTTATGCGCAATAGTCTTGCTCGCCCCTTGCAGGCGAAAGGTTTTGCAGACGTTCTCCAGATGTACGCTCATGGTTTAGCGGCGGTCTTTCAGGCTGTAATAAACCAAAGTCACAATAGACCAGATCCCAAACAGAATGATCAAAGTCAGGGCCAGCAGGATTTCACGTTGCGGATAGAGTGGGGTTTCGGCAAGAGTCGGGCGCACATAAGCCGCCAGATAACGGCTTTGGCGACGGGCCTCTGCAACCGCGGTGTCATAGGCCAGCAATGCAGACAAATAGGTCTTCTCAGCAAACTCGCGATCTACAAGCAGGCTCTCGTATTCACCGACCAGATCGGCAAACACGCGGGTGTCGCCCTCGCCACTGACCCCCAGTTTGCGCCGCTCTTCACTGATGCGCTTGCGGATCACTTCGACCTTGAGCCGGGCCTGTTCCAGTCGTGGGTCATTGGTCCGCGCAGTTTCACGCAACAGATCCTGCTCAATCAAGGTTTCGGCCATCTGCGCCTGCAATGAATTCAACAAGCCCATCTGCCCTTGAATGTCGGCGCCGGGATCCACGATCTGGGTCTCGTTGCGGAACAAGGTCATGGCCTGGCGCGCTTCTTTCAACCGCACGACGGCCTGATCCAATTCTTCTTTGGCATAGCGAGTCAGGTCGGCCCGGGCGATGGCCGACAATTCGTTGATCATAGCGCTGGAGCGGCGGAAAATGGCTGCGGCGATGTTTTGGGAATCTTGCGCCGAGAACGAACGAGTTTCGACCTCAATCAGACCAGTACCCGGATCATAAACAATACGCACCATCCGCAACCAGTAATCCACCAACTCTTCGATGGTGGCATCTGGTTTCAGGCTAAAGATCGGGTCATTTTCCGGCTTAGTGTACAACTTTTGCAGATCCAGTTCGGTGTCCACCGCCTGAACCAATTCCTGACTCTGAATGAAGTGATAGAGGATATCCGTATCCGATGAACTGGCGCCAGAGATATTGGTCAACCCGCCCAACATCTCAAATCCCGATCCGGTTTCTTCTTTGCGCACAGTAAATCCGACCTTGGACGCATATTGATCATTGGCATAGCCGTAGAGGTAATACCCCGAAATCGCAGTGGGGAGGATCACCGCAAAAATAAAACTGAACAGCATGAGCCAGTGCCGGGCTTGCATACTGGCCGGGCGTGCAGCTGGTGCCACTTCGACGACGGAAGCAACGGCGGATGCGGCTTGCGGCTGTTTGCGAAGGGTGGACATATTTGCATCCGCTTGACCTTCAGCAGCCAGATCGTCGGTGATGTCACGCAGTTCCACATCAGTGATCTCGAACCAGCGATTTGCCCCCGAAGAACGTGCAATGATCCGAAGTTGGAAAGTGCTGATGTCGATGTCCCCCAGTTCGAGAACATCGCTTACCTCTGTAAAGGACGCGGTGATCTGACTATTGGCCTGAGGGTGGAATTCAAGGTCGGCGTCAGCAGTTCGGCTGGCGATTTGATAAAAGAGGCGGATGCCGGAATGGCTGCCGCGCGCTTTAAAGCTGACTTCATATTTACGGTTTTTCTGCCCGGGGGCCGGAATAGCCTTGCTGTAAAGCCCTCCATTACCTTTGGAATCAAAGTTGACCCGCAGCGCGGTGTCGGAATCGGTGTCTGATTGCTCATGCGTCTTGATCGAAAGCTTGGCTCCGAGGCTGGCCACCCACTGAGATCTGTCGACGCACTTGGAGTCGGCAATCAAGTTACCGTTCGACTCCGGCCCTGTACCGGTCTGAGGCTCTCTGGCGGTCTCTGCCATCTCTCCAGAAGACGATGGCTGAAGAATTTTTACAGATGACGATGTGTCAGCCACGTGTATTCCGATCTTTCAATTGTCTATTAAAATCTTTACCTTGCTTTACCGGCAGAGACCAACTTAATCCAGTTTTATTGAAAGCCTACAAACCATGGCATTTCCCACAGCCCAGGCACCCAAGTCCCGCCGTTTCCGAACTTTCAGGTCAGTTTCGGCTCTGATGTTGCGCGAGATGGTATCCTCTTACGGCACGTCGCCGGGCGGCTATGCGTGGGCTATTCTTGAACCCGTTGCAGGAATCGCTCTGCTGAGCGCAGTGTTCAGCCTGATCTTGCGCGCGCCCAGTCTGGGGACTAATTTTCCCTATTTTTATGCCACTGGGCTGCTCCCTTTCCTGTTTTACATGACGATCAGCAATTTGTTGGCCGCCTCTATCCGCTATTCGAAACCATTTCTGGCCTATCCGGCCGTGACCTTCATGGATGCGCTACTCGCCCGGTTTTTCTTAAATGCATTGACCCACTTTTTGGTGATGGTCATCGTGATGACTGGCATCATTGTGCTCTACCAGCTCAATCCGATCTTGGATTGGTCAGCGATCATGCTGGCTGTGGCCATGTTGGTTTCACTGACGCTTGGGGTTGGATTGTTGAATTGCTATCTGTCGACCCGTTTTACGCTTTGGGCACGACTTTGGGCGGTGGCAAACCGGCCGATGTTCATTCTGGCGGGAATCTTCTTTATTCCCGAAAACGTGCCAGAACGGTTCCGGGAATACTTTATGCTGAACCCCCTCGCACATATCACCAGCCAGATGCGCAAAGGGTTCTTTGCCACCTATGATGCGGTTTATGTCAGTCCGCTTTACGTCTTTATGATCTCAATCATTCTGGCAATCTTTGGACTGCTGTTGCTGATCCGGTATCACAAAGACATCGCATTACTGTAAGCGGACCAGAGGAGGCGCGCGTGAGGAGGCACCCCATCTTCCGACGGATGCAAACGCTGTGGCGCTTTGTTTGGCCTGCCCAAGATGAGCGCCGCTATGCACGTATGTTGCGATCCAGCCCGCAGTTCGACCCAGCTTTTTACATCGCATCCAACCCGCGCCTGCGCTGGCTGTTCCGCCGTGCACCCGAACGTCATTATGTGCTCTTCGGCGAGGCCCTGGGGCTAAGCCCAAACCCGCATTTCGCTCCGCGGGCCTATCTGTTTCATAATCCGGATCTGATGGCACGCGGTGTGCGTCCATTGCAGCACTACATCGAAATCGGCAAGCAGGAGGCGCGCCAGGTGCTGGTGTCGCCCGATCAGCGGGGGTATGACGGCCCTCCGTTACCCGCGATTGGCGCGACGGATGCACCCAACCCACGCGCTCCGGTGGCTGTGGTGGTGCATCTCTACTATCACGAGATGTGGCCCGAGTTTGCCACTGCATTGCGCCGCCAACACTTTGATTTTGATCTTTATGTCACCCTGACTGGGTCTGAAACTGATTGCGCGCCTGTACGCCAAGAAATCGAGGCCACGTTTCCCCGAGCGCAGGTTTGGGCATTGCCCAATCATGGGCGCGATATCCTGCCATTTGTCCATCTGATTAACGCTGGTCTGCTGACGCCTTATCGCGCAGTTTGCAAGCTGCACAGTAAGAAATCGCCCCATCTTGCAGATGGAGATGCCTGGCGTCAGACCCTGTTGGCCGGGGTTCTGGGTGATCCTGATCAAACTCAGGTTCGGTTACAGACCTTTCTGGATCAGACACAGTTAGGGATCTGGACTGCGGATCATCAGCTGTATCAGGGCGACATCTGGTGGGGACCAAATCAACCCCGAGCCGAGACATTGTTGGATCGGATCGGGCAGCGCAATTGGGGGGCAAACCTCGCTTTTCCGGCGGGGTCAATTTATTGGATAAAACCAGCGCTGCTGACCCAAATCCAAGCGCTGAAGCTGACGGCACAAGATTTCGAACCAGAACAGGCCTTAGTAGATGGCACCACCGCTCACGCGATGGAACGGGTACTGGGATGTCTGGCTATCGCAACCGGATTGGGCATTCGTGAAACACATCAGCTGGATGCAGAACTTGCACCCAGACCAGAAACCCAGAGCTGAGCAGGGACAGAGATCACGACCATGGCCAGAGTTGTCCTTCACATCGGAACCTACAAAACCGGCACAACCTATCTGCAAACCCTGTGCCACTTGAACCGGGCCCAACTGGCACAAGCTGGAGTGATTTATCCACCCTGTGGCGATGGCTATGCGCAACATGGATTGGCGGCTCTGTGGTTGGATGTGCCCGATGCCGTGGCAAGCGCCCAACAAGCAGGAGGCGCGCAAGCTCTGTGGCAGACCCTCACGGATCGCTATGCCCGAGCACCGGGTACGCTATTTCTCTCATCCGAGCTGTTTTCCCATTGGGGCCGCAGCCGGATTGATCTGGCCGATCTGGCCAGCCGCCTGTCCGCCTTTGAAGACATCTGCCTGGTTTATTCCCTGCGGCAACAGGCTGATCTTGCGCAGTCGATCTGGCTGCAAGCCGCTAAATTCAAGTCACCACGCCCCATTCACCGGTTCGTGCGAAAGGCTTTTGAGCGGCGCCAGATTGAGGATGTTCGGCTGGACCATGCCAGTGTCCACGAAACGTTATTGGGCCACTTCTCTCCCAGTCAAATCAAACTGGTCGATTATCATCAGGCAAGCCGTTCCCCCGGGGGGATCGGGCAGACATTTCTAGATCTTTTGGATGCTGGGCTGGATGTGTCACAATTAACCCCGCCCCCCCCCGAGAGTGTCAACACATCACCAGCCCCCCTAACCTATTGGGTGGCCACACAGATCACCCGTGGTCAACAGCAGCCCTCTGAGAAACTAATCCGTCTTGTCCACCAAGCCTTGGGATTAGAACAGGGCCAAC
This sequence comes from Phaeobacter sp. NW0010-22, assembly GCF_040365955.1. NCBI lineage: Bacteria > Pseudomonadati > Pseudomonadota > Alphaproteobacteria > Rhodobacterales > Roseobacteraceae > Phaeobacter > Phaeobacter sp. NW0010-22. Next base: position 10,778 of record NZ_BAABWT010000015.1, read on the forward strand.
CCACCAGTCTGTTGGCACGTTATGAATATCAGAAATTCCAAAGCCGTTTTGGCCCCGGAAATGCAGCCTTGGTCGCCCGAGTACAGAGCACGCAGTCAGGATTTTCCTTTGCCGAAGGCAGCGTCCCCAAAGACATGATGTTCCGGGATGACGTTACTCAAGCACATTGGGCCGAAATCGCAGCATTGCTCTATAATGAACGCGCCCAGGAGGTTTCGTTTCTGGAACGCTTACGCAAGCGTTGGCGACTGGGTTGAGCAGATCCTGAGCCGTTGTCGAGGGTCATATGTCTTAACCCACTTTAATAGAATGCAACCAGTATGCCTTGCTTTCGCCGCTTTCGGCAAAGGGCGCGTTAATCTCTTTTAACAATTCTACAGCTGTGCGTGGGAGCACAGTAGTGGGACTGTGAAATGGGAATTTTGTCGTTCGTCCAGACCATCTGGACTGCAAATATGCCAATCTTGAGTCAAGTATCGCGATTAGCTGTACCCGGGGGGGATACACTGCGACTTCTGGTTCATGATCCGGCAACTGAAACGCGGGCTGAATGGAATCTCAGCCCCGCAATATTATCGCCAGACGGAGCGCAGGTTGAAAACACTGGGCGCAGCAGTACGCAGGTCAACATTACAGTCGATGGGATCACCCATGGGCTGGACAAAACCACGATCCAGCACCTGATCGGGAGCGAAACCAGTGCGCATGCGTATCTGGATGAAAGCGGGTTTGTGGGGGATCTGATGGTCCTGCATCAACAGACCGCCTTTGGGAAAAGTTATTTGTTTGCGGCCCGTTCAACAGGCTCTGGAATTGGAATCTATGAATTAAACGAAGATGATGTCCCAACACTGATTTCAACGCGGGGCGACAGCAGATCAACCTATCTCAAAGGAGTATCTGACATGGCCGGTGTCACCTTGGGTGGCAAGCCGTTTGTGGTGGCTATTTCGGCTTTGGACAATGGGGTGAGCTTGCTGGAACTCCGCTCTAACGGTCAACTGCAAGCTCGGGATAGTTTCGGGATTGATGAACTGTTGCCAGTTGACCGCCCGAGCGCGCTTGAGGTGGTGGAATTGGGCGGGCAGACCTTTGCCTTGATCACCTCGTTTGGCAGTTCCTCTCTGACCGTTATCGAATTATTAGCCGCCGGTGAGATGCGCTTTATTGATCAGGCCATCGACACTCTTGAAACGCGTTTTTCTGGGGCTTCTGCGCTGGACACGATCACATTGGATGGTCAAGTGTTTGTGGCGGTGGCAGGCAATGATGGCGGGGTGAGTCTATTTCAACTTCTACCTAATGGGCGGCTGGTGCTTCTGGATACTCAGATCGATGGCATTTTGACCGCTTTGGACGGGGTGCGCCAATTGCAATTCGCTCAGGTAGGGGATCAAATCGAGCTCTTCGCACTCTCAGCTGGGGACGCCGGATTAACTCGGTTGCATCTGGATCTTGGTCCAATCGGAGTCACCGCAACCCGTAGTACCGGCACGGATGGACGGGATATCCTGACTGCCCCAGAGGGGGACGGGCAAGTTCAGGCCGGGGCAGGTGATGATATCTTGATTGACGGTGGCGGCCGCGATTCCTTGCGCGGAGGATCCGGGGCTGATCTGTTTGTTCTGAGACCCGATGAACAAGGCGATATCATCCGGGATTTCAATGTGACCGAAGACCGGATTGACCTGTCCAGTTTTACTGCGCTGAGCGGGCTGAGTGACATTTCAGTCAGCACCTCTGCTACGGGGGCCGTGCTGCGGTGGGACAAGGAGGTCTTGACCGTGCACAGTCACAACGGGGCACGGTTGAGCGCTGCAGATTTGGAGGAACGGCTACTGTTTAACGACAGTCATGTCGTGATCCCCGAGCGCCTGCCTCAAATCGGAAGCCCGGAGAGTGACACATTTATCTGGACAGAAGGAGAGGATTCCATCGACGGGGCGGGTGGTGTTGATACCATGACCTATGCCGCCGCAACTCAAAGTGTGACTGTCGACCTGCTGGACAGCAGCAAGAATACCGGAGATGCGGCGGGCGATGAACTGAGCAATATAGAGTCGCTTGTCGGCTCGCACTATGGGGACTCGCTCAGTGGGGATGACAACGGCAACACCCTGAACGGCGGCCCGGGCAATGACTTGCTTCGAGGACGCGGAGGCTATGACTGGATCATTCCAGGCGAGGGGCAAGACACCATAAACGGGGGATCAGGCCGGGATATGGTGAGCTTTGTCGATTTACCGGACCGACTAGGACGCACCAATGTGCAATACTTGCTAGAACTGGATCTTGCTGCGGGCACAGCCAGCACATCGCCGGAAAACACCTATGAGCTGGTCAATATTGAGCGGGTCACCGGAACCATTTTCGCAGACCGCATGAAGGGCAGTGACGGGGATGATCAGCTGCGTGGGCTGGGGGATTATGATTGGTTTACCGCCACCTCGGGGCAGGACACATTGGATGGCGGCACTGGAAAAGACATGGTGTCTTATGTGGAATGGATGGGATCAGGGGCGGCAATTGTCGGGTCCGTCTTTGGGTCTGGCGCACCACCGGGGTCCAGTTCAGTCGCCGGGGTGGTGGTGGATCTAGACAACACGAACAACAACACCCGTCTGGCCGCAGGACATACCTACATCAGTATCGAGCGGATCACAGGGTCCAGCTGGCAAGATGTCTTTTTCGGTGATGGCGAGTCGAATGATTTCCGAGGTCTGGGCGGCTATGACTGGTTTGTCGGCTCGACCGGGGGGCGTGAACGCTACTTTGGTGGCGCCGGAATAGATACCGTGACCTATTACCGTTCCAGCGCTGGCATCTCGGCTTCACTAAGCAATGGTGCCACCGTAAAAGGAGCTGAAACCGGACGCGGCATCACCGGGGATGCCGCACGGGATCTTTATTTCGAAATCGAGAACCTGATCGGCTCACACTTTGATGACCGACTGGGCGGCAATTCCGGACGCAATCAACTGTCCGGTCTTGACGGTGATGATTTTCTGTTCGGCTACGGTGGGATAGATCAGTTAAAGGGCGGCGCGGGCAACGACACGATCGATGGTGGTGATGGATCAGACTATGCCCTGTTTAATGGGGATTACGCCGATTACACCCTGACGCGTACAAGCGCGACAACCGTGACCGCCACGGGTCCTGATGGCACCGACAGTTTGATTGATGTAGAGTATTTTCGCTTCAACGATCAGGATGTCAGGATTTGGGATCTGTCTCTCTAGAATGTGCAGACCGGGTTGCCCCGGCCTGCCAAGCCTTAGAACCGCGAGGCCAGCTCGACCACTTGAGCGGGTGGATCCGGCCAGTCACCACTCACACAGGCAGTGCGCATCGCATCAATCCAGGCCAACCCAGCGCGATAAACCTCCATCTGCTCTGCATTGAACAGTCCCGCACTGGCGGCCGAAGCCAAATTGATCTGGGCAATCTCATCACAGACCGCAAAAATCCGCGTCCGACAATCTATCTTACGGGCATCTAGCTGTTGTTTCTGCTGTTCCACCAGCTTGTCTTCAGCGGTAATGATCCGCGATACATTGATATTACTCATGGTTCAGACCTCTCTGTCATCAAGGGTGTAGGGCGGCAACAGGATCGGGCCATTCAATGCCTCGATCGGCGCGGGAAACAGGGTCTCTTCCCCCGCATTTGCCCCATGCGGTAAGATCAAGGTCAATTGAATCACCCCATCGACCCGCACGACATCTGAGGCCAGCCAATCACAAGAAACCGCATCCTGCGGCAAGGTGCTCCCTTCGCTCAGCGGGGAAAAATCAAAGGTCTCGCCATTGATGGTCAAAACATCATCGGCTTTGCTCAACTCAAGCCGGTCTTCCCGGCGCATGGGGGTAAATGAGATATGCATGAATGGTGTCTCCTTAAATCCAACGACCAATGGCAATCAGGGATACTCCGGCCGTAGTCCCCACGCCGTCTTTGTCCCACACCCGGATAGTGGCATCCTGATAACTCGAGGACAGCCCAGTCACTGAGCGGTCCACAGCAACGCTGGTGGACGTTCCAATAACCGTCACAGTCCCCTGCCCGCCCAGAAAGGCTGCCGGAAAGTTCCAAGTGGCCGAGCCCGGTCCGATCGACCAGTTACGACGCCAGCAAATCTGGGTGCCATCAGCATAGCGGGTATAGTAGCCATTGGCGTTGGAGCCATGTTCAAAGGCGGCTCCTGTTGGCACGCTGCCAGTACCCGCAACAGTGCCAACCAGATTGCCGGTATCAATCGCGCGACGCCAGTTCCCTACCGTGCCGCCCTGTTGTGTGACCCACCACAGCGCCGCATCCTGGGCGTTGTCCTGCGGCACCGCCAAGGCTACGGCCTGACCCGCCTGTCTAGCTGATTTGAGCACATGCCAATCCCCGTCAGAAGGCATATCCGATGCCCCTGAACTGGCACTTGGGCGGGCAAAATAAAAACCGGTTTTGTTGGCATCAGCAAACAGATCACCATTCAGGTCCGGCAGCGCGCTCCCTAGACCAAAGCTCCCGACCTTTAGTACACGGCCAGAAGTAGTATCCTGTGCATCGGTCTGCACCGCATTACCAGTCAGTGGTACATCCAGTTGCAGAGCACTGTCCGTCAGACGTGCCTTAACGCCCGAAGACGGAGCCAGAGCAATCTCTTCATTCACGGGATCCACCCGCAGGCTCTCGGTCCAAGTGCTGCCGTTTGCACTCGTTTTAACGGTAAAGGCAGTATCACCGGCCAACCCCATTTCGGCATGCCCGGTCCAGTTCGACTGAAATAGCAGGCTAGCGGTGTCTCCGACGGCGGCCTTATTGACCTTAAGTTGGTGCCCTGCCCCGGCGTGGGAAAACAGGCTTGCCTCGGATGCAATTGCCAATCTGTTGGTCGCATCCGCCGTCGTAGCGATCCCAACCTGTGCTACATTTTGCAACGTATCCGTTTCTGGTTGCCAAGCACCACCTGTGAAAACATAGGCGCGCTGCGACCCGAGATCGTAGGTGCGCCAACCGTTCTGGGGCTCAATAAATTGCCAACCGGATCCCGTCCACAAGGCTAACTTGCCCTCCTGCCCAGCCCAGGCTGCCGTCGGCGCAGCCCCCAACGCATGGACATCTCCCGCTGCGGGATCGCCAGGCGGCGTTTCTGCAGCCATCGCTAAAACGGTCAACTGCACCAGCATATCCAACTGTTGCAGTGCTTCGTTGTGAGTGACGTGTTTCTGGGCCTGAGACGGTTGCAAATATGGCAACCCCAGTCGCGGTGACGTATCGGGCATGGGTGCATCCTATGTCGGTGAACTAGCGCAAGACTATGCTCAAAGAGGTCCAATATAAGTTGAACGGTGCGCACGGTGCCTGGCCAGATCATGCAACACTTGCAACCGAAGCAATAATCAAGCATTTGAAACTGACACGTCAGAGTTCCTAGGCTAATTTGGATTACCTGATCATCCCAGAAATGGCTCTGAAACAGAGAATGGCCCAACACTTGGGCAAATCACCCGAGGCAATCACCGGATCGTCAAAACGGCTATGGATTTTACCAACCGCTTTGACGATAAATAGCACAGCCTTGTTCACGATGAACTGAATTCCGATCGCATGCCTAAAATGGAACTGAAACCTAATACACACCAGAAAACGTCAGAGGTTTGTATCTTTCTGGCGCTGTATCAGGGGGCTCCCTATCTACAGGCGCAACTGGACAGCTTTGCAGCCCAAACTCATAAATCCTGGTCTCTTATTGTCTCTGATGACGGTTCCACGGATGATGGCCTGGACATCCTGCGAAGGTTTCAGGCCCAACACCCACATCGGCAGGTCCACTGCCGTGCAGGGCCACAGCAGGGGTTTGTGCGCAACTTTCTCTCCCTGATTCAGGCGGCGCCCGACGACTTGGCATTTGCAGCGCTATCCGATCAAGATGACATCTGGTTCCCTAATAAGCTGGAGCGCGCGGTGCGGTTGTTATCCGACTTCCCAGAAACACAACCCGTACTCTATTGCGCGAGCACCGTAATCTGCAACCAACAACTATCGCCGATTGGTCGTTCACCGGATTTCCCGCGGGCGCCGGGTTTCAACAACGCTCTGGTCCAATCCATTGGCGGCGGCAACACCATGGTGCTGAACCGGGCGGCTTTGGATTTGGCCCGCACCGCGGTCGAGGAAGCCACCGATCCCGTGGCGCATGATTGGTGGCTCTATCAACTGATCACCGGCTGTGGTGGTCATGTGATCCACGACCCCGCGCCGGTTTTGTCGTATCGTCAGCATTCCGGCAACCTGATCGGTGCCAACCTGTCGTTGCGCGCCAAACTGATGCGATTTACGGCCCTGCTCGGGGGGCGGTTCCAACGCTGGAATGAGATCGGCCTGACTGCCTTGCAAGGATCCATGCACCGCTTTACCCCGCAGGCCCAGACCACGTTGACCCACTACAAGGCGGCCCGCACTGGCCCGGTCTGGCATCGGCTTCGGTCTTTGAAAGCATCGCAGGTCTATCGTCAAAGCGTTCTGGGAACGATCGCGCTCTACCTCGCGTGCCTGTTCAACCGCATTTGAAAATGCTCTGCCCCCTGTTGCACAGGGCTTATTTTAGCACAAACATGCGGGGCAAACGGATGATTTCAGCCCACTTCAATACCGCTCTTTTTGTGGATAAATTCAGGACTTATGTGACCTAAGTCACAGGTTTGACGGGCGTCCTCCGGTAAGGTTCCACTCAAAATTATCCGTGGCACCAAGTGCCGCACAGAATGCCAAAGCACGCAGAAAACCCGCAAAATCAGTAAGTTTACATCTCAACCGTCACAAAAGAAGTGACAGCGCGCGCTTTAGTATTAAGCTGCCTAAAATATGAGCAATTAATTATTTATGCACCTAGATTAGGTTCGTAAGGAATTCAGGAGATTACCCGTCATGGCCACAACACTTAACAAGGGCGACATCGCCGTTATTCAGTTCAATTCGGACACTCCTGTCGGTGCGGACCTCGAAGGCGATGGCTTTACATTCGTGCTCTTGGCAGATGTCGATGCGACAACCAGCATCAATTTCACCGACGCGGGCTTTAATACAGCGGGAGTCATTATCAATGATACTGCCGTTCATGAGGGAACAAGAACTTGGACCTCTGGCCAGGCATTATCTGCTGGAACAGTTGTCAGGATCTATGATGGTGTCCCGTCTGATGCCAGTCACGGGCATCAGACGGCATCGGTCGGAACTGTAACGTCTACGGGTCCCAACTCTGGGCTAGCAAGTTCGGGTGATCAGATATTTGTTTACCAAGGTGCCGTCGCTTCAACAGGGCAATCCCCAAATTTGTTGTTTGGATTGAATTTCGGCGATGCAGATAATGCCGCAAATCCTTTGTTGGCAAACGGTTGGCACACTAATCCACCAGTTCACAACGGGATTACTAATGACAACAACGAGTCACAACTGCCGTCATCCCTGATCGGGTATGAAGTCGGGTTCACGCCCGAGGTTGACAACGGGTATTACAACGGTACGACAACGGGCACCCCAGCGAGTGTTCTGGCCGCAATCATGACCGAAAGTAACTGGGTTACTTCAAATAGTTCACCGACGACCAATCCCCCTAAAGCTTATAGTAACTTCAGCGTCGCCGCCCCAAGTGCCACACCAACTCTGGACACAAACACAGGGTCGACGGTCGCTGAAGACGGCCATGACATTGTTACAACATCCGAGTTGGAAACCAACGATACGGATACGGCCGATTCAAACCTGACCTATACGCTGGATTCAACTGTTACCAACGGCACGCTTTATCTGGATAACGACGGGTCAAACACGTTCAACGCAGGCGATACCACCCTGCTGGCGGCCAGCACCTTTACCCAGCAGAACATTGCCGACGGCGACCTGCAATATAAACACAATGGCGGTGAAACGGTATCAGACAGTTTTCAGTTTGATCTGTCAGACGGCCCCAACCAAATCGTCAACCAGACGTTTAATTTCACGGTGACACCGGTGAATGATGCTGCGGTGATCACCGGATATGGCGGCGATGTTTCGGCTTTTAACGAGCTCTTTGGCGGACCTGTGGCCATTGAATCCGGCGGCGACGTGGTTGTAACAGATTCCGATGACGCAAATTTCAACGGTGGCACACTGACCGTGTCATTCACCGGGGGCCTGAGCGAAGATCAATTGTCGATCAACAATGGTGGTGCAACAGGCATCGGTGTTGCGGGTGGCGGCGTCTTTTTTAACAGTGTCCAGTTCGGGACAGTTGCTGGCGGCACAAATGGATCAAACCTTGTCGTCACCTTCACTACGGCCACTGCGACTCCTAGTGTTATCGCTGATTTGGTTGAAGCATTGCGCTATGACAACTCCGACGCTGACAACCCGACGGGTGGTGCCCGCACGATCAATATTGTGCTGAATGATGGCAGCGACAATTCCTCGAGTGTAGCGGCCACCGTGAATGTCACTGCCGTCAACGACGCCCCGTCCGTG
>NZ_BAABWT010000016.1:0-17606 GCF_040365955.1 Phaeobacter sp. NW0010-22
TACGAGTTGGACGTAACACTGGATGCCCCACCTTCATTGACCAGAGCTGAAGACAGCAGCGGTGTTGGCGTAACTTTGGATCTTGGCATTCAGGTTGCAGCAACGGATATCGATGGGTCTGAGAACAGCACGTCCGTTGAAATCCAATTCACCGTCCTGCCAAGCGGTGCCATGTTCTCAACGGGGCAATTCGATCCGGCAACAGGAACCTGGACTGGTAGCATGGTGGCCGCCAATGCGCTGAACCTGACTTTGCCCGAAGACTACTCGGGCACGATCCAAAGTCAAATCACAGCGATTAGCCCCGAGGGACAGGTCAGCACCGATCAGGTGATCGAGATCACCCCGACAGGCGACATTGCCCTAGATGTTGAAGAATTGCGTACCCAAGAGACCGATTCCCGCACCATCGTAACCCCATCGACTGTTTGGCAGGTCAGCGTGGATGACAACGACGGGAATGCCCCATTCGAGATGATCGAAACGGTTTCCATCAACTTGGCTGACCTACCGCCGAATGTACTGGTGTTGAATGTTCCTGCGAGTACCTATTCTTATGATCCGGCAACGGGTGGTGGCCTGAACTTTACTGGCACCCAAGCCCAGTATCAGGCACTGCAACTGTCTTTTCCAACCGACTATTCCACCGAAAGCCCGACCGCGGACGGGTTGGTGCTTACGGGCACTCTGTCGGCGACATCCACCGAAGATTCCAGCGGCGTCAGTGCTCCCGTCGTTCTGCGGATAACACCCGAGGGTGATGTGGAGATCGACGATACGCTGCCAGACACTGTGCCGGATGAAACGAATTCAAGCACGTTGATTACACCCTCTGATCTATTGCAGTCAGCGGTCACTGATATTGACGGTTCCGAGGTGCTTGAAACTCTGACACTCGTGATTGAAGGGTTGCCGGCCGGGGCCGACGAAACCTCGCTTGCGATCACCGTGCCAACCGGCGCCAATCTGAGCTTTGTGACTGATCCTGTGACAGGCGCCAGAACACTGACATTGGTCTTGGACGCCGCGAGTGTTGGCGACGTGGCCGCTGCCTATTCGGCATTCAACTTTACCTTGCCTGCCGATTTCTCGACTGCAAACCGATCAGATCTGACGGATGGGTCAGCTATCCTCCCCCTGACCTTCACCCTCGAGGTGCAAACCGACGAAGACCAAGACCCGGCAACCGATACGCCCACGGACGGTACAGCCACAGCCTCACGAATAGTAGATATCGGATTCGAAGAGGATATTTCCCTTGTCGCTCCCCTGCGGATCACGGCGCAAGAAGATGACGGGAACACCGGTGACCCCGATTTGGGTGTTGATGTGAATTTGGAGATCCAGATTGATATCACGGATCAGGATGGATCCGAAACGGCCGACCCCAGCGACCCGAGGTTTGCAGCACAGGTCAATATCCAGATGTTCGGACTTCCAGCAGGCACCGGTGTCAATGGTGGCACCCTGACGGGGACCACCTGGACTGGCACCGTGGCCCAGGCGAACGATCTGATCTTGTCCCTGCCACCAAATTACAACGGTGAAATCCTCAACCTGATCACCGTGACAACACCGGAGGGTGTCGAGAACACGGTGCAGGGTGTCATCGTATCACCAACGCCGGATATCATCATCGAAGGTGCTGTGACTGTCGATGAAACCGATAATGTTGTCGAGGTGATGCTATCAGACTTCATCGACATCATCGTCGACCCGAGTGAAACGATCTTAAATCTGACATTCGATCTTGATGGGCTGCCTACCGGCACCGAAGTTGTGGACGGGGGCGGCAACCCGATCGGCACGTTCACCGACAATGGCGATGGAACTTCAGATTTTCTCTACATCTACAATGGTTTAGGAAGTATCGCCTCCGATGCTATTGTTCGGTTGCCAAAAGACTATTCCACCACGTCTCCAACGCAGAACCTATTTGCCGGGATCTCGGTCACGACCAACGAAGGAACCGTTGCGCGTGATGTCCCGGTTACAGTACGCGAAGAAGGCGATCTGGCGATCGGGGATGGGAGTTTTGATCTGGAAGAGACCGATGCACCGGTCACGTTCCGTCCGGCGGATCAGATCACACCGACAGCGACAGATATGGACGGCTCGGAATCCGTTTCGCGGGTTGCCGTGCTGTTCAATGCACTGCCGTCTGGCACGCGGTATTCAATTGATGGTGGGGCGACCTTCCAGGACGCGCTGCCAACATTGCAATTTGTTGGAACGCTGGCTGAATACAATAATCTGATCATCGAACTGCCGACGGATTACTCGACCGAGAATCCGGCAACAACACTGACTGGCTCGGTCTTTGCCATCACCGACGAGGGCGGCCTAGGCCGCGGCGATCTCACAGTGACAGTTGACGCAGAGGGGGATTTGGCACTGAGCGGCCCGGGTCGATTGGACTTGATCGAGAATGACGCTCCTGGCAATTTCGACGAAGACAACACGGCAACTGCGCCCATTGATGCGCGTATTGCGGGTGCCATTTCGGCCTCATCCCCAGACGCAGATGGCTCGGAAAGCATTGCGACCGTTGATGTCTCTGTTTCAGGCCTGCCTGATGGTACACAATATTCGACCGATGGCGGCACGACCTTCACCCTTGTTCCTGCTGGACCAACATTTGTCCTCAATGGTTTGACCGACGGCGAATACAACGCCCTTATCTTGCGCTTGCCTAACGATTTCTCGACAACCACAGACATCACGGGCAGCGCAACATTCGCCACTGACGAAGCCCTTTTGGCAGGTGAAACCGATGTTGACGGCACCGATGGGGTCGAAACACGTGATTTTGTGATCACCGTTGCGTCGGAGCAGGATGTTGTCATTGCGGCCCAGGACATCACGGTGATCGAGGATCTGGGGGCTTTCATTCCCTTCAACCTGAATGCGGCTGTCACTGACATCGATGGGTCTGAGAGTATCACCGCAATCACCGTCGATTTCACTGGGCTACCGGCAGGGAACACGGTGCTGACAGATGGTGTGATCGTCAACGGTCCCGCCGATAGTTGGACTGGCTCCGTGGCCGAGCTGCAGGCGCTTGGCGTGGTCTCGTTCCCACAGCACTTCTCAGGTATTGTGGGGGTGACAGTAACGGTTCAAACCGACGAAGGCACGGCCGCCGGAACGTCCGAGAGTTTCGATCTGAACGTGACACCTGTTGCCGAGCCGACGTTGGTCCTTTCGGTTGATGACAGCCCCGGAAGCGTAGATCGGATTGCTGACGGAAATTATCTGGTCGACGAAGACAGTTCGTTCCTGATGATTTTTGACGCGCAGACACCAGACCGCGACGGGTCAGAACAGTTGACGACCATCGTGGTCGAAAACCTGCCAGCAGGCTGGGTTCCAAACACAAACGGGAATGTGGATTTGGCCCTGTTTGAACAGGGCGCAGCGCAGGTATCATCTGCAACGATATCCGGCACGACCCTTACAATAACACTCAATGGCAGTGTTCAGGCATTCATGGGCGCACTCAGGGTCACACCCTTGGCGGATGACGATCGGGATGCCGCAACGATTGTGGGCAACGACCTCGTCGCGACAGTCACATCGGTCGATGCGGCCGCGGGTCTTCCGTCAGACACGCAAACGGCTCAGGACGATCTGGATATCGATGTCGACGCCATTGTTGACCCGATTGACTTCACGGTGGCCAACTCTCGGACGAACGAGAACATCGGAGGCGCAAAGCGCATCAACATTGAGCTCAGCAATATTGCCCTGCAGGACAATGATGGGTCCGAAGTTCTGCAAAGCCTCTCGCTGAGCATCGCAGTTGCAACGGAAAGCGACAGCTTCGACCCGTCAAACACCAATGATCTTCTTCTCGAAGTGCGCAACAAAGGGCTGGCCTCAAAGGTTCAAATTGTCCAGGCCGGTTCCACCCTAACGAGTGTGGATTACACGATTACACCGCTTCCAACCACTAGTGCTCTGGATTTTGCTGCGGCACTTGATGACCTAAGAATCGAAATTCCCCAGCATTTCAGTGGTGTTCTGACCCTCGACGGGACATTGGCTTGGAACGAAACGACCACCGGAGATGTCGAGATCGATACCAGCGACAATTTCGCGACCTCGAACTTCCAGATTATCCAAACAGTACGTCCACGCGCTGAAGCGGAACTGACGGCTTCGGTGTTTGTCCGAGCATCGGATGAAGTGGCCGATGACAGTCCGCAGATCGTCAGCGCGACGATCAAAGATGGCTCGGTCAGTGGGGATAAGATCCTGACGCTGCTGGAAAGCACCGCAGATGGCAGTGGCCCCGGACAGGTCGACCTATATGTCGGTTTGGATGTCTCGACACCCGACACGGACGGTTCAGAGCAGATCGAATCCATTGTGATCTCGAACATTCCGACAGACTGGGTCACCGACCATCTCAGCGGTACAACCCTGCAACAATCAGCGTTTTTTCAACCTGACGGTGGTTTGCCGTTGACGCAGGCGACATATGACCTGATCGACAGCGCCACCTATGATCAGGCAACAGGCGACCTTACGATCAGCTTCGTGCCCGATGTCACGTCCTTCGAAGCATCACTGCAACTGCGACCTTCGCTCTACGAAGATTACGATGTCGACCGACAGACCGGCGATCCGTTCTCATCGGTCGGTGATTTCTTTGGCGACGACCTGAACATCGAAGTTTCGGTCTCGGACGACAACACCGACGAGGTGCGCAATGCTCAGGCGGATGCGACTTTTGATGTCGACGTCGATCCAGTCAACAACATTGCGGTCATCCTGACACTGCCACAGGGCAACGAACAGGTCATCGACGACGCGGGAGGTGTCTGGCAAATCCCGTTCGAGCCCATCATCCAAGACAACGATGGCTCAGAGTCCGTCACTGCCGTGGTTATGCGCGAAGTGCCCAATGGCGTCACCGTTTATGTCGAAGACCCCAGCGATCCGGGCGGCGCAAAAATCCCCGCCCTGCTGACGGATGTGAACGTGCCGCCCGGATTCAACTCGTGGAGCCTGGAGAACGGCAGCTGGCTCACCGCCGAGTTGCGTGGCATTCCTACTCACTACGCGGGTGACTACCCGCTCAAGATCGATGTTGTCACAACAGAGTCCGATGGTGGAAATACTCGAATCACGACGTTGGATAAGGTACTGCACGTTGACCCGGTGGTTGATGGTGGCGATCCATCCGAAAGTTTCAGTGGCGAAGAAGACACGGCACTTGCCGCGCCTCTAGACGGGAATATCATTGACAACCTGAACAATTCACCTGGTTCACCCGAAGCAATACTGGGCGTTATTCTGGTTTCAAACATTGTACCTGATTCCTTTGGCCGACTACCAACCTTCTTCGTCGGCTCGCCTCAAGCTGATCCCGTGGTCCCCGGCAACTACTACAATGCACTTCCGATCGGCAATAACGGCGAATTGCAGTTGTCTCCTGCGCAGGCTGCGGCGCTTTGGGTTCTACCCGGACAGGACAGCAACGAAACGATAAGATTTGACGTAACGCTCGTGTATTATGAGACGATTGATGCCACTCAAACTCAGACTGCCACCGGGACAGTACAAATCGATGTAGTGGGAATTGCCGACGACCCGATCATCGAAGTACAGAATCCCGATCCAACCGACGATCCGAATTCAGGCATCACTGACGATCAGATCGACGACGCCTATCGTCCAACCGAAATCGTTGATGGCATAGCCAATGCGGACCGCGTCTATGGGTATGCAGGCCGGGACAGCTCACCTTTCACGCTGAACGCGCGGATCCGTGACATCTTCCTTCAAGCCGGTCCAATTTCGCCAGACGCCCTGTTCCGTCCGGCAGATCCGATTGAAGGCCGGATGACCGAGATCACCTTTGCCGGTGGTCAGTTCGATGGATCCGAGACGCTCTACTATCTGATCACCGGCGTCGATCCCAGCGTGTCCTTCCTGGGCGCGACCCCTGTGGATGCAACTGGCGAGTCGTATATTGTCACCGCAGATCAGCTTGCGGCATTGGAATTTGTTCCAACCAATGTCTCCGAGGTCACATATTACGACATGACACTCCACGCGATTGTCGTTGAGGATGACCAGCCGCTGGACGGCCTGATCGGTACACCCGAAGAGGTGCTGGCGCTGATTAATAATCTGCCCGGCGGCTCGGTAATACCCATGGACTTTACTGTTCTTGTCGTTCCGGCGACGGGCAATGGCCCGGACCCCTGTGAGCCGGAGCAGGATCTGCCGCTTCCAATCCTTGAACTGGTGGGCAGCGGTGACGAAGACACCGTGATTGAACTCAAGATCAAGATCACACCACAACCGCCATTCTATGACTCGATTGACGATCTAGTGAACTTGCCCAACGGTGTGGCCGGAGACTTCGGAATCGGGATCGAATTGCCGCCTGGATCCTCTTTGGCGACCGATCCACCGGGCGGGGCACTTTTTGATCCGGTTACTGGATATTGGGTCATCGACCTGTCCGTTCTGGGTGTCGATCCCACTGATCCGACACAAACCGAAGGTTCCTTACTTTTCACGCCACCTCCGCATGAATCAAGCCCCACGAACCCGTTCGATCCAGCTGACACCTTTGGTCCGGACGATCCCTATGACGAGCTTGATTCGCTCAACTATTCGATGATCCTGAACAATTTCACCTGCGGGACATCGGACTCAGGAAGCAGCACATTCAGCCTGACTATCAATCCTGTTGTCGACCCGCCAGTAATCCGACTGACCGGAGGCCGGTCTTTCGATGAGGACACGGCGTTTGACCTTGGCCTATCGATCACAAGCCCGGATGGCGGTGAACGTCCAGGAGATACGGTCCAGATCGAGCTTGAAACCTCCTCGGGGGCGCAATTGCTCGATGAAAACGGCGACCCGTTGACCGGTACGGATATTGGTGGTGGTCTCACCCGTTACGATGTCGATTTTGATGACATAGACAATCTCGGTCTCCAAGCAGCCCAGCATTATAGCGGACAACTAAACATCCGTATCACTGCCAGCAGCGAAGACATCAATGGGGATACCGCGTCGTCCACCTTGACCCAAACGCTTCAGGTCATCCCGGTTGCCGATGATCCGTTTTTCAACTTCGACGATACAATTCTGGACCCCGACACGGGCCAGCCCTTTGTCGACGAAAGCGGAACGGTACCGATCATAACCGCAATCGAAGACATTCCTTTGAACCTGAGCCAATTCATCGAAGCAAACACACCCGATCAGGATGGTTCAGAGGCGATTGCCATCGTCCTGGCCGGTGTACCAGACTATCTGAATGTCACCGGGCCGTCGAACAACGGCTTCATCGATAACGGGGACGGGAGCTATACGATCTCGGAAGCAGCCTTCTCGCTTGTTTCCATTCAATTGAAAGACGATCACGCGCGGACACCGGACTCTCTGGACCCTATACTGCCAAGTGAAATTCCACTCACCCTGACAGTGAACACTCTGGAACTAGCCAATTCTGATCAGGCAACGGGAACGCAGGATTTCATTTTGCGGGTTCGTCCGGATGCGGATACGCCGGTACTGACGGCCAGCATTGACCCCACTACCGGCGTCGAGGACTCTGGTGACCTATTTACACTGACACTGTCAGGTGAGACGCCGGACCCACATGAGACGATGAGCTTTGAGATTGCTGTACCAGCCGGCGGCAAGATCTTTGTTGATGGTGTCGAACAACCGGTCGTCGGGGGCGTCGTTACGCTGAGTGCAACGCCGAGCCCAACCGTCAACCCGTCGATCAATCTCGGATTTGCACCGGCCGGTGTGGTAACATTCCTAGCACCGCCAGACTTTGGTGGCATGACATCGCTGGATGTCACGGCCATCACAACAGACGCCGACGGGATCTTTACTGACAGCGAACGCACCCCGACCCAATCCCTGGATCTGGATATTGCGGTTGCATCTGACTTGGTGTTCAACGTGCTGGACCCGGATGTAGAGCTGGATGAAACCGACGCGATCGTGACCCACGATCCCGCCGGAGATTTCGATATTCAGGTTACGGATACTGATGGCTCTGAAATGGTCGACAGCGTCACCTATACGATCACTAGCGTTCCGGATGGCATGGCCTATCAGGTTGGCTCTGCCCCTGTCGTACCAGTGACCGGCGATCTTGCCTTCTCGGGCAGCCTTGTTGATTTCCAGCAGCTCACACTGATCTTCCCACAGGACTACGCCACTAATGGCACGCCTCTGAATGGCATGATCAATGTCACCACCAACGAGGGCGGCAACGAAAACGGTATCTTTACAATCGACGTGGACGGCGAACTGGACCTGTCGGTCCTCGTCGACGTACAGCCCGATGCCGCTCCGCAAACCGGCACCCCCATCGTTGTCGATTTCGGGATCACTGCCACCGTTACGGACGTTCAGCCCGTACCTTCAGAAACGCTGGACGAAGTGGTGGTTCAGTTCACCGACCCCTTGCCCCCGGGCACGACTGCTTCGGCGGGCACGATCAACGGGGATCGGCTGACCTTAACGCGCGGATCAACATCACCTGCTGACTTTGCAGCACTCGTGGCAGCGTTGTCCATCACCTTGCCCGGCACCTATGCCGGTGCACTCGAAGGAACAATAACCGTCTCTACCAACCACGGCAGCGGCACGCCCGACGCATTCCAAGTTGCGATCAATGATCAGCCGGACGTCAGCGGCCCGGTCGATATCAGTTCGACTGATCCAAGCTTTACGATCTCGTTCAACGAGCTGTTGGCCAACTCAACCGATCCCGATCAGCCACTAACAGTTGAAAATGTTGCATCGAGTGATCCGCTGGTTGGTCTGAACGTCATCGGGTCCACCGTATTCGTGACTGTGCCGAACGCTTATGTCGGCACGCCGACGTTAACTTATGACGTTGTTGACAGCAGCACCGTTCCGGCACGCTCGACTGC
Source organism: Phaeobacter sp. NW0010-22 (assembly GCF_040365955.1). Taxonomy (NCBI): domain Bacteria; kingdom Pseudomonadati; phylum Pseudomonadota; class Alphaproteobacteria; order Rhodobacterales; family Roseobacteraceae; genus Phaeobacter; species Phaeobacter sp. NW0010-22. The sequence goes on from NZ_BAABWT010000016.1 coordinate 8,928, forward strand.
CTCTGCAAATCTAGATATCGACACCCTGCAAATGGAGCCAAACGGAACTCACTCCGGACCTGATGGTGTCACGCGAGATCTGATGGACAATGTCACCGGCGCGATTGGCGGTACTGACATAGCGCGCGGGAGCAGCGGTGATGATGCCGTGATTCTAAACCTGACGACCCCCTACACCGAGATCGAAGGGTTCGAGCTGCAAGGAGGAACTGACTTTGTTGATCTGAGCAATTCAACCCGAGATTTCACGATCGATCTGGGCAACGGAGACGATTGGGGCGTGGGCGGCAACGGCAACGATGTGCTGATCGGCGGTGCTGGTGCGGACACGCTGGAAGGCGGTGGCGGAACCGATGTATTCACCATCACAGACCTTGGGTCAGCGGATGTTATTCTCGATTTCGAAGAACCCGTTGGCTTCATTTCCCCAATTGGTATCGACCAAATCGATCTGACTTCTGTCGTGACGCTGACACTCGGAGAAGATCTGGCCGACCATGTTGGTTATGATAACTCGAACGGAGAGTTGGCGGTGGACGGGTCCCTAGCAGCAACAGTCAATGCCGACGGAGGTGGATTCGCTGACGAAATCGAGGTGATCTTTACCAATGCCATCGGTGCTCAGGAAACTGCCATTATCTAACAGCGCGCGGCCTTGACCTGCGGATCAGCACACTGGGAATTATCTGCGAGGCCCGTACATTGGAAGGCAGGGTGTTCTGTCGAAACGATCTCTGGCTGCTTCCAACCGCACCCGGCTTCAACGCTCTCGCATGGCCTCAAGCCGAGCTTTACGGAATGGCTTCAGCAGATAGTCCAGAACCGTCCGTTCGCCGGTCTGGATATCCAGCGACGCCACCATACCCGGGCGGATCTCGTAACTTTCATCGCCGCGGATCAGTACATTGCTTTTTGTTTCAACGATAATCGGAAAGTAAATCTCACCCGTCGCTTCGTCCTGCTGGGCGTCAGCACCAACCCGCATTACCTCGCCATCCAGCGCCCCATAGATAGTGAAATCAAAAGACGTGAGCTTCACGCTCGCGGGCAACCCGGAATAGACAAAAGCCACGTCCTCGGGACGTATTCGCGCTTCGACCTGCAGGCGGTCATCCTGAGGTACGATCTGAAGCAACTCTTCCCCCGGAGCGACCACAGACCCGATAGTGTTGATGTTCAGAACAGAAACGATTCCGGTGACAGGCGCGCGCAAAGCCGCGCGCGACACCACATCGCTGGCGCTTTTGATGCTTTCCTGAATCACGCTGATCTGGTTGAGCGTGTCCGATCGCTCGACACTGATTTCGGCTCGCCGCTGGAGTTTCAACTCCTCAAGTCGAGCCTCGGCTTCGCGCAAAGCGGCGCGGGCTTGCTCACGGCGGCTGACCAGCGAGTCCTGATCCTGCCGCCTGCCAGACAATTCCCGTTCTATGGGAATGATCTGCGCGCGTGGAACAACTCCGCTTTCGGCTTTGAGCTCGATCTCTTCTTGCAGCAATGCGATGCCCTCTGCAACGCGTTTCAAGTTGCCTTCGGTCTCTTCGATTTCGCGCTGTCGCTGGTTCAGCTGAGCATCGAGTACGGCACGCTGACCAAAATAACTGGCGGTTCGACTATCAAAAATTGCAATTTCGCGCAGTGCTTGCGCACTGTTCGGGTCAATATTTGTTGCCTCAAAGCTAAGTGCAACTGCGCCGGCCAGTTCTGCCGCCAGGCGCAGCCCACGTATCGAAAGCGCGCCCAACTGCGCATTCAACTCTCCAAGCGAGGCAGAGGATCCGGTATCGTCGATGCGGATTATGATCTGACCAGCCTCGACAAGATCCCCTTCACGCACCAGAATATCGCGAACAATGCCGCCTTCGAGGCTCTCAAGAACCCGCGCCTTACCCGAAGGAACGACACGACCCTGAGCCCGGGCTACCTCTTCGATGCGTGCCTGCGAAGCCCAGACCACCGCTGCGGTCACCAATGCGATGACCACGATAAGCAACAGTGTCAACAGTCGGGACGACCGACCCATTCTGGCCGCGTCCTGTCCCTGGGCGAACTCCCGTATCTTCCAATCTTGCCCATTCATGCCTTCGACGCCTTGACCGAAGCGAGAACCTGATCCCGCGGCCCATCCATTCGAATCTTTCCATCTTCAAGAATGATAACCCGATCAACCAAGGCCAACAGGCTGGTTCGATGCGTTGAAACCACCAACGTCATAGGTCGCTGCCGCAGAATTCGCTTGAGCCGTTCGACAAAGAACTGCTCGGTCGCCGTATCCATCGACGAAGTAGGCTCATCCAAGATGAGAACCCTCGGCTTGGGCAACAGAGCCCTCGCAAGCGCCACCATCTGCCTTTGTCCGCCGGACAGATTGGCCCCACGTTCCGCGACCGGCATGGCAAAACCCATCGGGTTCTTCGCCGCCAACCCATCAACACCGGTCAATCGGGCGACCCTCAGAACGTCTTCAACCGTGGCTTGCGGCATCCCAAAGGCGATGTTTTCCGCTAGTGTTCCAGAAAAGAGAACCGCATTTTGGGTAACCAACTGAACATCCCGCCGCAAGGTAGCTGGTCCTAGCTGTGCAATGTTGAGACCATCAAGAGTGGCCAGCCCGTCGGTCGGCCGATAGAGACCTCCCATCAGACGCACAAGGCTGGTTTTGCCCGCGCCAACTGGCCCGATCAGCCCGATACTCTCTAGCCCCACCGTTTCAAACGACACCTCCTTCAGCGCCGGCACTGAAGCCCCAGGATACTCGAGCGAGACATCCTTGAAGGCATATGCACCCTGCTCGATCCGAGCATTCAGTACGGTGTTCGCCGTTGGTTTTTGCGAAGGGCTTGCCATCAAAGCGTTAAGACTACGCAGGGTCGAGAAGGCAAAACTTGCCCGGACAAACAATGCCGCCAAAGACGCGGTCGGCGCCAACGCGCGCCCGGACAAAATCATCGCAGCAATAACAGCCCCCATAGTCAAGCTACCTTCGAGCGCCAGGTAGACGCCGATGATCACAATCCCAATACTTGATGCCTGCTGTGCCAACCCGGTGACTGTGGTCGAAAACGTGGCCAGCTTTTTGCTGCCCTCATTCACACGAGCACTTTCGGCAACGTGCTTTTCCCATCGCGATTGCATCCGCCCCTGCCCTGCGATCGACTTAAGTGTTTCCAACTCGGTCAATGCCTCTACGGCGACTGCATTCTTGATGCCGGTCGATTGTCGGGATGCATTTGTTGCGCCGCGTAGCGGCAGCATGATGAACGCACCCAACACAAGCACTACGGCCAGTGCTATGGCTGGTGGATAAGCCAACGGGCCGCCAAGATAGGCGATCACCGCAATGAACAGCACACTGAAACACAGATCTGTCAGCGTCGCCAATGTTTGCGACGAGAAAAAGTCGCGAACCTGTTCGTAGTCCTTGAGCGTATTGATCAGGGCCCCTGCTGGTTGCATGGTTTGCTGAAGCTCAAGGTCGGAGAGATGCCGAAAAATCGAGGCGGAAACCGCCTGATCCACGTTCCGGCCCACATTGTCGACCACCGCCGCGCGGATCCATTTCAAGATCGCATCGAAAATCAATGCAACCCCTACCGCAGCGACCAGCGACCAAAGTGTTGTTATCGCCGCCGTCGGAAAAACCCGATCATAGACATTCATTGTAAAAATCGGAACCGCAAGTCCAAGCAAATTGACCAGTACCGACGCCAGCATAACTTGAAAATATTCGGGCCAATATCGAGCCGCGACACTCCAATACCAATGCCTGGGGGCTGTGACAGTGTCCAGAGTACCGCCATTTTGCGCCGCATCAGACCGTACCAACAGCGCATGACCCGCATAAGCCTTCATTAGTTCGTCGCGAGGCATTTCAATCGGTTCATCTGATCGTGTCGGCCATATGACACGAAATGATTCGGGCCCACCCTGAAGCAGAACGCAGGCTTCGCGATTGCGCAAAAACAAGATGGCAGGCAAAACTCCTTCAGGCAACGCGCTCAGTTTGCGCTTGGTCAGATGCGCTCGAAATCCATGCTCTTCGAGAGCCGACACTGCCAGACCCGGAGTGAGCAATCCGTCAGCCGGCAGGGGCACACCTGCCAGAACCCCCTCAACACCCAGATCCTGCCCGTTCAACCGCGCACAGACCGCCACAGCCTGAGCCAGCGGATCTGAGGACATGCGCGCAAAATCCCACTCTTTCACCATGCGTGTGGACGGCTTTACCGATCCCTTTTGGGCTACAGGTCTTATTTGAACGCGAGGGGTCGTGTCCGTCTGTTTACCAGAGTCAGATATTGCGCATCTCCCGCATCAGGCACCGATCTATTTGTCGACCGATTTCCGCCAGTTGTTGAAAGAATTCGCATCAAATTGACGTTCGCCGCTGACTTCGCTCAAACCCGGGGCTCCGACCTGATCCCGGGCATAGGGTGCAGCGTCTTCGGGTGCTTCCATACCCAATGTGGGCAGCAGGACTCCAATGGACGCCAACAGGCGATATTCGACATAAGTTGCCAAGCTGCGGGCATTGATCAAATTGGCTTCGGCCTGAAACAGCGCGCTTTGAGTGTTCAGAACATCTAAGAGCGATCGATTGCCTACGAGATACTCGGCCTCATAAGCCTCGCGCAGTTTACGCGACAAACGCGCTTGGCCTTGAATAGTAGTGAGGCGCCGCCTAGCAGACCTGAGAGTGGACCAGGACTGGCGTACTTCGCTCTCGACCCGGCGTGTTTGCGACAGAAGATGCGATCGGCTTTCATTCACCCGACGCGCCTGCTCCTGGCGCTCTGCACGTTTGCGGGTGCCTTGAAATTCATAGCGCATCACCACACCAACGCGAAAATCCTCCCGATCTCCTATAAACCCACCTACATCTTCACCTGTCCGTCCTTCGGCCTCAAGATGCACAGTGGGGTATTGGTTCGCATTGGCACGTCGAGACAAGGCTTCGGCTGATCCAACATCTGATTGCATGAACTTGATGACGGGATTTACTGAACGTGCGCGACCGACCGCCAATTCAAGCGAAGCGGGCACTGCACTTGAAATCCCAGGCAAATTCTGAAGCGCTTTGGCCTCGACCCCAACAGTTTCCAGGAAAAGTGTCTTTACGTCTTCGAGATTGAGCTGAAACTCTAAAATGATGTCCTCGGCCAGATAGACACGTTCTTCACCTTGCTGCAGGTCGCCAATTCCAACAACACCGCGATCATAGCCAGTCTTAAGGCGACCATAAACGTCCCTATGATAGGCAAGGTTGTTTCTGGCGAGAGAAAGCAACGACTGCGATCTCAACACATCCGAATACAGGCGAACTGCTTCCAGAGAGAGAACTTCGGATCTTTCGAGCACACGAAACGCAGCACCGTCAATCCGGTAAGCCTGCCGCTCAATCTCAGATCGCGTTCTGAAACCATCAAACAACATCTGCGAAATGCGTCCCGTAACCTCAAAGCCATCAACCGATCCCGACGCCGCACCCAGATCCGGCGAAGCTGTCCCCCGGTTCTCGCTTGTCCCGGCCCAGGCCTCGAATTCGATACTTGGCGCATAGAAATTCCGTGCCTGCTCGAGCTCAAATTCGATCGCCTGTTTGTTAGCCTCGGCCGCCTTAATATCCGGGTTCGTTTCCAAAACGAACAAGATCGCGTCCTTCAGGGACAAGGCGTCAGCCCTTTGAGCTCCAAACACTGCTGCAGTCACGCAGAGCGCACATGTCACTGCCTTAAACACAGAGAAATCCCCTGATTGAAAAATCTAATACTCATTCTTACAATCTACACCGAAAATCACCACGGAACATAAGTCCGGTTTCGATTACTTGAATAAGTCAGGCACGTTGTCCACAATACAACAATAGTTAATTTCAAAATCTGAGGAATTTCGATGCGTTTGACCCTGATACGCCTTAGCGCCGCAGTGATCTCGATACTTTTTCCTTCGCTTCTTGCTGCCCAGCTCATGGGGACGGTCAATTTCGACTTCGACTCTGACCAACTGGATGCCGAGTCAAGGCAGAAGATTCTCGAGATCGCAGAATCACTCAAATCAACCGAAAGCTACAAACCCACCGTGATCGTGGGATACACGGATGCCGTGGGCGGGTCGTCCTACAATGACAACCTCGGACTTCGCCGTGCCGAAGCGGTCGCAAGCGCACTCAGAGCAGCAGGCGTACCAGTCGATCGGGTTGGCAAAACTGAAACACGAGGTAAAAATGAACTCTTGGTTTCAGTCTCGACCCCTGAGCGATTGAACCGTCGCGTGACCGTTGGCCTCGAAGACATTCTGGCGGCGTGCCGCAGCTATCGGGAAATACCCCTGAACACCTCAGACGTTGGCGATGCGTTGCAAACCGATCTCGTGACGCGCGTGCAAGAAGCCACCAGCTACTACGGCCAATTGACCAGCAGCGGCGGCAATTCTTCGGCCTTCCAGATGGCGGGAGCCGCGCGCGCGGATTGCGAACAGGCCGTCGGCTTTAACAGGGATGCAATTCGCAAAGTTGAATACGCAAAAAAATGCTTTTGCAGTTCAGCCCGAATGCAAGTCGCGCTGGGACTTATCCCAGCCAATTGAGGTCAGCCATAGCGACGCTCTGGTGACATACCACACTGCTTTGTTGCACAAATTTTATGAAGAAGGCCTTGGCGGCGAAATTTTTATAGCGAATGCGTATCCCACTCAACCATTGCGCCAGTAATGAATGTTTTCATGCATAATACGTCCGCCTTCTGCGAAGAGGTCGTTAGGTTCTGGACCTATTAGTTTTGTTGCCGTCATCCCGCCTGCGTGTTTCATGCCCGTGAGTTTAAGGGGTATAATATGAGCAATCTATTCTGGCTAACTGATGAGCAGATGGCGCGGCTTCAGCCTTACTTTTCAAAGAGCCATGGTAAGCCAAGGGTTGATGATCGACGCGTGCTGAGTGGGACTATTTTATTCAACTGCAATGGGTTACGTTGGTCCGATGCGCCGCATGAATATGGTCCGCCCAAGACGCTATATAATCGATGGAAGCGGTGGAGCGATATGGGTGCGTTCGCTCGGATCATGAACGGGCTGGCTGCAGAAGGAACCGATCAAAAGACCATCATGTTTGACGCAACCTACCTCAAAGCGCACCGCACGGTTTCCAGCCTGCGGTTGAAAAGGGGGGGCGTGGCAGGCTGATAGGGCGCACCAAGGGTGGCATGAATACGAAACTGCACGCCGTTACTGACAGTCTGGGACGCCCCATCCGCTTCTTCATATCCGCTGGGCAGGTGAGCGATTACACGGGCGCCAGGGCTCTGGTGAACAGTCTGCCATCGGCTGACTGGCTGCTCGGAGATCGAGGTTATGACGCAGATTGGTTCCGCGAAGCCCTTAATGACAGGGGAATAAAGCCCTGTATCCCAGGTCGAAAGTCACGCGACAAGCCTGTCCGGTACGACAAGCGCCGCTACAAACGACGCAACCACATTGAGATCATGTTCGGACGCCTGAAGGATTGGCGGCGCGTCGCCACCCGATATGACAGATGCCCAAAGGTATTCCTCTCGGCCATCGCTCTCGCTGCTACAGTCCTATTCTGGCTGTAAATCAATGAGTCTGGAGCTTAGGTCAGGCGCAGGTCCGCCGTGAATTTCGAACGCCCCGGTGGAAAAATTCACGTCAATTCTGCTGTGACCAACAAGGCCTGTAGAGCCTGACGCATCATTCACGCCATAATCGAAAGAAGCCATAGGTTAACCCAATTCCATCATTTTTCTGCAAAGCGACTCAGCGTTTTTGGCCGATTCCAATTCGCTGACTAATTCAGTTTTGATCGGTAGATTCTTGTATTCCCATACCGGTCCGTTTGGGTCGTCGAATCCTGGTCGTCGGCCGCCGATACGAGAAAATTCGAACGGTCTGTTTTTTTCGTTGTTGCTGTCAATCAATACTTCAATGAAACAGCGGTCTCCATTTTCAAATTCTGCCAGTCCAGTAAGTTAAATCCTTCGAACTTCAGATTTGCATTTCTGATTGACTCACTTCGACCAGCGGTGCGTGCTAATCCGCTAGATCCTCTGTAACAAAGCTCAGGGCACTGTTGATACACAGATAGAACTGCCGCCATATGAGGTGAGGTGGTTCTGTCAGGTAATACAATGGATCGTGCTTTACTTGACGCTGAAGCGAGGGCTACAAACTGCGAGTTCATTCTTGAACTATACTGCTTTGAGGGTTCGACGGAAACACCACCACATCCCGCCAGGGTAATGAAAGCTAGAAATGGTATTCGCATGGGCATCTCCTATTTTCGCCCTAATTGGAAGAATCAAACGCTTCGGTCACCATGCTTTCCCACTATCTTAGAAAACACAGTGCTCGGCGCTGAAATCAATGAACAACTCTATTAGAGGCTGAATTTATATCACTTTCCACTCTTCTTAGAGCAATGGATCCTTCGGCCTTTTTTTTCAACTGCCTGTATTTCACGCTGCGCCTCGGAGGGGACTATGTTTTGGTAACTGAAGCCCTACAGAACTCTGGGAGAGCGACGCTGTTGCTCGGCTATTCAATGTTGCTGATGAGGCACAGTGTTCAATCGCCTCCGTTTGCTTCCACAGTGCTTCCAGCGCCTGAGCACAAATGCAGAAATCCACCCTGAGGTGGCTGTTAATATATTGATATATAAGGGTAAAG
>NZ_BAABWT010000017.1:0-12904 GCF_040365955.1 Phaeobacter sp. NW0010-22
TACCGAGGGATTAATGTTGGCTGCATCGACAGTAACCGTGACTTGTGAAGTGGCAGACGGCAAATCGCCGTCGTTCAGTGTCACATCAATTGTGCGGGTGGATGTATTCGGGGGGCTGCCTGTATTGTTAAAGCGCAACGCGGCAATCAGGGATTCGACCGCATTTTCTCGAGCGCTGCCTGTCGTGAAGGTCACCACCAGATCAGTGCCGTTCGTTCCACCAGCGACTGTACCTATGACACTGCCACCGAACTCAACATTCGCGCCGTCGACGTCGATCTCGCCCGGGTTGTCCCCTGTGGCGAGGATTGAAAGCTGATCGCTCGAAGTCCCATTGGCCGAGAGCGAGACGGTCAGCGAGCCGCCGTTAAAATCTGTATCGTCTTCATCGGACACTGCGGCGGCTGTAGTGGTGTCCAGAGAGACGGCGCCGCCACCCTCGGTGAATGTGTTGCTGTCGCCGTCGAGATTGCGGATCACCGGAGCGAAAACATTGACCACTTCCGGCGCTGTCAGCCCCGTGTAACCGCCACCACCGCCGGCGCCACCGCCAGAGCCATCGCCGCGCGCTCCACTGTCACCGACTTCGGATATCTCACCGCTGGAGCCGCCGAGCGCACCGCCCGAGCCGTTGTTGCCGCTGGACCCGGCAGTATCAGATGAACCGCCGATACCGCCAGTCCCACCTGTGCCGGTCTGCCCCGCACCGCCGGTCCCGCCGGTCCCACCCGTGCCGCCAGCGCCCGCGTTGAGAGTGTTGGTCGACACAGTGGGCACCCCGTTGACCAAGTTCAACGCAAAGTTGACGATCGCTGCCGCGACACCGCCATCGCCTCCCGCTCCGCCGCCGCGCGCCGGGCCGCCATCAGTTTGCGATCCCTGTGCTGGACCGCCGTCTCCGCCTGCGCCGCCCGCGCCACCAACGCCAGAGGTCGATGTGATTCCGGTGATCGACGCATCCGTCAGGGTCAATGTACCGGTTCCAAGATTCAGGATGCCGCCAGCAGCATGGCCACCTGCACCACCTTCGCCAGCCGCGCCACCGCTATAGCCATTGCCGTTGGGAAGGGACACACCGCCGGTGCCGCCATCGCCGCCAGCACCGCCCGTGCCGCCAATGGCAGTGCTGTTCGAGACGGTGGAATTGAGCAGAGTTAGGGCGCCAGCATTCAGGATTCCCCCAGCTGCATAGCCGCCGTCCGTGCCGTCGGTCCCGTTGCCGCCTTCGCTGCTGCTGCCGGGTATCTGGTCAGCACCATTGGTGCCATTGCTACCGTTTGCGCCCGTGTCATAGCCGCCGGAAACAACTACGCCATCCAGTTGTAGCGAGGCGCCGGATTGTACGGTGAAAACCCGCACGTCGCCCGCGTTGACCGTACCGCTATTGTTCGCGTCGCCGCTGATTGTCACGTCGGCGCTGTTGTCGTTGTCAAGATCTCCATCAATGATCAGGTTTTCGCCTGTAATGATCTCGAGCGTGCCCGACACCAATTTGATGGTCGCCGCGTCCAGCGAGCCGTCGAATGTGATCGTGTCGCCGGGGTTTGCGAGCAGAACCGCCTCGCGCAGGCTAAGTCCATCGCCATCGGCAGTTTCTGCCGCCAGATCGCCGGTCACAGTCGCATCGGCTCCGGTGTCCAAGGTAGTGTTGACCACAAAGGTCGTTTCCGTCCCGGAGACGGTGTAGGCACCGTCGATGTTGTTGGCAGATGTGCCAGCCGTGCCGCCACCCCCGCTTCCGCTGCCACCGCCGCCACCGACATTGCCGGAAAACGTATCGATGGTGCTTTGCGAGATGGTCAGCGTGCCGCCAGAGTTTGTGATCGCGCCGACCCCGTCACCACCGTTGCCCGCTACAGCAGAGCCACCGCCGGCACCGCCACCGCCACCACCGGCGCCAAGATTGCTGGTGATGGTTGAATCCGTAATCACCAGAGCACCGGAATTGTAGATGCCGCCTGTCGCGTGACCGCCGTGGCCGCCGGATTGTGAATAGCCGGCCGCACCGGCGCCGCCACCGCCGCCGGCCGAACCCGCGGTTCCGCCGGTGCCACCGTTGTTGCCGCCGTTTTCACCAAGACCGCCAACGCCACCGCCTGCGTTCGTTGCTCCGCCACCACCATTTCCGGGGCTGGCCCCGTTGTCGTTGGTACCTCCGACGCCGCCGGAATTCACGCCGCCTACACCGCCCGTCCCGCCGTAGCCACCGACACCACCGTCGCCGCCTGTCGAGCCAGTAAATCCGCCAAATCCGCCACCACCACCGTTTGACGAGGCACCGGCACCGCCGCCGCCCGCACTGTTGGCAGTGATCGTGCTATTGGTGAGGGTGAGCGAGCCAGCGTTGAAGATACCGGCACCTTGGGTATTTTCACCCTTGCCATTCGCAACGCCACTGTTGGTGAGATTGCCACCATCGCCCGCAAGGTTACCACCGGTGATGAGAAGGTTGTCGATCGAACTGGTGCCGCTGACAAAGCTGAAAACCCGGCTGGCTCCGCCCGCATTGACGGTTACATCCCGTGTAGCAGAATTATTGTCGATATCCGCGTCAAATGTGATGCCGCTGCTGATCACCAGTTCGCCAGACGTCAGATTGATTGTCGACCCGGTCGCAATGGAGAAATCGATGATGTCGTCGTCGGCCGCACCGTTTGCACTGATGATCGCCTGTCGCAGGCTTCCGGCACCAGAGTCGTTGGTATTGCTTACGGTGAATGTAGCCATTGATAATCCCCCAAGAGTATCGCCCGCGTGCGCGCAATTCAATTTCCGCTGTTTTTCCCCAAAAAAGCAAGCTCTGATATCACAGACGGGCAGTATTTTTGTGCATTCATCTGCATAAAATCATTTTGCTACAACAGCTTATGGTGGTTGGGTCAAGATTCACCCTTTCTCCACCAAAAACGGAACCACTCAAGTGGGGTTCTTATAGCGGGCAGGGGATTTGAATAACTCTTGTCGTACGGCATCCTCCATGCCCAAGCATATAATTCTGTATCACGCCCAATAGCCTTTGCAATGTGGCCGTCTTCTGGGGAATTCCAAGTCGCTCGCAACCCAATGATACGCCGCGCGATCAAGGAACGGGACCGATAAGTTCTTGCCGCTAGAAGAGATTTTCAAATGGGGCGTTCGGTCTGAATGGCCGCACAACTTGGGTTGCGAGAGTTTGGGTCGCAACTGCTCAGAATGGCCGGTTTTCGCCCTGTGAGTCACAACCCGAATTCACTCTAATATTTGAGGAAAGCCGTTGAAGGAGATCGGGACCATGTTAACGACTTCGTCGTCGATTGTCCGTTTTTGCCATAGGGTTTAGCTTGGCAACAGTGAACTCTTCACCGGCTTAAGAGGTTCGGCCCAACATCGCCTATCTGCTCGGGGACAATTGGGGTGGGGGCGATATTGGCCCTCAGGGCAGCACAGTTCCCACTCCTGAAAATTGATGGGTTCGAGGCTGACGGGATGCGACTTCTCAATTTCAATATTGAAATTCAATATACTCCGAGTTGCTCTCTGATGAAGGCTACAATTCGGCGCTCTTTGGGAAAAGGCATATTGGGTTTCGGGTTGGGCGGCGTCCTAGTGACCTAGGTTACGATGAATGGGGTGCATCAACGAAAGGTCCAGCGTGGCGACGATGCCACATTTTTGGGAGGGCAGAAAAGGTGAGCCTTCTTACGAAACGGACCACTACGATTTTTGCGAAAATACCACCTTCGACAAGAAAATTACCGATGGTTCGATCGTCTACATCGAACGACAAGGAGTGGGTGATAGCCCCTCATTCTTGAACCCAATTCCACTTGCGTTGGGTGATACATCCGGATTCTGACGGCGGTTTACGAATGCCTGCTATGGTACGTTGAACCGGAAACATCCCTGAAGAAAAAGCGCCAAACGAGATTGTTTCCGTTCTCGACATCTACCCAACACTTGTCACATTAGTAGGTCCAGCCCCCCGTATCCCAAAAGACCGTCCAATCGACGGTGTGGATCAGAGCGCCTTCTTTCTTGGCGAACAAGAAACCTCGAACCACGAGCATGTTGTCACCTTTGTAGGCGACGATGTTTTCGCCGTGAAATGTCGTGATATGAAGATCCAGTTCTTCACTGCCGAGTCGTGTTTCTCAGAGATTAAGCGGCACACTTTCCCTCAAGTTTTCAACGTTAGGGAAGACTCCACAGAACGTCTCAAGCTTTGAAGGTAACGAAGGGTTCTCTCATGGATGTGTGATGACGCCGATTACTGGTATTCTTAGTGGCCTTACTTCCAGTATCGCAACGTATCCGAACATCAAACCCGGCGAAGCATTCCTTGGCTACGCGTGAATGACCATTTCCCCCGCTCAGAGGACCTTTAGGCGTTCGAATTCGGATGGTTGCTGTTGTCGGTGGACAAGTTAGAAATCATGCCGGCCTCTGGGCAGGCCTGCGGCTAAAGCGAAATGTGTCGCGAGTACACAAAATCGATCTCCAGCAATCTATGCGCTATCGTGATCTGCCTTACATCTAATTGGAACTTGCGAGATTGGTTCTGTACCAATCTCGCTTCTGTTTGAGGCACCGTTCGCTTAATTGCGAGAGGGGTAGGTTCCATTCAGAGCGATACAATAACGCAGCCCCAATGAAGGTTGGTGGTTTTCTTGTGCTTGACCACCTCCACTGTTCACAATCGTAGTCGCGACATTTGTGGTGGCAGCACTTGAAGCCATTGTTTCATCCGGCGGAAATGTTGAATAAATTGCTGTACCTGAATACCCAAAGACTGCGCCGCTAGGCTCGGTCTGGGTTGCATCTTCCCCTGCAGTATGGATCGTTGTTGTCCCAGTACTCGTTGCCGTATGAGAATGATTGGCCATGGTTGCAATGGTTTGGGTCGTCGTCGGCACTCCGAAACGATTTCCTTGCGCCACAGGGTTCAAACCTGGTCCAGTCCCGGTTCCAACCGCAACTCGGCCTCGGAGATCTGGCAAACCAAACGTCGTGCGCCCGTCACCTCCGTACATTGTTCCCAGCAGCGAAAATAATGCTTGGTGAGACGAGATTGCCAGTAAGGCACCGTTGGCGTCAGCCCAATTTCGCGGGCAAAAATTGAACCCAACAAGCATCAACTCACCAATAAATGGATCATTCCCAGCTTCAGCTTTTGAAGCCGGTGTAATGAGAGAAATAGTGCAAGCAATGGCTGCGACGGCAGTAAATTTAAACATCAAAGCTCTCCGGATTTTCAACTTAGCACGAATACGTGCTCTATGTACCTTAAGGTTGAAAGTTGAAATGCGATGCAATCTAGATCACACAGTCGGATTTTTGGGAGTAGCGCCTTCCTTCGGCTGGAGCCGACGTGGATGCCTCACTTATACAAGTCGCTTACGGATGGCCGGTTTCGTCTCCGTTAGTGTAGTTCTTGGCTCTTGCTGCCAACGACAGCTTTCATCGTCGGAGGTATTGGCTGGTCATGTCTGTTTTGTGCCGAAAGTGACCTAAACAAGATAAAAGCTTACGCTCGCGTGGCAAAACCTTGCATACTTTGTTCTATTCGCTCGCCACGACACAGGACGTTCGATGCATTTTTTCCCAAAAACCGCCTTTTGTTTACTTTTTGCACTCAGCTCTGTTCCAATCGCCGCGTCTGCAACGGATAAGCCAAAACTTATCCTGCAAATCACCGTCGACCAACTGCGTGGGGATATGCCTACCCGTCATTTGGATCAACTCGGAGAAGGTGGCTTCAGATATCTGCTTGAGGAAGGCATTCACTACAACAATGCCCACCACACCCATGCCAACACCGAAACGATTGTGGGGCACACGACGCTGGCAACCGGTGCCAACCCAGCTGCCCATGGCATGGTTGGCAACCTGTGGTATGACCGCAGTGCTGGACGCACCGTCTATAATATCGAAGACCCAGACTATTCGATCCTCACAGGTGGCGCTGATGTTGACGATGCAACTGAAATCGATCCCACGCAGCGCGCCGCGACCAGTGATGGTCGTTCGCCACGAACAATCCTGACATCGACATTTGGCGACGAGCTAGCGGTGAACACAGCCGGGGGTGCAAAAGTATTTGGTGTTTCGATCAAAGATCGGGGTGCAGTTGCGATGGCTGGGCACGCGGGCAAAGCATTCTGGTTTTCAAAAGCGGTCGGAGAGTTCGTAACAAGCAACTACTACTATGATGCCTACCCCGAGTGGGTTGATGCATGGAACGACAAAGGTCTGCCGCAAAGCTTCAGTGACCATTTGTGGGAACTCTTGAACCCGATTGACAGCTATCTTTTTGGAACGCGCGACGATCAGGACTGGGAACCGGATTTTGCGGGGTTTGGCCGCACTTTTCCGCATCCGTTGGGAACGACCGAGGACAAATACTTTACGACCTTGCTAACGCTTAGTCCTTTTGGCGATCGCATGACCGCTGATTTCGCGAAGACTCTCATCGCCGAAGAGGGGTTGGGGGATGACGATGTGACCGATTTTCTGGGCGTTAGCTTTTCTGTGACCGATTATGTGGGACATTTCTTTGGACCATCGAGCCTCGAGGCTGAGGACAATCTGCTACAGCTTGATCGGACGCTGGCCGATCTGTTTGCCTATGTCGATGCCGAGGTTGGCCTGGAAAACACCTTGATTGTATTGTCCTCCGACCATGGTGCCCCAGAAGCACCTGGTTATCTTGCGTCAATCGGAATGCCTGGCAGCTATGTTTCTCCCGATGAATGGAACACAGCACCTGCTGCCGAGAAGATTAAAGGGCGTTTCAAAATACAAGGTCCGCTATTCGAAGGTTATGACCATCCATATTTGACCTTAGCTGCCGACATTCGGGACAACCCCGACATCGACAGGGTGGCGCTTGAGACTGCGATTGCAGGTGAATTGGTAGCCTTCGAAGGTGTGGCTTATGCTATTCCCAGTTCACGCTTACGAGAAGGCTCGGTTCCCGACAATGCCCTGATGCATGCCGTATTGAACAATTACCATCGGGACCGGTCAGGCGATATATATGTCGTTTTCGAGCCCGAAACGTTCATCAACGATATGGACGGGTTGTCTGTTACAGTTACCCACGGATCGCCTTGGCGCTATGACACATTCGTTCCGATCCTGTTCGCAGGACAAGGGATTGAGCCTCAGACTGTGTCACGGCGGGTTCATACCATCGATGTTGCTTTGACCTTGTCCGTCGTTGCGGGAACCAGACCACCCTCAGGAGCGACTGGCGAAGTTCTACTGGAAGTATTGGGGCAGTAATGGCCGAGTAAATAATCAGCAGGTAGCAATACCCGCTATTTTGATTGCACGGGCGACGACTTGCTGCACATCGCCAGCTGATTAAGTTCGCGTTAAAGCCTGCTCTTAGCCCACTGCCGTCTTTGCCTTTCAACACTTTGGGAGGGAAAGGCGACTTCGTTGCTACTGCGTGGCTGTAAGGTTAAATTTCGAAATCGGCCACTCATCCGGCAGACGACTTCTATGAAATGCATCATCGCTGTTTGACCGCTTCGAATTCAAATCTACTCAGTAAAGGCTGATCGTCTATACGAGGCTTGCTCTGGGCTTTGGAAAGATGGCCCAAACAGCCACCTGCTCGTCGTTCAAACAGAAAAGGTTGGGCATTTTTTACCACCTGCTTTGGTCCCAATGAAACTGGTCGTAGAGTAGAAATCAGTCGGTCCTGAGATCGCTGCGAACGTTTGAAATTGAGAGATTTTGAAACACCGGCCACACGAGTGTGGATCGCCTTAGACAGTTAGCGCCACATGACTTGGCAATTTTGGTTAAGGGAGCTTAGAACCGCCAACGATTTCTGTTGAGCAGGCGGTGTTTTCACTCTGAAACATCTACGTCTTAATATCTTTTCTAATTATGATGTGCGGTGAGCAACAAATTCCACGAAACCGATTTTGAAATGCTCTGACAGTTGTTTCTGTTGATGAAATCACTGGGGCAGGGAACAGCTTAAATACATTCAAGACGGATTTCTTGGAACAATCTTCTCACTGGCTAATTCGATCCAAATGCTGTGAAGCTTGACTTGTAAGCCCTTACATGCGCCACTTTTGCCGAATACGATTTAGTTTTTTAATCGCTGATCTCTTATTTCTGACTTTTTTGAGTTTGGATGTTGCTTGCGTTGCAAACATCCTGGGGGGAAATTGTAATGACTTCAAAGTATGGTAACTCAGCAGATGCACCCGGTGATACGAGGTCGCGTTCCAACTCTGGTGTGGGTCAAGACGGTTCTTCCGGTTCTTCCCGCTTCATCGCGTTAGAGCATCGAGCACCGCAGCCCTTCAATTTGGAATTGTTCGATTCAGGGCTCGAAAGCGAGACCATCCCGGCACCCACAGCCTCAAATCCCGGGGACGATCCCGGATACGCACAGCAATGGTGGTTGAACAACACCAATGCAGGTCAGTTCGATATCAATGTCACCGATGTCTGGGCCGACTATGACGGGACAGACATCGTCGTTACAATAATCGATGATGGTGTAGATTTCTCGCACGTCGATTTACCAGTCAATTATGACACCGTAAACGACTTCGACTACGATGATATGGATTTCGATCCTACGGCCGAAAATTCTGGCATCTACAATAATGCATTTGGGCCGGACAACCATGGGATGCCAATTGTCGGCATCATTGGGGCTGCAGATAACAACGTCGGCGTTGTGGGGATTGCAGTTGACTCGACCATCCGCATGTACCGACGCGGAAATGGTGACACTGAAGCTAACACGGTCCGAGACGCAGCTGGTGTAGGGAACGGTATCGGAAACACAAATGGAAACAACGGAACTGGTGATGTTGTTTCCATGAGTTACGGGTTCGGTAATATCGTCTATGTCAACGACCCAGACCCGCTCGCAGCCTTTCGAGAGGTATCTGAAATAGGTCGGGGCGGCCTTGGAACAATTCTCGTCAAGTCAAATGGAAACTCGCGGGGTGCTGGCCCGGATAGCACGACGCGCGGGGAAGCAACTGCAAATGCCGATGAAAGTACAAAGTATACAATTAGTGTAAGCGCTCTACGTGCGGATGGATGGGTGACTAGTTATTCGTCGCCCGGCGCCAACCTGTTGGTCTCGGCTTTTGGGGACGACACGAATAACGCCTGGGGCGTGTATTCCACTGACCGGTCAGGTGCGGACGGGTACAATACGACGCCCGGTACAGCTGGGGATTATACCAATTTTGCCGGGACCTCGGCGGCAGCACCAATTGTAGCTGGTGTTGCTACATTGGTTCTGGACGCCAACGAGCAACTCGGGTGGCGCGACATGCAAATGATCCTTGCCAATTCTGCCCGGCATGTTGGATCCTTCATTGGCACCCCTGCGAACACAACCGCGCCCGAAAACGCGATACATGAACAAGGCACGCAACTCAACGGGGCCAGCTGGTTCTGGAATGGTGCGCAAACGTGGAACGGTGGTGGCCTGCATTTTTCGAATGACTATGGTTTTGGTCTGGTCGATGCCAAAGCTGCCGTAAGACTGGCCGAGACATGGCGATTGCAATCCACATCAGCCAACGACGTCATCGACACCAACATTATTGCTGTGACCCCAACGGTCATCGACAATTCCGGGGCCGAGTTCACTACCGAGGTACTGGCGGCAGACGCCATCACCATCGAACATATAGCAGTCGAATTGGACTTTATTGCAGGTCGACTTGCCGATCTGGAGATGTTTCTGGTCTCGCCGAATGGAACCCGCGTTCAGTTGATTGCGGACACCGGCGATACCGAGTCTTTTGACCGGAGTTGGTCCTTTGGCACGACCGCGTTCATGGGCGAAACCTCGACCGGTGAATGGACCGTCGAAATCAACGACGACACGACAGGATTGCCGATCACGATCCGCGGTGTTCAGGTCGAGTTCAGCGGTCGGACGGCAACCGACGATGACCTTGTGATCATCACCGAAGAGTTCTCCAAATTTGCGGGATCTGCGGGACATGGACCCAACTTTCACCTTGGCGCGGGCGTGGACGTCTTTAATGCCGCCGCCGTGGACAGCGCCTCTAGGATCGACCTGAGCAAGGACAAGGGCACCGTTGATGGTGTGGCCATCAAGATCACCGGGACCGAGATTGTCTACACCGGGGATGGGAACGATACTGTAATTGGGGACGAGGTCAGCACTGAACTGCACACGGGGCGCGGGAATGATCATGCACGAGGTGGCAGCTCTAACGAGAAACTGTTTGGGGATGCCGGAAACGACACTCTGAACGGCGGCGGCGGAAACGATACGCTGGACGGCGGCGGCGGTACCAATTTCTTGCTGGGCGATCAAGACTTTGATCTGGTGCGCCTCAACCCGTTGGGCACGACGGATCAACATCTGCTTTTGAACGGGTTTACGTCCTTCCCAACGGATGCTTTTACGATTGAGTTCTTGGTGCAGAGCGATGTTGTGCCTTGGCTTACACCTGGGTTTTCGTCGATCGTTTCATACGCGACAGCTGCACCCGGCAGCGCCAATGAGGTGATTGTAGGTGTTGGTGATGAATTCGTCGAAGTTTATTTGCAGGGTGTTCGGGTCGCCACCTCTGTTGCAGCGTCTGCATTGTACGACGGCAATCTGCACCAGGTGTCTGTTGTACAACAGATAAACGGTGGCAACAGAGAGTTCGACCTTTGGATCGACGGGGTACGGCAGTATGTCGGAACCATCGCAAATACGCGCGCATTCGAGGCGGGTGGTGTTTTGATGATCGGACAGGAGCAGGACCTTGTTGGCGGAGGGGTAGATCCAAATCAGGTGCTCAACGGATCGATCGGAGAGATCCGGATCTTTGATACGGCACGAACGGCGAGTGAGATTATAGAGAACGCATTTTCCAAAGTGCAGCCGACCACAAGCAATCTGGTGGCCAATTGGTCCGTTGATGCCGCCAATGGCACCGTGAACAATCTGGCGCCTTCAGGGCCAGGTCCACTTGTGCCGACCGGTGTAACGGCTCCGGCATTCGTTGCCGGTGACGCAGGCGGAAATGATCTGCTGATTGCAGGAACGGGCAGTGATACCCTGTTGGGTGGCGGTGGCAACGATACGATCATTGTCTCGAATGACACCAACGAGGCCTTGATCCGGGGTGGAGACGGAATTGACACGATTGATTTCTCTGGCGGGACGGATTTTCGCGCATTTTTGAGATTGGATATCAACCGTGATGTGAATTATCGCGCAGACGTTTTCGGAGTTGAAAACAGTGTGGGTAGTTCGCTGAACGACATTATGGTCGGAGATACCCAGGCAAACCATTTTGTGGGCAACGCAGACAACGACTTATTGTCTGGGGGGGCAGGTAACGACACGTTGGATGGTGGGTTTGGGAAGGACAGTCTTGATGGCGAAGATGATGACGACCTGATTTCTGGTGGTTTTGGTGAGGATAATCTGAACGGTGGTTCAGGAACCGGGGATACACTGTCGTTCGAAGATGATCGGCGCGAGACCATAATCAATCTGGATTCCGAAACTGCGTTGGCTGCATCGAGTATGATTAATCTCTCGATGGCCCCAACGACATTGGCCGTGCTGGCCGCCGCAGAAGCGGGCAACATCTACATCAATCTGCTTTCAACGATGTTTCCATCTGGTGAGTTACGCGGACAAGTTGGTCCCATCCTGACCGATACCACCGTTGGCTTGGTTCGCACGGTTGTGTTTCGGGACATCATCCTTGATTCAGCAAATCAGGTCCCACCGGTCATCTCAGACTCAAGTGGCTTTGCAACCCTGACCATGGTCGATAACAACGGCACTGTGACCTATTCCATAAGTATGGTCACAGATCTTAACAGCGCCGCGATTACAGCGGCTCACCTTCATCAAGCACCGGCAGGTTCAAATGGGGGAGTAGTGGCGAATATTTTGGGGGGCGGTGGTACCCTTACCAATTCGTACGAAAGTGACTCGGCCCTGAACTTCGAGAATGTGATTGGTGGCCTCAATCAGGATTTGATTACCGGCAACTCACTTTCGAATCGGCTAGATGGAGGGAACGGCGGTCCCGATACTCTGATTGGAGGGGCTGGAGAGGACACATATCTCATCCGAAACGTTGGTGATACGATTGTTGAGACGGTCGGAGAAGGCACTCAGGACAAAGTCCAATCTTTTGTTAATTTTGCCCTTGCTGCTGATGACGATATTGAATTTTTGGAGGTTCACTCTTCGTTCAACACAGGCACAACCCGCAGTCTAACCGGAAATGCGCTCGCCCAAACCATTACGGGACACAACGGTAAAAACACCCTACGGGACGGGGTCGATGGCATGGCTGGTGCTGCCGACACAATGATGGGGTTACAGGGCGATGATACTTATCGTTTGAACAACTCGGGCACTATTGTTCAGGAAAACATGGGCGAGGGGAATGACAGGGTCATCACCTACGTAAACTACGCCTTGGGGGCTGGGCAGGAAGTCGAGCGTCTGCAAACAAATGCGACCACTGGAACGAACACGCTAAGCCTGCAGGGCAACGAATTGGCGCAATACATTCTGGGCAACAACGGACGCAACACACTCAGGGATGGCGCAGATGGTCAGGCCGGGGCGGCAGATATCCTGATCGGTCTGAAAGGCGACGACACATACCGCGTCAACAACTCCGCCGCCGATGTCCGGGAAAAGGTGGGCGAGGGGAATGACAGGGTCATCACCTACGTGAACTACGCCTTGGGAGCCGGGCAGGAAGTCGAGCGTCTGCAAACAAATGCGACCACTGGAACGAACACGCTGAGCCTGCAGGGCAACGAATTGGCGCAATACATTCTGGGCAACAACGGACGCAACACACTCAGGGATGGCGCAGATGGTCAGGCCGGAGCAGCTGATATCCTGATCGGACTACAGGGCGACGACACA
>NZ_BAABWT010000018.1:0-7453 GCF_040365955.1 Phaeobacter sp. NW0010-22
CGCTTGCCGCCTGATCCTCATCCGTCGCAGGCGCAGTGATCGCCGCAACCGTGGGCGCGTCGTTATCACCAGTGATCTGGAAGGTAGCCACTGCAGTGGCCTGAGTGCCGCCACTGTCCTGAACGGTGTAGCTGAAAGATCCGCCATTTTGAACGTCGGTCAACTGACCGCTGGCTGCATCAATGTTATTGATCGCAAATGTGCCGTCTCGGGCCACTTCGACAATCACACCAGAATTTAGTGTCACATCAAACCCGGACACCGTGGCAACAACTGACGCTACATTTGAACCTGCAACCACCGAGATGATTTCTTTGGTATCATTCTGATCAACATCAACATCGTTGGCGACCAGATCACCGGTCGTTCCTGTCGCCGGCCCGTTGTCGTTCTCATCCACCACCAGCAAGTCGTTCGAAGCACTAATCGCGTCATTCACGCCAGTAATTTCGACCGATACCGTTGCTTCGGTCGTTCCACCTTGCCCGTCGGACAGGCTGTACGTGAATGTATCTGTCGCCGTCTGACCTTCGCCAAGTGAGTTGAAGAACGCCGTGGGTGAAGTCAGGTCATAGGTGACGAGACCGGCATCGTTTGCGGTTACGCTAGCGCCAAAATCTGTGGTCATCGTACCCGGTATAGATACAGCAATACCGGCACTGTCCGGTGAGGTGACCGCCGGATCACCAGCTGTATCTAGTACATCTGTAATACCCACGAGGGTCAGATCATTCACCACCTGTTCGGGATCGCTGTCTTCGTCGCCGATGGCTGCAATACCCAGACGGACATTGAAGACCGCTGTTGAGCTTTCATTTGCCGATGCTGTGTCTGCAAGCGGAGTCGGGCTGTCGTTCTGGGCTGTGATGTTGACTGTTACAGTCTGAACACCAGCTGCCCCACCGTCACCATCCAGCAGCGTCAGGTTGATGTCCCGGCTGGCTGCGGGTGTGTCATCCGACGTCCGATAATTGATGTTCTGGATCAGGGTCTGCACGTTTTCCTGAGTAGAGTTCCCATTAAAGGTAATCGTCAGCGCATTGTCATCCAAAGCACCACTCGTGATAGAGCCGATAAACGAACTACCCACAAAAACACCGGTCCCAGAGATGGTCACGCCATTCTCGAAGTTCAGCAAATCGGTCGCATCACCGCCCACCACTTCAATGGCCAGGCTGCCGGTGCTGTAATCCGTTGCATCCGGGTCGCTCAGCGTCGCCGTTCCCGCAATCAGAGTTTTGTTGAGGGTCACGCCATCCGAAGTCGATACCAGAGCGGTATCAACCAATGAGGCGAAATTGTCGTTCACGGATTCCATATGGGCCACAGAGGCGTCAATTGTCAGCGTGGGCGCATCATTGGTGCCGTCGATTATAACATCGAACGTTTGTGTTGCGGTGTTCCGCGCGGATTCTTGATCGTCGATTGCGAGGGTATAGCGGAGCACGACCGACTCGCCTGCTCCCAGATAATCAAAGCTGGTCGATAGTGCATCAAAATCAAGACTGACTGAACCTGTGGTGTCATCTACAGCCTTGGTCACGGTGCCCGGGGTTACCATGTTGATCAACTGCGTTTCGGTCAGGCCATTGCCGTTGCCGATCTGAACCGTTGCCGCAGTGATCGAGGCGGTGTGACCTACGTCATCACGGTCTTGATCCGTAAAGGTCACAGCAATGGTATCGGTGATGTTCGATGTATCTGTGGTTTCTGCGATCGTTGTCGACGAGATTGTATTGATTACCGGCGCATCGTTGGTGCCATCGACGCGCACAACCACCGTTTGCATGCCAGTGTTGTTCGCAATCTCACCGTCATCGATCTGAACGGTGTAGGTGATTTCGACGTGCTGACCCGCGGCCAGGTAGTCGAACACGCCCGAACCAGCGGTAAACGTAAAGTCAACCGAACCGTTCGAGCTGCCTGTGGCCTTGGTCACTGTGCCGGCGCTCAGCAAATCGGCCAGCGTGACACCCGACAGACCATCATCCTCGCCTGTGGTCGTGGCACCGGTGACCGAGGCCGTGTGGCCCACATCGTTCAGGTCCACATCTGTAAAGGTCACCGCGATGGTGTCCGTCAGATCCGCTGTATCGATTTGCTCGTTCAACATGCGGCTACCGATCACAGCCACTTCTGGCGCATCGTTGGTGCCAGTGATGGTGATGCTGACGGTCTGGGCATCTGTCCCCCCCTGACCATCACTGACAGTCACGGTATAGACTTCGGTGATCGTTTCTCCAGCGGCCAGGAACTGCACCGCCGCATTGTCGACCGCATAGTCCCATGTCACCACTCCCCCCGTCGGCACGCTGCCGTTCGTCTGGGTCGTCACGCTGGCAACAAGGTTGCCGTACTGCTGATCGGCTGCTTGCCCCACACCCACGCTGTCCGAAGAGGTGAACGCCGCCGCGGCCATATGGCTGTCAGTCAGATCCAGGTCCGAGAAGTCCAGCGTACTGGTCAGCGCAAGATAAGCGCCTGCTTCGGTCGCACCTGTGGTCGGGTCATCCGCAACAGTGGTCCCGTCCTCGGTCACGCTATCCGTCACAGCAGCCGTCGTAATTTCAGGCGCATCATTGGTGCCGGTGATTGTCACGGTGACCGTCTGGCTGGCAGATGCATTGGATTCATCACCTAAGCCCGGTGTCGTGCCGTCATTAGCAGTGATCGTATAGACCATCTGCAGGGTCTCATCCTTGGCCAGGAAGTCGACAGTTGTATCCGTCAGATCAAAAGCCCAGTCGATCTTGGACGCATCGCCAGTATTCAGACCCGCCGAGAAGGCAGCATCAAGCGCAGTCAACAGGGTCGGACTAATAGGCGGATTCCCCCCGCCAGCAGTATCGGCAAGGACAGCATCGGCCGCATCCTTGTGTACGACGCTGCTCATGATCTCGGAAATCATGTGCGTTGCATCGCCATCATCATCACTGAGATCCAGCATCCCGCTATCGCTCAGCGTTGCCGGGACGCCTGTCGCATCCGTGGTTTCGGTTAGAGCCGACGTATCAGCCGCAGCAATCACAGGCCGATCGTTGGTCCCGGTGATCGTGATGGTGACCGGGACAATATTGCTGTCCTTGCTCTGACTGTCCGTGGCCGTCACATTGAACACAAGGGTCAGCTCATCTCCTTGGTCCAAGAAATCAAAGGCTTCGGTCAGGCTGTCAAAGTCCCAATTGATCGTGCCGCTGGTGGCGGCATTGCCGATGACATCCGTCGCATCAACGCTGAAGAAGGTCGCGAGCGTTGCATCGTCCAAATGACCGGGCAGGGACATGGTGGCCCCGCTGAGGGTGCTGGACTCCAGCGCAGACGCAACCGAAACCGTATCGGTCAAATCAATGTCCGCAACCGACAAGGTGCCGTTCGCGGTCAGTTTTGCATCTGTTTCGGTAAGAGGCGCGGAATCCGTGTCCCCGCCTTCAACCGAAATCACAGGTGCATCGTTGGAGCCGGCGACGTTGATTGTGACTGTTTGACTGTCGGTACCGCCATTTGTATCGGCGACCTGAATGGTAAAGATCTCGGGCATGGACTCGCCTGCCGCAAGTTGATCTGCCGCACCGCCAGCCGTGTTGTCGAGCGTATAGATCCATGCGCCGTTTTGATCGACAGTGAGGGTCCCGTAAACGCCGTCAACCTCGGTCGAGGAGGTCGCGCTTTGGCCACCACTCGGAACAATCGAAAACGTGTCGTTGGCATTTGTGTCATCTGCGTCCGCATCCGCCGAGGCAAACGAGCCATTGACCGTGTTATCCGCACCCACAGGCGTTGTGCCATCCGTATCAAGACCGGCTTCGACGATACCAACGGTCACGTTGTTGTCGGTGATATCGCCAGCAGTCACGTCACCGTCTACGTTCGCGGTCAGAACTGGCGCGTCGTTTGTCCCGGTAATGGTGAGCGTCACCTGCTGAACGTTGCTGTCCTGCGTCTCGCTATCCGTTGCTGTGACGTCATAGACAATCGTCAGCACGTCACCCTGGTCGAGGAAATCAAATGCTTCAGCACCACTGTTGAAGTTCCAGTCGATGGTTCCGGTCGTCGACGCATTATCAATGACATCAGCGCGGTTTACAGAAAAATATCCGTTCAGCGCAGCGACCTCACTGGGGGTGAATGGGATGGGTGTACCAACGGTCATAACGGTCGATTTCAGAATTGATCCGACCGAAACAGTGTCTGTGAGGTCCAGATCACCCACGCTGAGCGTGCCAGTCTCGTCAAACCCGGCATCTGCCTCGGTGAGCGCGGCGGAGTCCGAGTCCACCCCTGCAGCTACCGAAATAACAGGCGCATCATTGGTGCCGGTGATTGTCACACTAACGGTCTGGGTATCTGTGGGGCCGCTTCCGTCGCTCACCTCGATCACATAATCGATAATCAGAGTTTCATTGGCGGCGAGGAAATTAAACGCCTCAACCGTCCCCATGACATCACTGTCAAAAGTCCATGTCAGCTGCGCCGACGTTGTGCTGTTGTTCAGGATCGCCGTCGGAGTGATCGAGAAGAAGCTTTCCAGGTCCGCTGTGGTCAAACCACCGTCAGGACCAGTTGATGATCCGGCATTTCTTGTGGCCGACATGACAGAGGCGGTGACCTCGTCGGTGATATCAACGTCGCCAACTGTCAACGTATCAGATGCCATCAGGGCGGCATCGCCTTCTGTCAACATAGCCGCAGCGCTATCGCCAGCCGCGACCACACCAATCGTTGGATCATCATCTGTGCCGTTGATCGTCACGCTGACGGTTTGGGTGTCTGTGGACCCGTTTGCATCATCAACCTCGATCACATAATCGATGATCAGGGTTTCATTGGCGGCAAGGAAATCAAACGCCTCAACCGCACCCATGACATCGCTGTCAAAGGTCCAGGTCAGCTGCGCCGTGGTTGTGCTGCCATCCAAAATGGCCGCCGGAGTGATCGAGAAGAAGCTTTCCAGATCCGCTGTGGTCAAACCACCGTCAGGACCGGTTGATGATCCGGCATTTATTGTGGCCGACGTGACAGAGGCGGTGACCTCATCCGTTGTGTCCACATCGATCACGGTCAGGGTATCGGTTACGCTCAAAGCGCCATTTGCTTCAGTCAGGGAGGCCGATGCCATATCGCCTGCATCTACAACGCCAATTGTTGGGGCGTCGTTGGTGCCCTCGATCGTGATTGTGATTTGCTGGGTGGCTGTGTCGTTGGTCGCGCCTGAATTATCCGTCACGTCGATGTCGAATGTCATCGCCAGCATTTCACCGTCACCGAGATAATCGAAATCGGTGTCGTTGATCGTATAGGTCCATGTCACAGTATTTGATACCGCGGCCGATCCATTTGCAGCGTTGGTATCAAAGGCAAATGTCCCCGTCGGCAGGGTTGCCATGGCAAAGTTGGCCATATCCTTGGTTGCCGAGACAAACGTCGCAGTAACGGTATGCGTATCTGCATCATCTTCGGCGGATGTGCCCGTCAGCCCATCGCTGACATCAACGTCATCAAAGACAACGTCACCCGACAATTGCTGGGGCGAGGACGCATCCGTCTGAACCAGATTGCTGTCTTCGATAAGCGAAAGGCCCATATCATTGACGGCGGTGATAACCGGCGCGTCATTCGTACCAGTCAATGTGACAACAATATCCTGCGCGATGAGTTCAGTGCCATCGCTAATGCGCACTTGGTAGCGCTGGATAACGGTCTCACCGGCAGTCAGCTGATCAATGTCACCATCGTTGAGGGTGAACTGGAATGTCACCTCACCTGCACCGGTGCCTGTGGCCACCTGTGGGAAGCCAGAGCTGAACGTACCGATATAAGAGCCGAGTGCAGGCGTTCCCGTACCGGTCACGGGCACAATAAATGCAGTATGGTTGTCCGTCAGTTCGATATCATCAAACGAAACAGACAAGCTTTGCACGTGGTTGTACGTGTTTTCGTCCGGTGATGTATCCCCATCGCCCAATTCGGTGACATCAACGCTGAAATCTAGTGTTGTTCCGGTAAAGAATGGCGCATCGTTTTCGCCCTCTACCGTCAAAGTCACAGTCCGGTTGATGGTGTCGCCACCTGACACAACATCATAGTTGATATCGACGGTGATCCGTTCCCCCGCATCCAGACTGTCAAAGATCGTATGGTTGCGATCATAGGTGACCACGCCCGCAGGTGTGACAGTGAACAACCCTTCGATGTCGGCCGCATCCACCCCTTGAGTAAACGACAGGTTCGCCGGAGTACCCGGCGCAGTGGCCGAGCCATTCAGCTGTGCCAGATCACCAGAGACATCAGCATCGCTTCCATCAAGCGCCTTGCCGCTGTTCATCACAACAGTGGCATTGGCAATAACGGGCGTATTGCTTTCATCGACTTCGACAATGTCGGTAATCTGAACGCCAGACGTTGGACTTGTATCATCTGTCAGCAGGTTGATGCTGACAATATCCGATGCCGCGGTTTGTGGCGGAATGACATTGATCGGGTTCAGTTCTGTACCCGCTACGGTCACGAGGGAATCCCCCTCGGTATCGTTCACCGGGTTGGTTGAAACCACGACGGGGCCATCGTCCACACCATTCACGGTCACCACAACCTGCGTGGTGTCCGACCCACCGTCACTGTCATTGAGGGTCAAGTCATAGGTCAGAACCAGGGACTCGGTCGCAGCCAAATAGTCAAACAGATTCTCATCAGCCGAGAAATTCCAGTCGAACCCGGTCTCCGCGACCTCGATTTCCGGCGTTCCACCATTAGTATCCACCAGCGACAGCAGTCCTTGCAGAACGCCAGCGCCGAAAGCTGTGGCTGGGGAGGTCCCCGTGGCGGTGACACCATCAATGGTGGCCGTAAATGTATCATCGGCATCAACGTCGCTAAAGTCGACGGTGCCATTTGCAGTCAGGGTGGTGGCGTTTGAATCGGCCGTTTCAGCTGGGCCCATTGGCACTGCACTGCCCAACTGCCGTGTCTCGTCGACTTCTCCGGTCAGGGTCGAAGTCCCCCCAACAACGGGCGCATCGTTGGAACCGGTAATATCGATTGTAACGGTTTTGCTATCAAGGCCACCGTTGTTATCCGCAACTTGAACAGTGAATACCTCACTATCCGTGTCCCCAAGATCCAGCATATCCGCCGCACCACCTGTGGTGTTGTCGAGGGTATAGATCCATGCACCGTCTTGGCCGACCGTCAGAGTGCCATAGGTTCCGGTGACCGAGGTCGACGTGTTCTGCGTCTGTCCACCACCCGAAACAATCGAAAACGTATCGTTGGCATTGGTGTCGTTTTCGTCGACATCAGCCGAGGCAAACGAGCCGTTGACCGTGTTGTCCCCACCAACTGCGGTCGTCCCGTCTGCAAGAAAACCGGATTCGACAATATCAACAGCCACGTTGTTGCTGCCATCGATATCGCCAGCGGCGACATCTCCGTCAACATTTGCCGTCAGGATAGGCGC
>NZ_BAABWT010000019.1:0-5984 GCF_040365955.1 Phaeobacter sp. NW0010-22
TGTGATCGTTTAGAGATTATGAGGTATTTATTAGGTTTGGCGGTGACCTACTCTCCCACGTCTTAAGACGCAGTACCATCGGCGCGACAGTGCTTAACTTCCGGGTTCGGGATGGGACCGGGTGTTTCACTTGTGCTATGGCCACCAAACCGAATAAATACCTCGATTTCCTGCGATTTTTTTGATCGCAGGGAAAATATCAACGTTGTCTATTTGTCATGTATTTAGTGTGATGTATGCTTTTGTTTGTCCGTAAAAGTCTTGCTTTTACTGGATCAAATCAAGCCTATCGAGCCATTAGTACCAGTCAACTGAATGCATTACTGCACTTACATCTCTGGCCTATCGACGAGGTGGTCTACCTCGGCTCTCAGGGATACCTTGTTTTGAGGGGGGCTTCCCGCTTAGATGCCTTCAGCGGTTATCCTGTCCGTTCATAGCTACCCAGCACTACCGTTGGCACGATAACTGGTCCACCAGTGGAACGTTCACCCCGGTCCTCTCGTACTAGGGGCAACTCCTCTCAAGTATCCTACACCCACGGCAGATAGGGACCGAACTGTCTCACGACGTTCTAAACCCAGCTCACGTACCTCTTTAAACGGCGAACAGCCGTACCCTTGGGACCTGCTCCAGCCCCAGGATGAGATGAGCCGACATCGAGGTGCCAAACACTGCCGTCGATATGGACTCTTGGGCAGTATCAGCCTGTTATCCCCGGCGTACCTTTTATCCGTTGAGCGATGGCCCTTCCACTCGGGACCACCGGATCACTATGGCCGTCTTTCGACTCTGCTCGACTTGTCAGTCTTGCAGTCAGGCTGGCTTCTGCCATTGCACTCAACGAGCGATTTCCGACCGCTCTGAGCCAACCTTCGCGCGCCTCCGTTACGCTTTAGGAGGCGACCGCCCCAGTCAAACTACCCGCCACACAGGGTCCCGGATCCGGATAACGGACCGCGGTTAGACATCAAGCAGAGCAAGGGTGGTATCTCAAGGGAGGCTCCGCAGAAACTGGCGTTTCTGTTTCAAAGCCCACCACCTATCCTGCACATGCTCGGCCTAATGCCAATGTGAAGCTGTAGTAAAGGTGCACGGGGTCTTTCCGTCTAACCGCGGGTAACCTGCATCTTGACAGGTAATTCAATTTCGCTGAGTCGATGTTGGAGACAGCGGGGAAGTCGTTACGCCATTCGTGCAGGTCGGAACTTACCCGACAAGGAATTTCGCTACCTTAGGACCGTTATAGTTACGGCCGCCGTTTACCTGGGCTTCAATTCAGAGCTCTCACCCCTCCTTTTAACCTTCAGGCACCGGGCAGGCGTCAGACCCTATACGTCGTCTTACGACTTCGCAGAGCCCTGTGTTTTTAATAAACAGTCGCCACCCCCTGGTTTGTGCCCCCAGCCCCTAGTTGCCTAGGAACCGGGCCTCCTTCTCGCGAACTTACGGAGGTATTTTGCCGAGTTCCTTCAACATCGTTCTCTCAAGCGCCTTGGTATTCTCTACCAGTCCACCTGTGTCGGTTTAGGGTACGATCTCATGGAAGGGCTATTTCCAGGAACCTCTAAGCAGCCCATTCAATCCAATAAGGATGAACTACCTTCGAGATCCGTCACCACTTCCTGGCCCAGGAATATTAACCTGGTTCCCATCGACTACGCCTTTCGGCCTCGCCTTAGGGGTCGGCTTACCCTGCTCAGATTAGCTTTAAGCAGGAACCCTTGGACTTTCGGCGAGAGTGTCTCTCACACTCTTTGTCGCTACTCATGTCATCATTCTCACTAGTGATCTCTCCACCGGATGCCTTACAGCCCGGCTTCATCGAAAGCCTCTCTCCTCCAATACTCCCGAAGGAGTTAAGGAGGAATGAGACTATGTCACACTACGCTCTGCTACCATGCACTATGTGCATCCTCGGCTTCGGCTCATGGCTTGAGCCCCGTTACATCTTCGCCGCAGGACAACTTAATTAGACCAGTGAGCTGTTACGCTATCTTTAAAGGATGGCTGCTTCTAAGCCAACCTCCTGGTTGTTTTGGTCGTCCCACCTGCTTTCCCACTTAGCCATGAATTAGGGGCCTTAGCCGGAGGTCAGGGTTGTTTCCCTCTCCACTACGGACGTTAGCATCCGCAGTGTGTCTGCCATCTAGTACTCCTCGGTATTCGGAGTTTGGTTAGGATCAGTAAGCCTGTGGGGCCCCATTACCCATCCAGTGCTCTACCCCCGAGGGTATTCGGATGACGCTCTACCTAAATAGATTTCGCAGAGAACCAGCTATCTCCGAGTTTGATTGGCCTTTCACCCCTAGGCACAATTCATCCCGACCTTTTTCAACAGGTGTGGGTTCGGACCTCCAGTAAGTGTTACCTTACCTTCATCCTGATCATGCCTAGATCACTCGGTTTCGGGTCTGATCCACCTAACTCATTCGCCCTATTAAGACTCGCTTTCGCTGCGCCTACACCTAACGGCTTAAGCTTGCTAGATAGACCAAGTCGATGACCCATTATACAAAAGGTACGCTGTCAGGCCGCAAGGGCCCTCCAACTGATTGTAGGCGTTCGGTTTCAGGTACTGTTTCACTCCCCTCGTCGGGGTGCTTTTCACCTTTCCCTCACGGTACTGGTTCACTATCGGTCAGTAAGGAGTACTTAGCCTTCGAAGGTGGTCCTCCGATCTTCAGACAGAATTTCACGTGTTCCGCCCTACTTAATACGTCCATCAAAGCTTCCCATACGGGGCTATCACCCGCTATGGCCATGCTTCCCAACATGTTCTGGTCACTTATCTGGCTCGGCTGATCCGCGTTCGCTCGCCACTACTAGCGGAGTATCAATTGATTTCCTTTCCTCCGGGTACTTAGATGTTTCAGTTCCCCGGGTTTGCTCTTTTAAACCTATGTATTCAGTCTAAAAGTACCTGGTTTACCCTACTATTGAGCAACCTTGCGGTTAACAATAATAGAATATCAGGTGGGTTGCCCCATTCAGAAATTCATGGATCAAAGCTTATTCTCAGCTCCCCATGACTTATCGCAGAGTATCACGTCTTTCATCGCCTCTTACTGCCAAGGCATTCACCAAACGCCCTTTTCGCGCTTGATTTGATCCAGAAAAAGAAAGACTTGCGTCAATCGACTACAGAAGCTGGTAAGAAACTGTAGCTTATCTTTCTGAACCAAAAACATACATTTTCCCGCTCCTGCCACATGGACAGGAACAATGAGCAACCCGTGTGGTCATTCAGCCGTGCAGCTGAACAACGCGGTTGCTCGGGTTAGTATACTTGACTTGGACAACTCTGTTTTTTTCAGCTGGCAAACACATGAGAGGTCGAGGAAACAACCTATGTCATATGCTTGTCTAAACCCGAAGGCTCAGACACCAAACTGAGATCGCTTGCCACACTCGGCAGGATCAACAGTGTTGATATTTTCTCTCTATACGATGTCAATTCGTCTGAAGAACAGACGTTCAAACATTCTCAGGAATGCTTGAAGATGTGTTCTTCATGGTGTGTTGGTGGAGCCTAGGAGGATCGAACTCCTGACCTCCTGAATGCAAATCAGGCGCTCTCCCATCTGAGCTAAGGCCCCATCATGAGGTGCGCAATTGTGGGATCGTTGTCGTGATCTTTTGCACGCAAAAGACACTGTCACTTTCCATCAAGGGGCACCGTCGTTCCTGGCACTTTGCAGGCAAAGTGCAGGTTGGTGGGTCGAGGAGGACTTGAACCTCCGACCTCACGCTTATCAGGCGTGCGCTCTAACCACCTGAGCTACCGACCCAGATTTATGTTTTTGAACCTCAAAAACTAAATCGGTGTGCGACAGGATATTGCAAAGCAATACCCGAGAGCAGCACTCAGTGGTTATGTCACCGAACAGCTGCCGATAACGGCCGCTGCCGCGGTTGTCTGAAGAGATATGAGGACGGCCTGATCCGATGTTTGGTCAGTTTTGTATACTGACCGTTGCTAAGTGTTCCACGAGTATGAACAAGTTCATGCTGACTAGGAACATCCTTAGAAAGGAGGTGATCCAGCCGCAGGTTCCCCTACGGCTACCTTGTTACGACTTCACCCCAGTCGCTGAGCTCACCGTGGTCCGCTGCCCCCTCGAAAGGTTGGCGCACGGCCTTCGGGTAAACCCAACTCCCATGGTGTGACGGGCGGTGTGTACAAGGCCCGGGAACGTATTCACCGCGTCATGCTGTTACGCGATTACTAGCGATTCCGACTTCATGGGGTCGAGTTGCAGACCCCAATCCGAACTGAGACAGTTTTTTGGGATTAACCCATTGTCACTGCCATTGTAGCACGTGTGTAGCCCAACCCGTAAGGGCCATGAGGACTTGACGTCATCCACACCTTCCTCCCGCTTATCACGGGCAGTTTCTTTAGAGTGCCCAGCCGAACTGCTGGCAACTAAAGATGTGGGTTGCGCTCGTTGCCGGACTTAACCGAACATCTCACGACACGAGCTGACGACAGCCATGCAGCACCTGTCACTAGGTCCCGAAGGAAGGCTCCATCTCTGGAGTTGTCCTAGGATGTCAAGGGTTGGTAAGGTTCTGCGCGTTGCTTCGAATTAAACCACATGCTCCACCGCTTGTGCGGGCCCCCGTCAATTCCTTTGAGTTTTAATCTTGCGACCGTACTCCCCAGGCGGAATGCTTAATCCGTTAGGTGTGTCACCGAATAGCATGCTACCCGACGACTGGCATTCATCGTTTACGGTGTGGACTACCAGGGTATCTAATCCTGTTTGCTCCCCACACTTTCGCACCTCAGCGTCAGTATCGAGCCAGTGAGCCGCCTTCGCCACTGGTGTTCCTCCGAATATCTACGAATTTCACCTCTACACTCGGAATTCCACTCACCTCTCTCGAACTCAAGACCAGGAGTTTAAGAGGCAGTTCCAGGGTTGAGCCCTGGGATTTCACCCCTTACTTTCTGATCCGCCTACGTGCGCTTTACGCCCAGTAATTCCGAACAACGCTAACCCCCTCCGTATTACCGCGGCTGCTGGCACGGAGTTAGCCGGGGTTTCTTTACCAGATACTGTCATTATCATCTCTGGCGAAAGAGCTTTACGACCCTAAGGCCTTCATCACTCACGCGGCATGGCTGGATCAGGCTTGCGCCCATTGTCCAAGATTCCCCACTGCTGCCTCCCGTAGGAGTCTGGGCCGTGTCTCAGTCCCAGTGTTGCTGATCATCCTCTAAAACCAGCTAAAGATCGTAGACTTGGTAGGCCATTACCCCACCAACTATCTAATCTTACGCGGGCTAATCCTTCTCCGATAAATCTTTCCCCCGAAGGGCGTATAAGGTATTACTCACCGTTTCCAGTGGCTATTCCTTAGAGAAGGGCATATTCCCACGCGTTACTAACCCGTCCGCCGCTCACTCCGAAGAGTGCGCTCGACTTGCATGTGTTAGGCCTGCCGCCAGCGTTCGTTCTGAGCCAGGATCAAACTCTCAAGTTGAAATGGTCTTGCGACCATGTCCTTGACGTTCGAACCTCTGCACATCCACACAATGGCCTTACTGAAACCATCATGCGTCTTTTCTGTTTGTTGTGCTTCAGGTTATCCAAAGATAACAAGAAACCGTCCAAACAGTGAAGCTGACACCGGTCATCGGGTCGAAACCCTACCGGCGTTGATATGAAGAGGTTGATCCATCGAAATAGACCAAACCGCCCACATATCTCTTCAGATATTCAATTTTCAAACAACGTCGGAACATAAGCCCCAGAGACAAAAACCAACAGATGCGCCAATTATCTCAGCGCGCCCGCTTGCCAATATCCCAAATTCTCCAGCGTCTCTCCGCTGTGTTTCCTGTTCATTCCAGCGTTCCCGCCGTCCCGTCCAGTGTGTCTCAGTAGCGCCTCAGCGCCGCCGGTGAAGGGGGTTCTAGTCCTAACACCAAATACCCGCAACCCCTAAATACACAAAAACCAACAAAATCACCA
>NZ_BAABWT010000020.1:0-2920 GCF_040365955.1 Phaeobacter sp. NW0010-22
TCTTCAGGTACAGCGTACCATAAGTCCCTGTAATTTCAGCTTCATCCCCGGTGCCACCAGTGAATGCAAGCGGTGCCTGTACCCCTGCACCCGCCGCGCCATCAACCACAGCCAACAGGGCCGTTTCGTTCTGGTCATCGTCAGCCCAGGTACCGGACACAACGCCAGACACTTCGTTGGTGCCGGCCTCGTTCACGCCCACCTCAACCAGTGGTGTGGCGTTGGTTTCCGTTGCCGAAATAACCGGCGCGTCGTTGGTGCCATTGATGGTGATGGTGATATCGACCGTCTCATCCGCGTTGGATGCGCCGCTGTCGTCAGACACTGTGACCGCATAGACTTGTGTCAGGCTGTCCCCATCGCCGAGGAAATTGATGTCCGCATCCGAAACCGTAAAGGTGTAGCCGACCGTGTGGGCGGATTGATCCACTGCGCCAAGAGTCAGGGTGCCATAGGGCGACGCAACAGTGCCCCCAGACCCGTCTTTGACTGTGGCGGACTGCATCGCACTGTGCAGATCAGCGGTATCAAGATCCGAGAATGAAACGGTTCCATTGGTCGTCAGTGGGCTGCCTTCGGCGGGCTCTCCCGCATTGTCAGCCAGTTCGGTGACACTGCGCTCATGATCCGGGGCCATCGACGTAATCACAGGCGTGTCGTTGGTGCCGGTGATTTCAATCGTCAGATCAGCCGTGTCGCTTGCCCCGTCCGGATCAGCAACGGTGTAGGTGAAGGTCTCATTTACGACCTGCCCATGCTCCAGCGCCTCGGTATCAGCATCTGTATTGAGCAGCGCGTATGTCCAGCTGCCATCGCCGTTCATCACAAGGCTGCCATAGGTCCCGGTAATCGTGGTCGCACCGCTGATGGTAGTTCCGTCCACATCCGTGACGGTCAATTCCGTAACATCCGCGACCGGGAGCAGATCCTGATCGGTG
Organism: Phaeobacter sp. NW0010-22; assembly: GCF_040365955.1. Lineage (NCBI taxonomy): Bacteria > Pseudomonadati > Pseudomonadota > Alphaproteobacteria > Rhodobacterales > Roseobacteraceae > Phaeobacter > Phaeobacter sp. NW0010-22. The sequence continues at coordinate 939 of NZ_BAABWT010000020.1, forward strand.
TCATTGGTTAAAACATTGCCCATGGTTCCAGGCGTGCCTGGAATTCCAGCCCCGGATTCAACAACAGTGCCAGTGTCAGAGTCATCTTCGCCAACGGGCGCTTCGTTCACACGAATGTTGATCGTATTGGTGAGCTCGACTGATCCATTGACCTTGTTCAGCGCCTGCACCTGCATATGGAAATAGCCAGGTGCCGCAGGATCGAAATCCGCAGGGACATCAATCCCGGTGGTCGAGTCCAACAACCATTCAAGGTTAATTGATTCTTGGAATACGGATTGGGCCAAGAAATCCGCAGGCGCTGGGTAAGTCCCCGGGAAAGCTGTAGATGCGGCGACTGCGACATCATCCAAGGTGAATGTAATCAGCACCGTACCATCTGGATCGCCGTTCGCATCCGCGTTCGAGAGTGTGAATACATAGTCCCGGTCACCCAAGGTCCCGCCGGACCCATCGGTATTTGTGCCAATGGACACTTGGAAGTTCCAACGCGCCACACCATCGTCAAAATCGCCAACAATGCCATTTTCCTGTGGCGTACCCCCTGCGGCACCCGCAGGCACAACGTAATCGCCGTTTGCATCAATGGGGGAACCGCCAGTGTAACGCAGTACTGCGTTCAGGCCGATTTCCACACCAGCGGCATCTGCGCTGTCGGTCGCAACATTCCAGCTGCTGTCATCCCCCGGGATCCCGGAGCCAATCAACAGATCGCCGCCTGCAGTTAGAACCGAAGCGTTCAGATTGCCTGCAGGCGTGATCGTATCAGCGTCAGCAACGGCGTTTACTTCGAAATCAAGTGAGGCCGGCGTTGTTGTCGCACCATCGCTCACCCCATACGTCAGCGTGACAGTGCCGTTGAAATTCTGCGGCAGGGACACTTCAAAATTTCCGCCCCCCAGATCGGTGACAGAGCCCGCGCTTGATGCCGGGGTTCCGCTCAATGCCAGAACATCACCGGTATCGACGTCGGTCCAGCCTGCCAGAAGGTCAGCTGCTGTAAAGGTATAGGTGGTATCTTCGGTACCATCGACCAAAGAGGTGGCTGTACCTGTCAATTCCGGCGCATCATTGGTGCCGGTGATTGTCATGGTCACTTGCTGCGTTGCTGTCGCGCCTTTGCTGTCTGTCACGGTCGCCGTGAAAACATCGGTCACGACCTGACCTTGGCTCAGGTTTGCGGCAGAGGCGTCGTTAAATGTGTACGTCCACACGCCAGTGGTGGAATTGATCGCAAACGTGCCATAGGTACCGGCCGCGTCGCCGCTCCATGTGTGGCTGTCATCTGCATCCGCATCCGAGAACGTCAATGTCCCTGTTGCCAAGGGCAGATACCCATTGGCCTCGTCCCATGCAGTAGACAGATTCACAGCGCCTTCATTGCCCGAATAAATCGGGCGCGTCAGCAGGTCATCAATACCAGCAGCGGTCATCGCAGCGGTGATTGCTGCGTATGTCGCCGGGTGATCTGTGTCAGGAGACGCCGGATTGTTAAAGCGTGAGGTTAAGGGCCCATCGTTCAAATTACCCAGCAGATTGTCGTGCATGCTTTGCAGACGATCAGGATCCATCCCGCCATCAACGCCATCTGGTGTGAACTTTGCCACGACGTCGGTCAAAGGACGTCCACCAGCATTCAGATATTTCGCGTACTCAATACCCAGGTAGACAAAGGATTCATTGGTATCTTTGTTGGAATACCCCACCACACCATAGATATCATCCAGGTAGTCCCAGACCTGAGCAATCGCGTCCGCCTGAACCGCATCAGCTGGCAGGTCGTTTGCCAAGATGCTGGTCAATATGGTTGCAACACCTGAACTGCCGTTGGTGACGAACAATGCATCCAATGTTGTGTTCAGGTCCAGCTCAGGCTCAAACGATCCCAATGGGGCTTCGTCGGCTTCGTTGAAGCCATACAGCACGCCACTTTCGAATGCGGCACCCTGCGCATCTGACAGGGTCGAAGTAATAACAGGCTG
>NZ_BAABWT010000021.1:0-2015 GCF_040365955.1 Phaeobacter sp. NW0010-22
ACGCTTTTGCCGGGTGATCTGAGTTTCACCGAGGATACGGCCGGGAATGTTGCGCTTGGGGCGGCGGTGTTTGCGGATCCGGACAGTGATCCGATCACGGTGACGCTGGCGGTTGATCAGGGCACGTTTGGCACCCCGGCAGATGGGGCGGCTGTTGGCAGTGGCGTGACAGAAATGCTGGTGAACTCGCAGACGATCACGCTTGCGGGCTCGGTCGCCGATATCAACACCTATCTCGATACGGCCTCGAACCTCCAATACACCGGTGCGCAGGATGACACTGGCGACGATACCGCCACGCTGACTGTCACCGCCAACGATGGCAACGGGTCCGGCGACGTGAACCTTGGCTCGGTCAATATCGATATCACAGGCGTGGATGACCCGGCGGTTGCGCAGGATGACACCTTCACCGTTGGCGAATTGGCGACCATCACCGGAGGGGACCTGCATGCCGACAATAGCAATGGGGCAGATACCGACGTTGAAAGCGACGCCTTTGATGTGACCGAAGTCAATGGCGTGGCGGGCAATGTGGGCAGTCAGATCACCCTGGCCTCGGGCGCGCTGTTGACGGTGAACGCAGACGGGACGTTTGATTATGACCCCAATGGGCAGTTCAACGACGAATCCATCGGCACCTCGCCAACGGACAGCTTTGCTTACACGGTCACCGGCGCTGATACCGCGACGGTCACGATCAACGTCACTCTGGACGACGGTGATGAGGTCTTCAACGGCACCACCCAGACCGGCAACTTCAACGGTGGTCCGCTCGGCTCTGACACCGTGTCCTATATCGGATCAGCCACCGGCGTGTTTGCGGATCTGAGCACACCGGGCAACAACACCGGTGACGCGATCGGAGATACCTACACGGACATCGAACAACTGGATGGCAGCAATCACAATGACACGCTGTCCGGCACGGCGGGTGCTGACATTCTGGAAGGCTGGGAAGGCGCGGATCGCCTTGTTGGTCTGGGCGGCAACGATTTCTACTACATCGACAACGTCAATGACGTGATCGTGGAAACCTCGGGCAATGGCACCGCGGACCGGGTGTCGCTGCACCAGATGAGCAACTACACGCTCGGAGCCGGGGTCGATATCGAACTGTTCACCACGGCCAATTCCGGTGGCACCACAGCTATGACCCTGATCGGGAACGAAATCGCGCAGACGATCGTCGGCAACGATGGGGTCAATACTCTGGGTGACGGTGGCGGGGCCGGAGTAGACACCCTGATTGGCCGTGGCGGCAACGATACCTACCGGGTGTATAACGCGAGCACGCAGATCATTGAGTCCTCGTCTCAGGGCACAAATGACCTGCTCGCGGCCGGCCGCGACTTCGTGCTGGACGACGGGGTGTTCATTGAAACGATGACGACGACATCGCGCCGGGCAACCTATGGCCGCGACATCGAAGGCAATACCTCCGCGCAGACCATCATCGGCAATGATGGCAAGAACTTCCTCGGAGACGGCGGCGGGTCGGCCGCCAATGGCGACACGCTGATCGGCGGCCGTGGCAATGATGTCTACATCGTGCGGAATACAGGCACCACGGTTGTCGAGGTTGCAGGCGAAGGCGTCTTTGATCGGGTCTCGACCAGCAAGGATTTCACCCTGTCGGCAGGCTCGCATGTGGAATCGATCAACACCACCTCACGCTTTGGCACTTCGAACCTGAACCTGACCGGCAACGAGCTGGACCAGTGGATCCAGGGCAATGGCGGCAACAACCGGATCGACGCCAAAGAGGGCACCGACGAAATGTCTGGCGAAGGTGGCAATGACACGTTTGTCTTCTCGACCGCTCTGGGGGCCGGCAACATCGACACCATCCGCGATCTCAACGTGACGGACGATCAGATCGAACTGGCCGTGTCCGTGTTCACCAGCCTCTCAGCCGGGTCGCTGGCAGCCACGGCCTTCACTGCAAACACCTCAGGCACGGCACAGGACAGCGATGATCGGATCATCTACGACACCGACAGCGGCGCTCTGCT
>NZ_BAABWT010000022.1:0-1891 GCF_040365955.1 Phaeobacter sp. NW0010-22
GCCACCGAAGACATCACCCTGACCGCGCCGCGGCTGCGGATCGCCTCCGAGGATGATGGGGTTCCGGGCAGCAGCCAGGGTGTGGATGTGGATCTGGGCATCGAGATTGCGATCACCGACCAGGACGGCTCGGAGACCGAGAATCCTTCCGATCCGCGGTTTGCGGCGACGGTCGAGATCCGCTTTGCGGGCCTTCCGGCCGCGACCACGGCCAATGGCGGCACCCTGGATGCGGGCGGCGGGCGCTGGACCGGCACGGTGGCTGAGGCCGAGGCGCTGGTTCTGAGCCTGCCGGGCGATTACAGCGGGGCGATCCTGTCGACGATCACGGTGACGACGCCCGAGGGTGTCGAGAGCGTGCCACAGGCGATTGTGGTGACGCCGACGCCGGACATCGTGATTGACGGAGCCATTGTGACGGCCGAGACGGACGCGCCGGTCGAGGTGCTGCTGTCGGACTTCATCTCTGTGCTGGTGAGCGACCCGAACGAGACGGTGGAGAGCCTGAGCTTCACCCTGCCCGGCCTGCCACCGGGGATGATGGTCGAAGGCGACGGCGGCCTGGGCCAGTTCACCGACAATGGCAACGGCACCTTTACCTTTGATCTGACGCTTGCAACGGGCTCGGGCGTGGACCCGGCCGGGGTCAAGCTGATCTTCCCGACCGATTATTCGACAACCAACCCGGCCACGACGCTGGAGGCGGCGCTGACGGTGACCACCAGCGATGGCACGGCGACGGGGGATATCCCCGTGCTGATCACCGAAGAGGGTGACGTGCTCCTTGAGGATGCGACGGTGACCCTGGCCGAGACCGACGCGCCGGTGCTGTTCACCCCAGCCAACAGCCTGGTGCCGCAGGTGACGGACATGGATGGTTCGGAAAGCATCGCACTGGTGGCGGTGGTGTTCAACGCGCTGCCGCCGGGTACGCGGGTATCGACCGATGGCGGTGCCAGCTTTGCGCCGCTGACCAACCCGACGCTGAACTTCATCGGCACCCTGGCCGAGTACCAGAACCTAGTGCTGTCGCTGCCCACCGATTACTCGACACAGAACCCCGCGACCGCGCTTTATGCCGAAGTGGCGGCGGTCTCGGACGAGGGCGGCTTTGGCCTGGCGCGTCTGGATGTTGTTGTGTCCTATGAGCTGGACGTGACGCTTGCAGCCCCTGCGGCTGTGGGGGCGGTTGAAGATGGTGACGGCGTTGATGGCGGCGGCGTGACGGTGGATCTGCAGATCACGGTTGCGGCGACGGACCGGGACAACTCCGAGGACAGCACGACGGTAGAGATCGCCTTCACCGATCTGCCGCCGGGCGCGCAGGTCAATGGCGGCACGCTGGATGCGGGAACCGGGCTCTGGTCTGGCACAATGGCGCAGGCGGCGGCGCTGACGCTGCAGCTGCCGGGGGATTATTCAGGCACCATCACCTCGGTGATCACGGCGCTGAGCCCGGAAGGATCGCTCAGCACCCCGCAGGTGATCACGGTTGCGCCTGCGGGCGATATCGACTTTGACATCGACGAACTGGTGACTGCCGAGACCGATGCGCGGGTGGTGGTGACGCCCTCCGATGCCTGGGCCATCTCTGTCTCGGACAGTGATCCGGGGCTGCCGGCGGAAGCGCTGGACACGGTGAGCCTCAGCCTGGCGGATCTGCCGCCGAACGTGCTGGTGCTGGGGGTTCCGGCGGGCACGATCAGCTACAATCCGGGCGCGGGCGGCACCCTGACCTTCACCGGTACCGAGGCGCAATATCTGGCACTGCAACTGAGCTTCCCGGCGGATTATTCCACGCAAAGCCCGGCAGCGGACGGGCTGGTGCTGACCGGCACCCTGTCGGCCACATCGACCGAAGATGCGGGCGGCCAGTCGGCGCCGGTCACCC
>NZ_BAABWT010000023.1:0-1417 GCF_040365955.1 Phaeobacter sp. NW0010-22
CCAAGATCGCGGCGCTTGCGATGCACAGCGTAGCCGAGGCTGAAGCGCAGATTGCCAACGCCAAGGATGCATTCAAAGCGTGGCGTGTAGTGCCCGCCCCGCGGCGTGGGGAATTGGTGCGGTTGCTGGGCGAAGAGCTGCGGCGCGAAAAGGAAAACCTGGGTCGGCTCGTGACGCTGGAATGCGGCAAGATCTATCAAGAAGGGCTAGGCGAGGTCCAAGAGATGATCGACATCTGCGACTTTGCCGTGGGGCTGTCGCGGCAGCTGTACGGTCTGACCATCGCCAGCGAACGCCCGGGCCACGCGATGCGCGAAACCTGGCATCCGATGGGAACCTGCGGCGTGATCACGGCGTTTAATTTCCCTGTCGCGCCCTGGTGCTGGAACGCGGCGCTGGCGCTGGTCTGTGGCGATCCGGTGATCTGGAAACCGTCCGAGAAAACGCCCCTGACCGCGCTGGCTGTGCAAAAGATCTGTGACCGCGTGTGTCGTGACTTTGGCGATGATGCGCCCGAGGGCCTGATCCAGACGCTGATCGGCGAACGGGATCTGGGCGCGGCGCTGACCGCCTCCAAGGACGTCGCGATCATCTCGGCCACCGGGTCGGTGCCGATGGGGCAGGCCGTGGCCAGCGATATGGCCAAACGGCTGGGCAAAACCATTCTGGAACTGGGCGGCAACAACGCGATGATCGTGGCACCCTCGGCGGATCTGGAAATGGCGCTGCGGGCGATTGTGTTTTCAGCCGTTGGCACCGCGGGTCAACGCTGTACCACATTGCGCCGCCTGATCGTGCACGAAGACGTCTACAACGCCCTTATCCCGCGTCTGATCAAAGCCTACGAGGGGCTGCCGATTGGCGATCCACTGGCCAGCGGAACCTTGGTTGGACCGCTGATCGACACCGGCGCGCTGGCGGCGATGGGCTCTGCCTTGACGCAGGCTCAGGTCGAGGGCGGCGTGGTGCATGGCGGTGGTCAGGCCTTGGCTGAAAGCCACGGCGCGGCGGCCTATGCCCACCCGGCGATTGTCGAAATGCCGGATCAGTCGGCGATCATGCACACCGAAACCTTTGCGCCGATCCTCTATGTGGTGAAATACAGCGATCTGGATCAGGCGATTGAGATGCAGAACGCGGTGCCACAGGGCCTGTCGTCGTGCATCTTTTCGACAGATGTGCGCGAGACCGAGTATTTCCTGTCAGCCGCCGGATCAGACTGCGGCATCGCCAACGTCAACATCGGTCCCTCGGGTGCGGAAATCGGTGGGGCCTTTGGCGGCGAAAAAGAAACCGGCGGCGGACGCGAAAGCGGCTCAGACGCATGGAAGGCCTACATGCGGCGCCAGACCAACACCATCAACTACTCCCGCAACCTCCCCCTCGCGCAGGGCATTACATTCGATATCTGAGGTGA
>NZ_BAABWT010000024.1:0-1113 GCF_040365955.1 Phaeobacter sp. NW0010-22
CTCCCCTAAACCACCAGAAAAATATTCCTATGAGGCCTGGGCGACTTATTTAAAAATTCATCTGGTTAATACAACGCGATAGCTAAGGTGCGAGACTACGGGTCAGCGCGGAGCACCGTCGACCCATTGCGTAGCAATGTCCCAAAAGGTGGATTCGATCCGGAGATGACATAGGTGCCAGTGCCGAGCGGCAGACGAGGTCGTGCAGCCGTCAACAACGGCTACACAGCGCTTGCCCCTTGTTTCAATACCCGCAGGATAAACCCACCTACGGAAAGGGAAATGCCGGGCTTCACCACTTTTTACGCAACAAAAGCCCTTCTGCAGGCGTTAGGCGATAAAAAAGTCACTATTTGACAAGCTAAGACCGGCAGATAGGGATGCGAATTGTAGTGCCGTTCCAGCGCCATTGCCGTCTGCGTCATAGAATAGGTCACCATCGTTGGTGTCATAAATGATCCGGTCCAATACATCCTGAGCTTGCCCTGCTGTATTTGCGGCAAAAGCACTTGTAGATAGAGTCCCTACCGAAAGCATTGAGAAGATTGCATCATCCAGTTCAAACTGATCGTCAGCAACATTGAAATCTAGGATTGTGTCAATATTGCCTGCCCCCAAAGCAGTCGAGAAGACAAACGTATCATCTGCTCCCAACCCTCTGAGAATATCTGCGCCGCCTTTGCCATCGATCCGATTGTTACCCGAGTTGCCAACGAGGGTCTGTGCCAGCTCGTTTCCGGTCAAGTCAATGCCGCTTGTGGTACTGGCCCCATTGGTTTGCAAAAATTCCACATGTGACCCTGCATTCAACGCGTAATTGACCGAAGTATAGACTCTGTCGGTGCCTTGTCCTGCACTTTCGATTACACTGTCGCCCGCGTTATACACCCGATAGCGGTCGTCACCGTCTAGGCCCCTCATATAATCTGCTGCACCACCACCGGTTTTCAAATAGTTGTCACCCGCGTTCCCCAACAAATATTGAGCAAGCTCATTCCCTGTCAGATCAATGTTGTCCACGCCAGAGGTGGCGTTGGTCTGCAGGCGTTCGATCTCCTGACCGGCCCCCAGCGCATAGTTGACATAAGTGACGACCCGGTCGGTGCCTTCGCC
>NZ_BAABWT010000025.1:0-1056 GCF_040365955.1 Phaeobacter sp. NW0010-22
TGGTTCTCGGGCGCTTTTGCCTAGGCCAAAGCCCCTGTCACCACCATCACAGCAGAGCTGTGATTACTCGATGATTTTTGACACAACGCCGGCGCCGACGGTGCGGCCGCCTTCGCGGATCGCGAAGCGGAGGCCGTTTTCCATGGCGATCGGTGCGATCAGCTCAACGTCGAACTTCAGGTTGTCACCAGGCATAACCATTTCGGTGCCTTCGGGCAGCTCAACAGTACCGGTGACGTCAGTTGTACGGAAGTAGAACTGAGGACGGTAGTTCGCGAAGAACGGCGTGTGACGGCCACCCTCGTCTTTGGTCAGAATATACGCTTCTGCCTCAAACTTGGTGTGTGGGTTCACCGACTTAGGTGCGCACAGAACCTGGCCACGCTCAACAGCTTCACGGTCGATACCGCGCAGCAGGGCGCCGATGTTGTCGCCTGCTTCACCGCGATCAAGCAGCTTGCGGAACATTTCAACACCAGTACAGGTGGTGGTCTGGGTGTCTTTGATGCCAACGATTTCGATGCTGTCGCCAACATTGATCACGCCACGCTCAACACGGCCAGTTACAACGGTACCACGACCAGAGATCGAGAACACGTCTTCGACGGGCATCAGGAACGGCTGGTCAACAGCACGTGCCGGTGTTGGGATGTACTCGTCAACAGCCGCCATCAGCTTTTTGATCGATTCTTCGCCGATTTCAGGGGTGTTGCCTTCCATCGCGGCCAGAGCCGAACCGGGGATCACTGGGATGTCATCGCCAGGGTAGTCATACGAAGACAGCAGCTCGCGGATTTCCATTTCCACCAGTTCCAGCAGTTCTTCGTCGTCAACCTGGTCAACTTTGTTCATGTAGACAACCATGTGCGGGATGCCAACCTGGCGGCCCAGCAGGATGTGCTCGCGGGTCTGAGGCATTGGGCCGTCAGCTGCGTTCACAACCAGGATAGCGCCGTCCATCTGCGCCGCACCGGTGATCATGTTTTTGACGTAGTCGGCGTGGCCGGGGCAGTCAACGTGGGCGTAGTGGCGCGCTTCGGTTTCATACTCAACGTG
>NZ_BAABWT010000026.1:0-500 GCF_040365955.1 Phaeobacter sp. NW0010-22
TGCGCATCACAGCTGAGGGTGATGTTGAGATTGACGACAGCCTGGCGGACATGGTTCCGGATGAGACGGATGATCCGACGCCTGTTGTGCCTGCGGAGCTTTTGCTGCCAGCGGTGACGGATGCGGATGGCTCCGAGGCACTGGAGAGCCTGGTGCTGACGATCACCGGGCTTCCGGGCGGTTCGGACCTGGCCAGCCTCGGGATCACCCTGCCCGCCGGGGCGACCTCGAGCATTGGCGACGACGCGACAACCGGCGCGGCGACGCTGGTGATCACGCTTGAGGCGGTGGCGGTGGGCGATGTGCTGGCGGCCTACCGCGCGCTGAGCCTGAGCCTCCCTGCAGATTTCTCGACCGCCAACCGCTCGGACCTGAGCAATGGCAACACCACCCTGCCTCTGACGCTCACGGTCGACGTGCAGACCAATGAGGACCAGAACCCCGCCACAGATACCCCCACAGACGGCACCGCAACCGCAACACGCATCATCGATATCGGC